>JAIXQU010000164.1 GCA_027485575.1 Cytophagaceae bacterium
AGATATGGCAAAAGTGCATTGATGTATCCAAGAAGGGCCTTCAAAAAATCTATGATAGGCTTGATGTGAAATTTGATTATTGGTTGGGTGAAAGTTATAGCAAGGATCGCCAGTTTTCGAAAGCGGTACTTGAGTATAGTTCTGTTCTGAAAATAGAGAGTTCAGCAGCCACAACCTATTTTTCAAAATCTAAATATGGCTTGGGTTATGCCCTTTTTAACCAGAAGGAATATGCCAAAGCCCAGGTGAATTTTAAAGACTTTATTTCTGATTCTGAAAAAAGTGCCCAAAGATATAATCTGCCCGATGCTTATCTGAGGTATGCAGATTGTTTGTATGCAACCAAAGATTATACCGGCGCTTTAAGGAATTATGACAAAGCAATGGATGCCAAAACTTCTGAAATGGATTATGCATTTTACCAGAAAGGAGTGGTTTATGCAGTTTTGAAGGATTTTGAAAATGCAAGGACCAATTTTTCGGTGGTGGTTGAGAAGTATTCCAGATCCAGACTTTTTGATGAAGCACTTTTCCAAAAGGCCCAAATGGATTTCGAATCCACCAATTACCAGGCCGCCATCCGGGGTTACAGCAATATCGTGGAAACCATGCCGGAAAGTTCCGTTATCCCGTTTTGCTATTTAAACAGGGGGATTTCTGCTTCCAACCTGAAGGAATATCCGGCCGCAATCAGTGATTTCAAGAAAATTCTTGATACCTATCCCAATCATTCTACAGCAAATTCGGCCATATTGGGTTTACAGGAAGCCTTGGTTCAAACCGGAGAGGTAGATCAGTTAAGTGACTATATTGGCAAATACAAAAGGGCAAATCCAGAGTCGGATGCACTTGAAAGTATTGAATTTGAGACTTGTAAAGCATTGTACAATAGTCAGAAATATCCAAAAGCCATTTCTGGATTTCAGGAATATCTGAAGAACTATGGTACCTCAAGCTTTGTAACCGAGGCTAAATTTTATCTGGCTGAATCTCAATACAGGGGCGGTTCAAAACCTGAGGCTTTGACTTTATACAAAGAAATAATTGGTTTAGGTCGTGGCAATTGGTTTATACGGTCTTCGTTCCGTGTTGGTGAACTAGAATTTGCCAGTGGAAATTTTCAGGCTTCAGCCAACCAATATTCCAATCTCTTGAATGGGGTGGTAAAATCGAATAAGGACATTAATCTGGCAACTTTGGGTTTGATTGAAAATAATTACCAATTGGGCAGGTATGATACGGTTTCCATTTTGTCCTCAGATTTGTTAAAAAAGGAAAACCTCGCACAGGATGTAGCCAATAAGGCATCGCTCTATGCAGCCAAAGTTTATGTCGGAAAAGGCGATTATGAGAAAGCAATCGATGAGCTTTTGAATACTGTAAACAATGCACAGGACATCAATGGGGCTGAAGCTCAATATCTTGTGGGCGAAGTATTTTACAAGCAAAAAAAATACAATGAATCTCTTGCTGCCTTGTTTGATTTGAAAAGCCGGTTTTCTTCTTATCCCAAATGGTACAACAAAGGTTTTCTTTTAATGTCTGATAACTATGTCGGACAGAAGGAATACTTCCAGGCGCAGGCAACTTTGAACTCAATCATCGAAAATGCAAAGGATAAAGAAACCGTTTCAGGTGCAAAATCCAGACTTGCAGCTTTGAAAGCTGAGATAGGAGAGGACCAAAAACCATAAATAGTGAAAGGTAGAAATTCAATTATTTGTCAGGAATAGAAAATCATAAATGCCAATAGATGTTTTATTAGGTCTCCAGTGGGGAGATGAAGGAAAGGGAAAAGTTGTTGACTATATCGCTCCCAAGTATAAGGTTGTAGCCAGATTTCAGGGAGGTCCAAATGCTGGGCATACCTTGGTAATGAATGGCGAAAAGCATGTATTGCACCAGATTCCATCCGGAATTTTCAGGCCGGATACCATCAATGTGATTGGCAATGGAGTTGTGCTTGACCCGGCAGTTTTCGCAAAAGAAGTATTGGCTCTTGAAGTTAAAAATGTAGAGGTAAAGGAAAATTTATTTCTTTCTAACCGTACGCAAATCATTATTCCAACCCACAAACTCTTGGATAGGGCAAGCGAGGCCTCCAAAGGAGAACAAAAAATTGGTTCTACTTTAAAAGGCATTGGCCCAAGCTATCAGGATAAGTTTGCCAGGCAGGGATTGCGTCTTGGTGATATTCTGAGCGCAGATTTTGACTCCAGATATGAGGCATTAAAATTAGCGCATATTTCCCTTCTTGATGGCTCAGGTTTTGATCAACAGGAATTGAATGAAATGGAAACCCAGTTTTTTGAGTCCCTTGAAAAGATCAGGACTTTTAAAGTTGTTAATACCGAATATTTGTTGAATGATTGTCTTCAAAAAGGGCAATCCATCCTTGCTGAAGGTGCGCAAGGGGCAATGCTTGACATCGATTTTGGTAGTTATCCATTTGTGACATCAAGCAGTACAACGGCTGCGGGTGCTTGCACGGGTTTAGGAATTGCACCAAGGCATATCAGGAAAGTGATAGGAATAACGAAAGCCTATTGCACCAGGGTTGGAAGTGGTCCATTTCCAACTGAACTCAATGATGAAACGGGTGAAAAAATCAGAAAGGCGGGTCAGGAATTTGGTTCTACAACAGGTAGGCCACGCCGGACTGGCTGGCTGGACTTGCCAGCGTTGAAATTTGCCAATATGGTCAATGGAACAACCGAAATGTTGATAATGAAAGGCGATGTTTTGGATTGTTTTGATGAGGTCAAAGTTTGCACAGCTTACCACAATGAAGCTGGCCAGGTTTCTGAAGAGTTACATTATGATATGGCCAGGAATATTTCAAGGCCCATTTTGCACACCTTGGCTGGATGGCCGGAAGGTCTGGCATCAGCCGACTCCTGGGATAGTTTGCCTTCCAATTTTAAATCGTATTGTTTGTTCATAGAAGAAAAACTGGGAGTTCCGATTTCCTTTATTTCTACTGGACCCGGAAGAGAACAGACCATCGTGAAATAAACTTATAGTTCATTTTTTGGGTTGAAATAGCGTCCGGATATTTGAGGCTGAATCCAGCACAGTTTTTTCTATTCGTTTTTGTCTGGTTTCTGGCCTTTTGGCATTTAGAATCCATTCCAGAATTCCTCTTTTGACCGATTTTGGAAATCCTTGGAAGTTTTCAAATGCCATCTGGTTTTGGCTAAAAGCAATTTGTAAATCCTATGGCAGAATCAAATCCTCAACATCATTTAAACCCAGAATAGTCATTAGGAATTCTATTCCGATGCTAAACTGCTTCAAATCAGAAACTTCGTCACCTTTTCTTCTGTATCCGTAGCGCTGCTACGAATTTCGAATAAAAGGTGCTGATTTTTTTTTTTTTTTCATCTCATAACGAAGTCCTAATAACCAATCTGGGTTAAAGCATCCCAGGTGCCGGTTTTTATTGCAAGGTCAATCATAAGCTGACCCGAAGGATGCATTTTTCCGGCTACCAAAAGTTTTTTAACCCTGTTTTTATTTAAGGCCGACCAATTGCTTTTGGGTTTTCGTTTTGCGAAAAAAAGATAAAAACTTTTGTCATCTCTTTTGTTTGCAATACTGTCGATCCAGCCAAAAAAAAGGGCTTCTTCAACGGCTTCATCATAGCTCAAAGAAGGAATCCCGCTGTCTTTTTTATAGATAATTAACCAAACGGAAACAGACTTGGCATGGTTTTCCAAAAGCCAGTTTCTCCAATCTTCCCTGCCACTGGCATAGTATGCCTGAATTCCGTCTTTTTCCGTTTCCAAAAATTGCGGGCAGACTTTATTTTAGGGTTTTAAAAAAGCCGCTTAAAAACATCATTAAAAATGGCAAAAACCATCAATCCCAACACGATGGCCATTCCGATTTTTTGGGCCCATTCCATAAACATTAATGATGGCTTTCTTCTTGAAATCATTTCATATAAAAGCAAAACGGAATGTCCGCCATCCAGTGCAGGAATTGGCAGCAGATTCATAAAAGCCAAAATCAGCGATAGCATGGCAGTATTGGTCCAAAAATTGGTCCAGTTAAAATGACCACCAAACATGTCCTGGGCAATCCCGATTGGACCACTAACAGCATTGGACGCAGAAACTTCACCTTTGAAAATCTTTCCAAATCCGGAAATATTCATGTCAAGGATTTCAATTGCCATATTGGCCCCTTTGGGTATAGATTGAAAAAAAGAGAAGGTTGTCGTTCCTTCTTTCAACAATAATTTTGGTTGAAATCCAATGGTGCCATCTTTCGTAATTTCCATTGGCAAATGCAATAACTCATCCTTTCTCTGAACATGAAGGGTCACGTTTTTTCCTTTCATGGTTTTTAACAAATCCTGAAGTTGTTGAAAGTATAGAACTCCTATATCATTGATTCCCATAATTTTATCGCCTTCTTTAAGGCCAGCTTTTTCTCCGGGCATTCCTGTTATTACTTTCTGAACTTCAAATGGGGCAGCTGGAGAAAACAAGCGCTTTCTGGCTTTTCTGTCACTTAGTTTTTCAAGTAAATCTGTGGGTATTTTGATGTCTAATATCTGACCACCTCGTTCAATCGTGTAAAATGAATTGGAGTTTAAAAGAACATCTGGTGAAAGTGTCTCATCAAATTTTTCAATGGTATTTCCATTTACTTTGATGATTCTATCGCCATCCTTCAGACCCATTTCCTTACCCAATTCATGGGCAACAATGCCATATTTTACTTCTGAGATGGGTAAAAAATGTTCTCCATTAATCCAGACCAGTCCAATAAAAATAATAATCCCAAGAAAGAAATTGACAATAATTCCGCCCAGCATCACAATAAGTCTTTGCCAGGCCGGCTTGGCCCTGAACTCCCAGGGTTCTGGTTCTGCACTTAAGTTTTGGGTATCCAGCGACTCATCCACCATCCCTTCAATTTTTACAAAACCACCCAACGGAATGGCGCCAATCCCATATTCAGTCTCCCCATAGGTTTTAGAAAACAGGGTAGGAGGGAACCCAATAAAAAACTTGCTGACCTTCATGCCAAAATATTTAGCTGTCAGCATGTGTCCGGCTTCATGCAAGCCTACCAGAATCGACAAGGCCAATACCAGCTGGCCAATCATAATTAAAATATCCATATACCTGAGAGTGAGATGCTTATTTAAGTTGCTTATTTATTTTTTATCCAATTTTCTGCCAATATTCTGGTTTCAGAATCAGACTGAACATAGTCCTGATATTGGGGGTTTGCGATATGAAAACCATTCTGCAAACAAAAGGCCAAAAGTTCAGGAATCTCAAGAAATTGGATTTTTTCTTTTAGAAAGGCCTCTACAGCTATTTCATTGGCAGCATTTAATCGACAAGCGGCATTTCCACCTAAATCCATTGTTTGATAGGCCAGGTCCAGGCATTCAAATGTTTTTCTATCCGGCTCCTCAAAGGTCAGCTGAGGATATTTCATAAAATCAAATCTTGGAAAATCGGATTGAATCCGGTCTGGGTAACCCATGGCATATTGGATGGGCAATTTCATGTCGGGCAATCCCATCTGGGCTTTCATTGAGCCATCATTAAATTGCACAATAGAATGAATGATCGATTGTGGGTGAACGATTACTTTGATTTGATCAGGTGTTAATCCAAAAAGCCATTTGGCTTCAATTACTTCAAAACCTTTGTTCATCAGTGTTGCTGAATCAATGGTTATTTTTGAGCCCATGCTCCAATTTGGATGTTTAAGTGCCTGCTGGACAGTAACATTTCTTAAATCTTCCTTCGATTTTCCTCTGAATGGGCCTCCGGAAGCTGTCAGATAAATGGACTCAATCGGATTGGAATATTCACCAACCAGGCACTGGAAAATGGCTGAATGTTCCGAATCAACCGGAATCATAGCCACGTTTTTTTCCTGTAGTTTCTGGTTAACCAACTGACCAGCAACCACCAGAGTTTCCTTGTTAGCAAGCGCAATGGGAATTCCAAAAGAAATTGCCCTCAAAGTAGGTTCCAGACCCGAATAGCCAACCAAAGCATTGAGAACCAATTGAATTTCGTTGGACTCGACAATCGAAGCAAGGGCTTTTTTCCCTGCATAAACTTTGATATTTGCCGCCCAAAGTGCCTCTTTAACTTTCAGGTATTGCGATTCATCTCCAATAACAACTGCATTGGGTTTGAACTTTAATGCCTGTTGAATTAATTTATCTCCTTGGTTTCCAGCGGTTAATATTTCAACTGAAAAGAGGTCAGGGTTTTTTTCTATTACCTCCAGAGCTTGAACTCCAATGGAGCCTGTAGAGCCTAGAATAGCAATTCGTTTAGGTGAAGAAGAACTGGAATTCAAACTTGTTTTTAGATTAATCTGGTTGTTTTTAACCTCAAATCTTTTTCGATCTGGTTAGTTTTTCATATTGCCCTGCAAATTTAACCAAAATTCTTTTACCATTATTTGTCGGCTCGAAATGGACAAAATGGTAATCTGGCAGAACGGTAATTGTGTCTCCAGGATTTGTCGTTAGGACTTCTTTGTGAGAGGCTATACCCGATAGAAAAGATGGCTAACCATCTGGAATTTAAAAACCTAGATATGCAATACATGCCTGGTAACAGACAGAAATTTCCCAAAGACAATTCCGGCTTTAAGAGTGAAATGGTTGCCAAATTGAAAGTTAGAAATAGCATTACAAGATTTTAGGAACGGGAATTTGAATTCCATGCGTACTTCGGGCGGCCAATTTAAAAAGAGAAGGTGCCAGATTGAAAACATCAAGACTTAATCGGGTGGCAAAATCAATTTGCATTATATTTTGAAGTGTTCTGGCCATTTTCAACCGGTTTTTAAAGGCCGAATTCCAGCTTGATTCATAGTTTTTGACCATTTCCTGTTTGTTGATTTTACCCAGTAAAAACTGTTTAACCACCTCGGAAGCAAGAACCGCTGAATGTATAGCCATACTCATACCATTACCCGCAAGGGGCGGAATCATTCCTGCTGAGTCTCCTAAAAATAAAATCCCGTTGTTGGAAATTGGACGTGGTGAAAAATAAACGCCAGCTGTGGAGACCCTTTCTGTTCTCTTCTCAAAATCCGAAAAATAGTGGTCCAGATTTCTGTTTCTAGATAAAACTGAAGTTTCTACTTTTTGAAAATCTCCTTTATTTTCTTTTACAATTTGAGAATCGATAAGATAACAAATACAAAAAAGGTCGTTTTCTATGGCTGAAATGCCACAATAGCCCCCGGAAAAATGATGAAGTTCAATCAGATTTTTAGGCAAGTCGGCCTGAATGTGCATTTTAGCACCAATAAATCCTTTTTGAGGCGTTTGTTTTTCTGTTTCTGAAGTGGCGAAATGAGGTTTATTTCTTCCAAATGCACCCAATACAACATCACTTTCTATTTGGAAGGTTTCAGTGGAGAAAACATCAAGAATGTGGCTTTTTTCGCCATTTGTAACCTGGTTTACTTTACTGTTTTCATACACCATAACCCCTTCAATTTCAGCTAATTTCTTTAAATGATCATCTAATTTAAATCGGCTTATTCCTAGTCCTCCCAAGGGAAGTTTAGATCTGAAATCTTTGGTCTGGGGGTGGGTAATTCTGAAATTATCTATGATGGGTAGGTTCCAATTCTTAACCGGTAACCCAAGCCAATTCAAAATATCTTCTGCTTCCAGAGAAATATATTCTCCACAAACTTTGTGGAAGGGATACTTTTTTTTCTCAATCAGAACTACCGAAAAACCCATTCTCCGGATAACAATTGCCGCTGTTAGTCCTGCCAGCCCACCTCCAATTATGGCTACTTCTGTTTTTATTGACATTACTGGATTTGATTTTTCAAAGGTATTTCTGATTGATGTAAAATCTTAATTTCTAAGGACTAGATCTTACCAACAACTTGCCAGCGGAAAGCCCATTTCCATTTTGCAAAAAATGAAGTCAAAGTGGGTTTGAAAAATGTGGCTTCTATTTCGGCTTTTGAAAATCCTTTTGCCACACTCAATCTGGCATCGTTCCTGACCAGATAACTTTTAGAAAACAAGCGGGTTAAAATTGAAATTGAATGGTAGGCAAGCCAATGTCTATGTAGGTCGTTGACAATAAATCCGATTTTAGAAGTGTGAAGCAATTTCGCCAATGCAATCAGGTCACGGTCATAGAAGTGATGGGCAAATAAAGAACAGTGGATCACATCTGCATTCAGGTCTTTAATTTCCTGGAAAGAGGAACAAATCCAATCAAAGTCAGGATGGTCTTTGCATCTTAATTTTGCATAGGCAATTGCTTTAGGATTGGCATCTACTCCAATCATTTTGGCTTGAATCCCTTTTTTCCTAAGGAAATTTTGAATAAAAATCATTCCATCGCCTCCTCCACAGCCAATATCTGCCACTGTGATTTCTCTGCCTTTGGGTAGATTCAGGTCGGAAAAGCCACTAAAACTTACGGCATATCCTCCCAACCATTTATTGATTGTTTCTAACTCCAATAGGTTGATATCTAACTCACTTTGCGGCATATTGAAATTATCCATTAATTCAGAAATAGTACTTCTTTTATAAAATGATGGCATTTATCTAATATTTTGATATTTCTATTACCTTTTTCAAATTCAATCAGTGAAACCTGTTGGTTACAGTTTTTCAATCAAAAGAATGAAAGTTCAAATACAAGGTCCGAATTTGAAAGCCTAATTACAAGGTCCGAAATAAGCGAATTAGTTTAAAACTTGCTTCGTACTAAATAGTTCATGCTAAATAAAGTTAAGCAGTAAACCTTATATTCTTTTACATCCAATAAGTGCAACAAAAAAACTACGGCCATGAACAGATACACGACGCTCGATGAAGCCATTGACAGAATCAACAAAGCAATCGTTGCACTTGATTCTGACATCAAAGAATGGAATATGGTGAAAACATCATTGTTTGGAAAAAACATAAGGAAAAGCCAGAATGATAAGGAACAGGAACTCAAATCAGAGTTCGATACATTCCTTACCAGGTCTCAAAAAGTGAAAGAAAATCTCGTAATTTTTCGGAATCTGTTCGATACCATTTCGGTTAACTAATTGATATTGATTATCTTTTATTCCAATCAATTCGGTTAGCAGCTAAAAAAAGCCTACCTTTGCGACAGTTTTACCAGTGTTTTCGGTAAAACTGGTTTAAATGTTACAAAATTTTAATGAGCTTGGTCTGTCTGAAGAGTACATACAGATCCTTGAGCAACAACAGATTACTCAACCAACTCCAATCCAATCACAAGCCATTCCAGCCCTTCTTCAAGGACAGAATATTTTAGGTCTTGCCGCAACAGGTTCAGGGAAAACCCTGGCTTATGGCTTGCCAATGCTGGAAAATGTGGATTCTGATTCTTTGGACACGCAGGCATTGGTTTTATGTCCAACAAGGGAACTAGCCAATCAGGTAGCTACTGAAATCAAGAAGTTTACCAGAGTTAGTAATGGATTGTACACTACCGCAGTTTATGGTGGGGAATCCATGGAAAGACAAATTAAGTCTTTAAAGCAAGGTAGCCAAATTGTTATTGGCACGCCAGGGAGGATAATCGATCACCTCAAAAGGAAAACTTTAAAAGTCGAAAATTTAAAGTATATCGTTCTGGACGAGGCAGATGAAATGCTGAGTATGGGTTTTGAGGAAGACATAAGATTGATCCTTGATTATGTAGAAACAAAGCCACAAATCGCTTTGTTTTCTGCTACAATGTCGAAGGCAATTCGCCAGATCGCCAATCAGTATCTTGGTAAATATCAGCCAATTGAAATTGAAAAGTCTTTGGCTAATAAGCCGGATATTAAACAGTTATATCTGGATGTTCACCCTGAGGACAAGGCAGAAGTTGTTTTAAGGTTAATCAATTTTTATGGTTTTGAAAGGAGCATGGCTTTTTGCAATACCAAACTTGGAACCGATAAATTTGTACAACAACTGGCAGAAAAGGGTTACATGGCCGAAGCCATCCATGGCGATATGGCGCAGCTCCAACGAACAAGCGTTATGCGTAAGTTCAAGAACGGACAAGTTCCGCTTCTTGTTGCAACCGATGTAGCCGCAAGAGGTATCGATGTGAGTAATGTCGAAGCAGTCTTCAATGTTGATATTCCCAGAGATATTGAATTTTATGTCCACAGGATTGGAAGGACAGGAAGAGCCGGCAAATCCGGTCATTCTTTTGCCCTGGCTATGAAATCAGATTTCAGACAAATGAAAATGATTGAAAGGTTTACCGGAGAGGCAATGACCAAAGAAAAAGTACCTTCTCTTCAATCCATCGCTTACAAGCACCAATCAGATTTTCTGGAAAGCTTGAAAACCAATGCCCCGGATGAGGAGAATCAACAATGGATAACCCTTGTTGACCAACTGGAAAGCGAAGGACATGATGTTAAGCAAATGCTTGCTTACATGATTGGAAAAAACATTAAGCCAGTTCTGGATGGTCAGGATCCTTTGTTGGATAAATTGAATAGGGAAAGAGAAAGAGCGCCATCTTCAGACAGGAGAGATGGAAGGCCAAGATTTGATGATAGTCAGGGTTCTGACAGAAGACCAGGTCGGGGACGACCTCCGGGAACGGGTCATGGCATTTCAAGAAAAGACACTGAAAAGATGGTGAAAATCAAATTTAACATTGGCCGGAATGCACAAATCAGGCCTTCTGATTTAGTTGGTGCTATTGCTTCTGAAGCCAATGTAAGTGGAAAGCGCCTTGGTTATATTGGAATTGAAGAAAAATACACATACGTTGATGTTCCTGCAGTTCTTGCAACACAGATTGTTCAGGCAATGGCTGGGAATCAGATTAGAGGCAAAAAAGTGAAGGTAGAAATGATGTAAACCAGTTTGCTGAACTAATAAGAAACCTTCTGAGTTTTCAGGAGGTTTTTTTATGCTAAAAAATAAAAGCTCAGGAAGGTTGGAAATACGTTTTTGAACAGGATTTCTAGAATTTTTTAAGACAATACATGTCCACCAAAGGTTTTGCTTCTTCCATTCCCATTGTTAAGGATTGGTCGAGGTCGGCACATGCATTTGAAGAATCGCCAAGTGCCAATCTTGCGGAACCCCTGTAAAAAAACAGTCTTTTATCCGTTCTTGAATTTGAAAAACAAACATCAAATTGTTGAATGGCAGATTGGAATCTTTTTAATCTGTAAAGCATATATGCCTTTCCAAACAAAGCATCATAGCTGTTTGGAGAAATTTGAAGGGTAGAATCGTAATAACTAAGAGCAACCTTTGGTTGATTCAGGTAATAGGCATTGAGTTCTGCCAAAGCAAAAAAGGCTGTATCACAATTCTTATTGATGGTTTTGGCGGTCAGAAAATCAGAAATGGATCTTCCAATACTATCCAGTTTGAAATATACTTTGGCCCTTTCCAGATACATTTCAGCATATTGCTCATCTGAATACCGGATGGCAGAATTCAAATCCATCAACAAAATTTTTTGATTCCGGGTATAGGGTTTTCTTGCCTTAAATCTGGCAAAATAGGCTTCCCCGTATTCGTTGTCAAATTCCAGGGCTGTTGCATAATCTCCTTGTTCAAGGTGTTCTTTTGCTGTTATATGATTCATTATTTCGCCAAACCAAAGAAATCCCATAGCAGCCGTGGCAAAAACCAATAGTGTTATTGCTATGGAATGCATGTTTAGCTTTTTGCTTATGGGTGGTCCGGTATATTCTCTGTAAGCTTCTCTGTCTGGTCTCCTTTTTTTATAATCCTCCTCCTCCTTTTGCCTTCTGGTTTTGGGAACATCTTTGTAAATTGGATCCGGGTTTCCTGGTTTGAGAATATGTTTATAAAACAGCTTTACATCATAAAGATCTTTTTTTCTTGGGTCTGAAAGGGTTTGGTACGCTTCGAGAATAATCTTAAATTTCTCCTCATGGACTTTTGAGCCTTGGTTAACATCAGGGTGATTTTCCCGGGCGAGTTTTTTATAGGCTGACTTTATTTCATCAGCATTTGCTTTTATTCCAACACCTAGAATCTGATAAAAATTTTCTTTCAAGTTTATGCCTTAACAGGAGTTGAAGATATGCGTTTTCTAATTTTTTATTTATTAATTCCAAACCGTTTACCGGGTAAAGATTTTACCAATCCTCCAAATTCAAGATTTAATAATTTACTGGCAAGTTGGTTTACCGGAATCTGTGTCCTCCAGGAAATCTCATCGATCTGAATTTCACCGGTAATCAAAAGAAGATCCAATATTTGGTTGTCTTCATTGCTTAAGTTTTCTGGTCTTTGATAAGCTTTTGGCTTTTTGGTTTCCGTTGAAGGCAGTTCCCAACCCATGCTTTCCGCCAGTTGGGTGCCAGATGTGACGACTCCCGCAATGTTTTTCTGTATCAGATTGTTACATCCAACGGATGCTTTTTGATTAAAATTTCCGGGTAATGCAAAAACATCCCGAAAATAATCAACAGCCAGTCTGGCTGTGATTTGGGCCCCTCCTTTCTCCATGGCTTCTACCACCCAAATGGCATCGGATAGTCCGGCTATTATCCGATTTCTGGCAGGAAACTTTGGTGCATCCGGTTTTGATTTTATAATGTTTTCTGTCAGAATTCCTCCTTTTGTTTCCATTTGAATGGCTGTGGCCTTATGTGTCGAAGGATAAATACTATCAATCCCGGTTGCCATCACTCCCCATGTTTCCAGTTCTAGCTGAAGTGCAGTTTTGTGGGCATAAATATCAATTCCATAGGCAAGTCCGCTCACTATTACAGGTTGATATGGCGCTAGCTCTTCTAGAAATGCATCAATAGCCTTTTTACCATAGTTTGTAGATTGTCTTGTTCCTACAATGGCTAGTGTTATCGGATTTTCAAAAGTGAAAAGTCCTTTCCCAAAAAGTATGGGTGGGCAATCTGGTATTGATTTTAACCTCGATGGAAATCCCTTTTCAAGATAATATACCATGAAACCTCCTTCCTTTTCAAGCGAAATGAGTTCATTTTTGGCTTTTTTAAAACAACTTTCCCTTTCAAATTCAATATTTTGGATTAGATTTTTTCCGATTCCCGGGATTTTTTCCAAATTTCTCCTTGGTGCATTCAGGGCTTCAGAAGGCGAACCCATATAAGCAATGAGTTGTTTTACAAGAATGTTTCCAATTCCTGGCAAAAATGAAAGTGCTAAAGTGCTTATTGCATCTTCAGAATAAGTAGTGTTGGAATGTTCCATTTCAGTCTCGCAAACTAATATGCATTTATGAATTTGGCTACAGTAAATTGACCTTTAAATTGATGGAAAAGTTTTTTTTATTTGAAGAACCGGAGCTTATTTTTCAGAATTGGCAAGACCCGGAATTTGAAAAGAGGTCAATTCAGGTTTCTGTTTTAAGGTCTGATTTGGTTCATCCCTGGATCCAAGGAAACAAATGGTATAAACTAAGACATTTTGCAAAGAAAAATCTGGAAGGAAATTTTCCTGGATTTGTTTCTGTTGGTGGACCGTATTCCAATCATTTAATTGCTTTATCTTATTTGGCCCGGATTGCTCAAAAAAGGGCAATATTTTATGTCAGGGGTTCAAGTGAAGAGTGGATTGATAATCCGGCAATCAAACAAATGAAAGAATGGGGTGCTGAAATCAGGCAAATGACAAGAGCTGAATTCAGAGTATCCAATTTTAAAAGTCTGGTGGATTCCGACCCTGAATTATCCGAATTTGTTTGGGTTCCTCAAGGTGGCACGTCATTTGAAATGGTTGAAGAAATTGAAAAATGGGCAAAGCAAATTCTCAATCAGTTTGATTTTGATGTTATCGTCCTTCCAACTGCCACAGCAGGTACTATTTCCGGCTTTGCCAGCTATTTGCCCGCCTCAAAGAAAATTATAGGAATAGAGGTCATAAAAGCAAGTGGTTATTTGGAGAAAGAGCTGGATTCATTACTTTCATTAGCCAGTAAGAGAACGTATAATTCTCCTGAATGGAATTCTGACTATCATTTTGGCGGTTATGCAAAAAAGAATCTGGCATTAAGTACTTTTTGTACGATGGTTTTAGAAGAAAAAGGGTTTCCTATTGAACCGATTTATTCAGGTAAGGCATTTTTCGCCGTGTCAGATTTAATACAAAAAGGACATTTCGAAGATGGAAACAAGATTCTTTTGATTCATACCGGAGGTGTTTTTCCGTGGAATATAGGCAAATAGTGCAGTTTTTTTCTAAAAAAAAGACAATTTCCACATAAACAGGTCAGTGAATACCTATGTGATAAATGCCTGGTTTTGCTAGCTAAACATTGGCTGGAAGCCCCCACTTTTGACCCGTGGTTTTTGGATAATGCAACAGAGAAATTTAAAATTCGAAGTTAGCATTATTGAAAAAGGTTTAGTTAATGATCAGAAAAGGCCGACTTTTTAAGTCGGCCTTTTCCTTTGTTGAGGGCCGAAAAAAAAAGCGTATTAATTTTGACAATAAATTTTAAAGGAGGTTCAACAAGAATTGAAAGAATTCAAATAATAATTTTTTATTTTTTTTGTTGGTAATAGTGTTATTTTTACTGTTGCAAATCGTTAACCGCCTATGTTTAAAGTATTACTCGGTCTATTTCTTTCTTTCTTTATACTTCAACAATCTTACGCTCAGAGTTTTACTTTGACAAGGGGTGATACGATGGTTGCTGAAGCAGACCCTTACCAGCTTAGAGATTCTGAATCTAAGGTAAAAAATGTCTCCTCTTCAAATCTTAGAATGTTGGTAACCCGCGAGATTTTAAGCTTAGGCACCAACCATATAAATTATTTTTGTTGGGGAATTAATTGCTACGGCCCAGGTACTGATGAATCTCCTGATACGATTGTATTGGCACCTCAGGAAGAAAATAATACCTTCAAGGGCTACGTTGATCCCAGCGGTGGCGAAACAGAATCGAGAATTAGATATTGTTTTATCAATGCGGATAATGCTTCAGACAAAATTTGCTACGATGTTAAATATCTTTTTGGTGTTGCGTCAGTTACTCCAGGAGGAGGTGCTCCAAAAAATGTTCCGTCAGTTCCAGCTTCTTATGATGTTTACAGCCAAACCATTCGTGTCAATGTAACTGGTGGGAAAATTGAAACCATGAATATGTTAGGTCAAAATGTTGATTTGACTTACCGGTATGATGGAAGTGGGATGGTGGCCGATGCATCTTCGCTAAAAGCAGGGTACTATTTTCTCTTTGGAGTAAACGAAAGAGGTCCCTGGAGCGCAAGGGTTGTTGTTTCCAAATAGTCTGGAATTAAATAAATACCTCTGGCAAAGAAGAGGTTCCGATTCTATCTGCACCGGCCTCTATCAGTTCTAAGGCAAATTCCTTTGATTTAATTCCACCGGAGGCTTTGATTCCGCATTGATTTCCTACGGTTTGCCTGATTAGTGAAATATTTTTAACTGAAGCTCCTTCAGGTGTGTAACCCGTACTTGTTTTAACGAAATCAGAACCGGCATCTAAACACATTTTGCTGGCTTCTATAATTTCCTTTTCTGATAGATAACCTGTCTCGATAATCACTTTTAATAAAACATTAGCCGAGTGACAGAGCTCTGAAGCTTTGGCTATTTCTGGTTTTACCCATGTGATCATTCCCGTTTTAAATGCAGAAACATTCATCACAATATCTACTTCATGGGCCCCGTCTTCAATTGAGTCTGAAACATCATTCAGCTTTACCTTAGATTTTTGGTAGCCAAACGGAAATCCAGCTACAGTAACTATCTTTAAATTGCTGGTTTTGTCAATATTTCTTTTTGCCATTTTTACCCAATAGGGTGGGAGGCAAATTCCAAAAACTCCCGATTTTACCCCTCTCTCTATGTGATTTTCAAAATCCAGCTGTGTCGCTTCAGGTTTTAAAAGCGTGTATTCGATGTGTTCCAGCATGTATAGATTTTTGAATATTATCCCAATTATAGATTTTCCATAAATGCTGAGACCGTCCCGCTTATGGTTTCAACCATGGATTTTGTTAGTTCGCTATGCATAGGCAAGGATAAAACCTGTTGACTTAAAAGGCTTGAAACCGGAAAGCTTTCATTATTGTATCCCAAATACAAGTAGCCAGGCTGTAAATGCAATGGCTTTGGATAGTAAATCATGGATTGGATTCCTTTGTCATTTAAATAAGATTTCAGTCCATCTCTAACCTTTTCAGAAGACAACTTAATAGTATATTGATGAAACACATGGGAAGAATATTTTGTTCTGGCCGGAATTTGCAATTCTGGCAATTGACCCAGGTGCAAATCGTAGGCTTCTGCTGCTTTCTGCCTGTTTTCTGTAAAGGAATTGAGGTGTTTTATTTTTACCGATAGGATAGCTGCCTGAATTGTATCTAATCTGGAGTTTATTCCAATAGATTCATATTGATACTTAAATTGCTGGCCATGATTGGCTATTTTTTGGATGACATCCTTCAAGACAGCGTCATTGGTAAAGAGGCCTCCTCCGTCTCCCATACAACCAAGATTCTTTGATGGAAAAAAACTAGTGGTTCCAATATGGCCAATGGTACCTGATTTTCTTTCGGCATATTTTCCTGTGGATATTTTAGAACCAATTGCCTGGGCATTGTCTTCAATTACAAATAGATTGTGTTTCTCTGCAATTTCCATAATGGCTTCCATATCACAACTTTGGCCAAATAAATGAACAGCTACAATGGCCCTGGTTTTTGGCGTTATGGCACCTTCAATTTGGTTGGGGTCTATATTAAAAGTATCTGCCTGGCAATCGACAAAAACAGGTTTTAATTTTAAAAGAGCCGCAGCTTCTGCTGTTGCTACATAATTGAAAGCTGGTAATATTACTTCGTCTCCCGGTTCAAGGCCTAAGGCCATGTATGCAATTTGAAGCGCATCTGTACCATTGGCACAAGGAATGAAATATGGACTTTCAACAAACTCTGCTATTTCTTTTGAAAAGGTTTTTACGGGTTCTCCATTGATAAAATTGGCATCCTCCAGGACTTTAAATATGGCGGAATCAATTTCTGGTTTTAACCGTTGGTATTGAGCATTAAGGTCGACAATTTGAAATGTGGTTGATAATTTTTCCTGCATCTGGTTTACTCCGTTTTTGGGAGCGAGGATTTTAATATTTGAAGAGAATTTTTGACTTAGTTCCTTGTAAAACTGGTGTTTGTGTTAAGCCATATTGCCTCCTGGCATAATAAGGAACCCCTTCATTGTTGTCTGAAACAACTTTGAAAACTTCTTCAAGGCTGATCTGCTTGTCCTTGTTTGCATCGGTGGTCTGGTAGTCCTTCATCGCTTTTAACAGATAAAAGGTAAACAAGCCGTGCTGTTCTTCATTTTGCCAACAACTGACTTCTGTTCCAGTGCATGAGTTGATGAGGCTGGTATTTTTCAGGCCATCTTTTATGGGTTCTTTAGCCCTGATAACCATGGGCGATATTTTCTCAAATACATCGGCACCTGAAAAACAAGCATCTGAAAAGAAGGTTATAGATTTTGCCGGTAACTTTTTAAGATTTTCGTATAAAACATCAACTGGATAACCGCTATTTTCCATATAGTTTGGGTCGGATTCTACTGGTACAAAATATGCTTTACTGTCCTTTAAGCCAGGTGCTCCATGGCCGGAATAGAAAATAACCACATCCGAAACTCCTTGCTTTATGTTGTTGAAAAGTTTGCCTTTGATATTTCCTTTTGTTCCGAAAACCGTATTAAAGTCACCTAGCGTGGCATTTTCATAATATAGAATATTGCCTTCCTTAAATCCCAACATATTGACAAGGTAGTTTTTCATCGACCTTGCATCATTGACTGCATAATCTACGGGTTTTGCTTTTGAGTATTTGGCATTCCCGATTACAACTGCAATGGCATCTTTATTAGAATTTTTCAGTTTTGGAATGTCTTTGTCTACCTCGGAAATAAAATTAAAAGGGGCTGGTGTTGGGTCTTCTTTTTTAATGGGTTCAGTTTTTTCGGAAGGTGCTTTCTCTTCCAATTCTCTCTGGATCTTAAATCCAATTTTGGCAACTTGTCCTTTGGTGTCTTTCGCCTTTATCTCAATTTGATTTACTCCCGGGGCAAGTAAAATATCCCCAAAAAATTCACCTTTTTGGTTTAAGATAGCCTCTGTTTCATTTATGAAAACTTCATAAATTCCTACAGTTGAGCTTATTACTCCAGAAACCTTTGTCTTTTTGGTTTTTACTTTTGCCGTAAAATTGTTCTCATTGTCAATTTCTGGTTCCACGATTACAATTCTTGGAGCCTTTGAAGGTAAAGAAGATTCATCTTCATCTGGTTTGTGAATGTCGTTAGAATTGTCAATCTGGCTATCTTCATTTCCAATGGTCATCACAAAAAATGAATTCATTTGCTTTTGGGCATTTTTAAATGATTCATTATACATGTCCATTGCCTTCTGATTTTCTTTTTCCCAATCAGCAAGGTCATTTTTTTCAGGCAGCTTTGGGGTAGTTTTTTTCGGAGCCAACCTGTCTGTTTTTGGTTTTACAGGTGGTGGATCATTTGTTTCTGTTTCGGTGTCCACTGCAACCTCTTCTTGTTCCCCTGGTTGTTGGTTAATATATTTTGTCAGCTCAGATTTTGAAGATGAATAGGTTAAAGAAGCATTTACCGTAAAATAGTTGTCTTTGTCTGTGCACCTTGAATAGGCCCATTTTGCAAAATCTAATTTGTCGTTTTCAAAACTGAAAATATCAAGGACTGTCTTAATTTGAGCTACAGTAAAACACTTAGATGCTTGCTTGGCCATTTCCATTTTGTTGGCTGAAAAACTTTCACTTTCAATGGCCGATTTGTATTGATTAAAAATGGTTTGGCTCATTGCAACTTTGCAAGGCTTTTGGGCCATTATGTTGCCTGAAATTAATAATATACCACTGAAAATCAGTGATTTAATTTGGATTCTGTATGAGTTTCTCATAAAATTTTTTTTTGCTGGTTACAAATTAGAAACAAAATTCTAAACAGGCCTAAATAATAAATCGGGGCTTAACCCCGATTTAAAAAATTTAACAATTGGCAAAAATAGCTTAAAACTTCAATTTCTCTTATTCAACTCATCGCGGATTTGCGCCGCTTTTTCATAGTCTTCATTTCCTAATGCCTCCTCAAGAAGAACCCTAAGTTGTTCGGTGTTGACATCTTTCATCCAATCCTTACTTTTCTTTCCAGGCATTGGAGAAGGTATTTTATCTTCAAATGCTTCCTCTTCTTCTAAAAAATCAGAAAGGACAATTCCTGCTTCACTTAGGATATTTTCATAGGTATAAATGCTGACTCCAAACCTCAATCCAATGGCAATGGCATCGGAAGGTCTGGCATCTATCTCCACTTTTTTTAATCCGTCTGTGCAAACTATTTTGGAAAAAAATACACCCTCCCTCAGGTCTGAAATGATTATTTCCTCGATCTCAAAATCAAAAAATTGAGCAAAAGATTTAAACAGGTCGTGTGTCATAGGCCTGTTTGGTATTATTTTTTCAATTTCAATGGCAATTGCCTGGGCTTCAAACATTCCAATAATAATGGGAAGTCGACGATATCCGGTTTCCTCGCCTAATACCAAAGCAAAAGAATTCGATTGCGATTGGCTGGCGCTAAGACCTAGAATTTCTAATTTTATTTTTTGCACAATGCGAAATAAACAAGTTTCAACTATAAGTTTGTTTTCAATTCATTAATTCCCGGATTTTTTCTTTCAGGATGAATTGAAAATTTATTGGACAGCTTTAAGTGCTGCCGTTAATTTTGGTAATATTTCAAAAGCATCACCGACAATTCCGTAGGTAGCTACTTTAAAAATAGGCGCATCCGCATCTTTATTAATGGCTACAATCACCTTGCTGCTGCTTATGCCTGCAACATGCTGAATGGCTCCTGAAATGCCTACTGCAAAATACAAGTTCGGACTAACTTTAATTCCTGTTTGTCCCACATGTTCGTGATGGGGTCTCCAATGTAAATCGGAAACTGGTTTTGAACAGCCGGTTGCTGCACCAAGAACTTTAGCCATATCGGTTATAAGTCCCCAGTTTTCAGGTCCTTTCAGTCCTCTTCCTCCACTTACTACAATTTCTGCATCTGACAAAAGAACCTCGCCGGTTGTTTTCTCATTTGAAATGGATTTAATAGAAAAAGCTTTTGAGGATAAATTGGGAGTAAATGGTACTACTTCTCCGGCTGCCTGCGCTTCAGAAACTTCTACAGCATTCTTTTTGATAGAAACAACCTTTTTTGAGGAGGTGATATTGACCAGTTCAAAAGCCTTGCCTGTGAAAATACTTCTTTTTACTTCAAATCCTTTGCTAAAATCAGGCAATGAAACCACATTGGTAGCAGCTGTTGCCTGTAAAATAAAAGCGAGCTTAGCTGTTATTGAATCTGTTAAAGAGGACTTGGCCAACACCACAGTGTTTACACCATTTTGATTTGAAACATCGGCAATGGCTTCAGCAAAAGCTTGGGCGTCTGGTTGATCAAACCTCGAATCTTTTATTTGAAATACTTTTTGGGCACCAAAATTTCCTGCTAAAGAAAGATTGGAAGCCTCGCCAACAACCAGAGCAAAAACTGAACCTCCAGATTGTGCAGCTATGTTTCGCCCATATACCAGGGCTTCTAAAGATGATTTTTTAATTTGAGAATCCGCAGATTCCAGAAATATCAATACTGACATTTGAAAATTTTTAATTTGAAATGAATAGTTTTATTAAATCACTTTGGACTCTGTTTTTAACAAAGTTACCAATTCGCCAATATTAGAATCAGAAATCATTTTACAATTTGTTCTTGGGGCAGGAAGCTCATATTTGGAAAAGCTGATTCCAGATTCTTTTATTGAAGGTTCTACAACATTCAAGGGCTTGGTTCTGGCACTCATAATTCCCCTCATGGAAGGAATTTTCCATTCTGCAATAGGTTCCTGGCATCCCAACACCAAAGGCAGATTTGCCTTTACCGTTTCTTTTCCTCCTTCTATTTCTCTGTCCATTGTGGCCTCATTGCCATTGACTTCGAGTTTCATCACCGGAGAGATGCTAGGCATGTTTAACAATTCACCTACCAATCCATGAACCAAACCTGAATTGTAATCAATGGATTCTCTTCCCATTAGAATGAGATCAAAGTTTTTGCTTTTGGCATAATTGGCAATTTGTTCTGCAACAAAATACCCATCCGTAGCTTTTGCATTGATTCTTACTGCATCGTCTGCACCTATAGCAAGGGCTTTTCTGATTACGGGTTCGCTATCAGCTTCTCCAACATGGATCACTGTAACATTTCCGCTTCCGGCGGCCTCCTTTAACTCGATGGCTCTTGCCAACGCATAATCATCATAAGGACCAATGATATACGTAATTCCAGCACTAACAAATTTGGTGTCGTTGTCTGAAAAGGAAATTTTTGAGGTTGTGTCCGGTACGGAGGATATACAGACCAAAATATTCATATGGTGTTTTCTTAAATAGTCCGCAAAATTCTAAAAAATGGCCGAAAGACAAGAGCTTTAAGGCGAAAAAACTACTTTATTTATTTAATTTAATTTTCAATCGTTTTTGCGGAACTAAAATAGCCTAATGCA
The DNA here is from genome assembly GCA_027485575.1 of Cytophagaceae bacterium. Classification (GTDB taxonomy): domain Bacteria; phylum Bacteroidota; class Bacteroidia; order Cytophagales; family Flexibacteraceae; genus CAMDMI01. The sequence goes on from JAIXQU010000164.1 coordinate 21,618, forward strand.
ACAGTTTATAAAATACCCGTCTATGCCATTTCATTAACGAAAATGTCCTTTACAAGTATTTTTGGCTGAGCAAACTACAACTTTAGGTTGTGAATCTTAATTTGTAAATATCCCAAATTTCTCCGGATTCATAATCCTGACCCGATTGCTCAAGGTTCAGACAAATGCTGCCAGCCCAAATGCATAATTTTGTAAAAGAAGTTTGCCTACTCCCTTTGACCTCAGGCAAGCATCCAGAAAGCTTTTCTCTGGCTGGCAAAGGGGAGATTCTTGGTGTCAGCATCATTGATGGCATGGGCAAAGAATGCCCCCTAACCTCCGGAGGGGGAATCAATGCAGATCATAAGCTTGACATTCATGGTTTAAAGCCTGGTTTGTATTGGGTGAAAATCAAAACCAGTACAGGTGTGGCTGTGGAAAGGCTGGTGAAGAGGTAGCGGTCTGAACGGGGATTTTTAGAATCTAAGGGATTTGCAGAATAACAGCCGATTGCCTGCAGGAAATTCTGGAAATCTTTACTTTAGGTAGTTGTGATTCAGACGTATTTTGCCTTCGTGAATCTATGTCCAGGTATGCTCTTTTAGCTCGAAATTTAATTGTATTTTTGCTTCATCAAAAAGTTTGTTAATGGAAGTTTCACAATTAATAGAACAAAAAGTAGAGTCCATAGAACCTTCAGCCAAAGTTGTTTTATTTGGCTCAAGGGCCCGAAAAGACCATTCTGAGCATTCTGACTGGGATATTTTGGTATTGTTGAATCAGCCAAAAGTGACCATTGGTGATGAACAAAGAATCAGGCATGGTCTTTTTGAAATAGAATTAGAAAATGGGGTTGCCATTTCAACATTTGTACAATCTCTTTATAATTGGCACAACACTGAGGCGGCAACACCATTAATTCAAAATATTAAGAAGGAAGGCAGACTTTTATAAATTTTGAATTGAAGGACTATGTAACATATCGGTTACAGAAAGCAATGGAGGCCTATGAGGATGCCATCATTTTGGCAAATCATAACCGATGGAATGCATGTGTAAATAGATTGTATTACGCTTGCTTTTATATGGTTTCTGCTCTGGCAATTCAAAATGAGTTTGAAAGCCTCACCCATTCTCGACTGAAAACATTGTTTGCACTTCATTTTATAAAAACAGGAAAGGTTTCCCTTGAATTTGGAAAGTTATTTTCAGATTTACTCGATTGAAGGCAAAAGGGGGATTATAACGACCATTTTGATTTTGATAAAGATACGATTGAGCCAATTCTGCCCATGGTCAAATCTTTTCTGGATCTTTTATTAGAAATGATTGAAAAATAATATACCCAGTCGGGGTTCTACCTTGTTCGAAACCATACTTTTAGCTGCTGACCACCAAACGCCCACGCCAGCCCATTAGTTTAAGTGCTTTTATTTTTTTTCCAGAATTGGCGTTTGATTTAAGATTTCAATTACGCCACAAACCTAACTGTGGCCTGGTCATAAATCACCTTTCCAAAACTGTCAATTTCGGCTTTGATCCCAGCATGTTCATTGGTATCGTAGTGCAGAACATCCACTTTGTAGGGTAAAGAAATAGCCTCGTTAAGCACATATTTAATGTGGGCCATGGTGTCAAAATTGATTGCAGAACCTACCAAAGCAAGATCCACATCGCTTCCATCTTTTTGAGTTCCTTTGGCTCTGGAGCCAAACAATATCACTTTTTCTATTTCAGGATTGAGAGAAAACAATTGCTGCATACGCCAAAGGTATTTTTCGCGTAAACCATATTGGTTTTTCTCCATCATTTGAGATCTTGGAACTGCCGTTTGAACTGGCTCAACATGGGGTAAAACTGATTTCTTATTTTCCATTCTCCTTCTTTTGCCAGGGTTTCATTATAAGTGTGCGCAAGGGAATTGCGACTTTCTAAAGCAGAAATCCATAATTCCGAATCGGCTTCATTCAATAATCTGATTTCTTTTGCCGCAAAAATAACAGACCGTGGTGAACCTAAAGTCGGATATTTTTCAATGTCTTCCACATAGTCTTTGATTACTTTCCAGGAAAGTTTAAATGCCAGTTCATACAGTTTGATGGTTCCTGCAAGTTCTACAAACCGCATTTGCTTAATTGTCAAGACTCGCTCAAGCTCTAAAAATGCACTATTAAAGTTCTCAAATCTTTGCTCCCATCGGTTCATACGAACAAAGATATTGCAAAAGTGAATCTGTCCATCACTAATAAACATTTGGGATTTATTCATTCTTAGCAAACAATACAAATGCATTATTTCACAACCGGATTCAAACCAAAAAAACTACGAACTCTTATAAGCAACCTCGTGATAGGTCTTGATATGTGGCCCCATAAAAACCCTGGCAAAAACCCGGATGATGGAAAGTCCATCCACCACAAAACACATGGAGACAAAAAAGGCCAGCACAAACTGATCTTCATGAATGTGGGTGTAGAGTAAATCTTCACCTATAAAAGTAGGGGTAATGGGAAAACCTGTAAGACCCAGACAGGCAATGAGAAATAGTAAGGCTTTTGCAGGATACTCATACACATGGCCATGAAATTGAGACAGGTCGATTTCGGGTTCTTTGAATTTGACGCGTTTCAAAATACCATAACCCAAAGCGCCACTTACCACAATGCCGCTCAGGTAAATGTAGAGTTGGTTGTAGTCAAAATCGGCATTCATTCCAATGGCGAGGGCTATCCAGAAATGGCTCATCACAATGAGCAACCAGGTATAAATGATGCTTTTTCGTTCGGCAAAAGATTTCATCACCATCATAAATCCAATCATGGCAAAGGTGACAGGTAAATACGCCTTTAATTTATAATGCAACAGGTCTTTGTTGTAAAGCAAATAAAGCGCCACCATATAGGTAGGAACGAAAAAGTAATACACATTTTTCTCATTCAAAAAGGTGAGCTTTCGAGCCAGCCTTTTAATTGGATTCCAAATGGTTTCGTACATAAATGCATCCAGATTCCACTCTTTCAGGCATAGTATATAGAGCGTGTTTCTTAAAAAAAAAAAAAAAAACCGGTCTTCCAAACTTTTAAGATGCGGTGAGTAATTGTAAAACTGCTCTCTAATCAGGTAACTGACAACAGATGGAGAAACTAAAAGTTGATAAGTCCTTAAAAATGCATTTCCAGCAAAGTGATACAAGGCCAACAATTCAAAACCGCAGGCTACTTCTATGAAAATAATGCCTATCTGGGCAATTGAAGCATATGCAATCTGGCTTTTAATGGAGGATTGAACCCTGGAAATTCCCGAGGCAATAATCATAGTTGAAAAGCCAAGAAGGGCAATCAAAACCCTGACAACAAACTGATGTTCCCAGAAAGTATAGGTACGCAACAAAAGAAAAACCCCCATGTGCACCGACAGCGAACCGTAAAAAATGGCGCTGGATGGCGTGGGGCCTTCCATGGCTCTGGGCAGCCAGGACGAAAATGGCAATTGGGCAGATTTGGCAGCGGCCGCAATCAAAATCATAATGGAAATGAAAATACCCACCCAACTGTGGTGCTCCAGGTGAAAAGACACGAGCACGTAGTTGTTCATTTTGTAAAATGAAATATTTTCCATCCACAAATAGTGGCTCATCCACATGGCAAGCAGCAATCCAATATCTCCAATCCGATAAATGGAAAAGACCTTAATGGCATTTTTAACCGGAAGAAATCTATCTCTGTAAAAGGCAATCAACAGAAAAGATGAAATACCCAGAATTTCCCAGCCTATAAAAAGAGTTTCAAAATTGCCTGAGAAAACGGTGATGGTATAACCAAAATAAAAGAATAAAATGGTGTTGAAAAATCGTTTGTAACCTTGCTCCCTATGTAAATAATAGCGGCTGTAAACAACGACCATAAAGCTCAGGGTAGAACCCACCAGAAAATATGCAGCGGTTATTTTATCAAAATAAAAGTCGATAAAGAACTGATATTCTTCATTTTCATAAATGGTAATGTCCTTTAAATTCAGATTGGGGTGATTGCTGAAAAGCCAATACATCACAAAGGGAATTCCAAAAAGCATCTGGATGCCAATGGTTGCGGTGGCTACATGAGAAAGCGTTTTCTCCTTCCCATCTTTCACCAAAAGGCTTACTAAAAAGCCCACTAGCGGAATAAAAACGAAAAAGTGAAGAATGCTGTTTAAGGTGAAGTTCATAATTGAGAATCCTTGGATGCTTTAAATTTTGTCCAGTAAAAAGACCGGGAAATTTTCTTCGTGAGATTCCACCAACTTGTCAATATTGGAAACATGTGGAAGGTCATTGTTTACAGTTTTATAGGGATGAAATTCTAAATTATGAAAATGGAAAGTTTCCCTGGTTTCGGGATGAACCGCCACCAAAACCACCCATTCATTGGCAAACCACTCGAATGTCGCCGGATTCCGACGGATAACATCTGCCACCAGTTCCGGAAAATGCTCTACAACCATCAGAAGCCGGACCGGGTCGTGTACTTCTATCATTTGGCTGGGTAAACCTGGCCGCAAATCACCGTCTATTCCATTTGCCACACCGATAAGGCCCATTATATTATGGGGCAATTTGGTTCCTGCACCAAGTTTCTGATTGTCAACCCTCGAAAAATAATATTCCAGATTGATGCCGCCACAAACAGGCGCAGCCGCATTGAGAATATTGAGTAAATATTTTCCTTCGGGGTCAATGCTGTAATCATAGGAATTCAGAAAAGAACGCCTGTCAAGAAAAATACCCTTGGAAAGAGCCCTTCTACCCACAATACACATGGCATTTGTGGCGTGGTTTAGCTCTGGTCGTGGCTCAAAAAGAGAAACTGAACGTACCAATATCTGCTCATGAATTTTTGCCGGACTCAGTTTTGAATTGATGGAATCAAATCTTCGGGAACGCTCTTTTGCATTGTAATCCAAGGTTTTGGCAAATGTCATTTCATTTTTTATGTGCAATTCCTGATTGGCTTTGAACAAAGTCTCAACATCAAAAAATACGATTTCATCCCTTGTGGTGTCTCGAATTGCGCCAACAAACTGCGTATCAGCTGGTATCTCAATTCCCTTTTCTTTCAATATTGACCTGACCATGGTATTATTGGCCATGTTGCTAAATACCCTCGCATTTACTGAGCCCGCCCTTCCGCTGCAAGCCCCGCAGTCATAGGCTGCATAATGGGGATTGTTTACAGAACTTGCGCCATGTCCAACCATATAAACGATTGGTGCAAAGTCTTTTACAAGGCCGATACTGCGTAAAACATTTTCAACCCGAAATGCCATTTCCTCCAGATTAAACCCCAATTGCAAGTCATTCTCTTTGTGTTCCGGATTTTTATTTTCAATAATAAGTGTAGAGTTTTTATCCATGTGCTTCAGCGAAGAAGCAGTGGCCGGACTCATGCTGGGCTTAAAAATGTTTATGAGAAGCTTGAAAGCCGTCCAGAAACCAATGGTTTGGGTGACAAACCAACCGGAAAAGAAGTTTTGATTTTTCTTTGAAAAGGTAATGTCAGTTTCCAGTTTTGTGCGAACGCCAACTTCTTTGATGAGGTATTTTGGCGTCATTGGGGCTGGGCAAACCTTGGTATAAAATTTCCCGCCTTGTGGTTGGAAATAAAATTCTACACCAAAAAAACCAGGAGTTCCATAGGTTTCAGCATTGGGTTCAAATCGCTCAATGTATCTTCTGATTGAACATTCCCTATCGTCAATGCAAAAAACGGCCTGAAATGCTTTGGATTCTATTTTTGGCATTTTCACCTTTTCAAGCTGAATGCCAGCTAAAACCTGGTCGTAAAAACTCCACTCAAAGGCCTTTTGCCAAAGGGAAAGAACAGTATCCAGTTCTGTGATTTCCCTTTTTTCAAACAGGGGTTTCGGCCTGACTTTTACGCCTTCATTGAGTGGTTTCCATTTTCCATTGAGTCGGATTTCCAGCGTATCAATTTCCAGCAAAAGCTCAAAAATGATAAAATCTTTAAGACTTATCTTTTTGGGAATGAGCAAGGTTTGGGGAAAATCTTCAACCGTTGAAACCATGCCGGACCAACCCTGGTGTGCAAATTGCTGGTCAAAAATATATTGTTCAAAAAGCGTAGGGTCGCCAACCAACATATTGAGCAATAGCGAAATACCCGTAGATTCATCCTCCAGAAGTTCTTTTGCCTTTTTCGAATCAAAAAAACTGGAATAACTGTTTTTCTCCAGGTTCCTGATGGAGGCCAAAAAGCCCTTGCCACTGGTCGGAAAATCCCAAATGGAAATGCCCTGGTCGAGATAGCTTCCAATAATCCGGAATAGCTTTGGCTGAATAAAGGACTCCAAATCTATGTTGAAATGGGTTTTCCAATAAGAGCGCAAAACTCCGATTTTGGGTTCCACATTTTCATTATATTCTTTATTGAGCAATCGGTCAAGCCAAATATCCTTTTCTTCTATTCCTTGATTTTCAATAATTACCCGCTCGGTAACCGCAGGGTTGATTCTACCTGATTGGTACTTTTGTCTATATTCTTTAATATTTAAATAAGTCCTGTAACCGAAAGTATCAGACGCATCTTTTAGCGCCTCAAAAAAGGTTTCCTTTTGAAAAGCATGTAAAGAATTGTGATGAATAAAATCCTTTAATGGTGCCTGGGCTGGCAGGTAATGTTTTAGTTCGTGGATGAGGTGGTGCTCATCAAAAAATCTGATAGAATCGCTCATTTCCAATCTGTTAGAATTTTTTAAATTAAAACCCTTTAGTTTTAGGTTGAAATTCCCACATCAAACCTGAACTCTTTTTCTGGTGGCCATGGTATGGTCAGAAAAGGTCTCATGATTTTCCAGCCCAATCATTTTTATGGTACCACCTGAAGCCCTATATTCCTGCTTAAACTGATGAATACTTTCCATCACATTGTGGTCAACTAAAGTAGTTTTGGAGAAATCTATAGTTACGTTCATTTTTAATGGAATAGCCTCCAACCTACTTTTTATTCCCAGGAAATTGGTGAAGATGGCTGCTTTTTCTACGGTCAGAATATAATCTTTCCCATTAAAAGAAACGCTTGCCTGAGCAGTAAACAAAGACCGAAGTGGGGCTCCATGATACAAATGAATGAGAATTTTCAAAAGGATTCCAGCACCAATTCCAACCAAAAGGTCTTCGTATAAGGTGAAGAAAATGGTGATTAGAAATACAGCCAATTGCTCCTTACCGATTTTAAAAATATGAAAAAACTCTTTTGGGTGAGCGAGTTTGATTCCAACTGTAATTAACATAGCTGCCAAAGCAGTATTTGGAATCAACTCAATAAGCGATGCAGCCAGAAGCAAAAAAGAAAGCAAAAAGAAGCCATGAAAGAAATTCGCCCATCTGGTTTTGGCACCATTGGCCACATTTGCCGAACTACGGGCTACTTCAGAAATCATTGGCAATCCACCTAAAATGGCAGCAATTGTATTTCCTATTCCAATAGCTATCAGGTCTTTATTTGCATTGGATTTTTGTTTTAAGGGGTCAATCATATCAATGGCCTTAACTGTTAACAAACTTTCAAGGGTGCCTACCAAAGCAAACATGATTACATATTTGATAAATGTCCCAGTTTGATAGATTCCTGAAAAGTCCACGTTGACTTTCAGATTGTCAACCAAATTTCCAATATGAACCAAGGCGTATTTTGGCTCAGTGCTATCAAATTTTAATAACAGTTCAGCTGGAATGGCCACCAGCAAAACAACCAATGGAGCAGGAATTTTTTTCAGAAACTCCACCTTTATATCACTCCAACCCATCATAATCCAAAGACTGATAACACCAATTAAACTTGCCTTTGGGTCAAGATTCTGTAGAAATGCAGGTATAGCCATAAACAAACCAAATGGCGATTTACCTTTTGCAAGAGCTGGGTCAACATCAAGTAAAACAGGGATTTGTTTAAGAATAATGATCATTCCTATGGCTGCCAGCATGCCATGCACCGCAGAAAGCGGAAAAAAATCGACCAGACGGCCAAGCTTAAAAACGCCAAACAAAATCTGAATTAAGCCTGCTGCAACCATCGCCCCCAACGCCAAATGCCAGCCAGTTTCGCCTCCTCCAAATTCGGAAACCGCCCCTACAACGATGACAATCAAACCAGCCGCAGGACCTTTAATGGTGAGTTTGGAGCCAGCAAAAAAGCTAACCACCAAACCACCGATTATGGCCGTTACCAAACCCATTAAGGGTGGAAACTCAGATGCTTTTGCTATACCCAAGCTTAATGGAAGTGCCAGCAGGAATACAATAAATCCTGAAATGGCATCAGATGAAAAATTTTCTTTTAGTCCTGCCAATCCGTCTTTTGGCTGGCTATTTATTTGATGACTCATTCATTTTAAAAATTATAGTGATAAAAATCAGCTTTCGAAAAAGCTTTTAAAATCATTTATAGAAAATCAGATTTTCTTCATGGAAAATAGATATACCTGATTAATTTCAAATGATGAGTTTTTGGTACAATAATAGGAGGTTGATATTCGGACGAATCAACCCATATAGTTTTTTCTCAAATTCAAAGCTTATTGATGAATTCCATTTAAAAACATCATTTAAAAATAAGGAAGGTAGATTTTTAACCTGGAAATCACTTTCTCCTTCGCAGTCTTCAAGGTTTTCGATAAATACAGGAGCTTCAAAAAGATTGATGCTTCCCGCTTCCTTTTTTTTACTGGAAAAGGATTTTATACTTTTATTATTTTCAGAACTTTGGTCTGGGAATCCTAAAAGATTGCAGAACAGAAAGATTAATATAAATATAAAAGGCATTTCTTAGATTCGATATACAAAGATAATAGCAATAAATGCCTTAAAATCTTTTTCCGGAATTTCTAATCGGATTATAACCTATATGAACGTGGAATTTAAGGTTTGCTGAAATTATTGGAATAACCCATTAAATTCAGATTGTAGCTCACCTAATCCTTGTAAATAAAATAGTTATTTGGTTTTTTCTGCAGGTTTTTTAATAGTTTTTCTTTGTCAGAAACCTTGTTTAATGCAGAATTTTTATTCAACATTTCTATCAGAATTTTTTGATAAGTAACCTCCCCACCATGGAAGCCATCCATAGTTTCATTGTCATTCGAACCACATTTTGAAACAGTAGAAAAATCATAAAACTCAAAATTATATTGGGTCATAATTTGATTGAGCCGAATTGGGAGATTTTCCAGGTATTTATAGTTTCCGGAACTGTCCATATGGTCATATACCTTATCAGCGAAGGGTGGTAAAAATCCTATAACATTGATTTTGTGCTGATTGCAAAAAGACATAAGCTCAACCAGCTTTTCAAATGCTTTTTCATTTGTCTCTTGTCCATATTCAAATCTTTGTTTTCCTTTTTTTATTCTATCAAAAGTGTTTGAATACTTAAAATCGTTGGCTGTTGAATCGGCATTCATCAATTTTGAGATTTGACCGCCATAAAAAATACTTCCATCATTTCTAAATCCTGTATTGTGAAAGTTGGCATTAATTCCAATTCTGTTCTTTGCAGATAAGGTAAAAAAGCGGAAAGGGTCTTCCTTGAAAATCTCACTGATGAATTGTTTGTACACGTCCGCTTTGGGTAAAAATGTAAAGCTATTTTTCCAATGATTTTCAGGAAGTTCGGTTTGTAGATTGTCCCAATTTGCATTAAACATCCAATGGTCCAGACCTATAATCAGATAATGAGGATATTTCTCCTTTGGAATGCTTTTCAAAAAAGGGAGAAAATCATTGACACTGGAAATGGTAAAACCTGCGTTATAAAAGCTTGAATCAAACATTTCTTCCCTGAAAGACAAGACCCGTGAAGAGCCAAGTGCCAAGGTAGAATACCTTGGGGCAGATTGAATATTTTTCCATTTGATATAGCCGTAGTTATTTTCATTGTAGGCGAATCCGACAAGATCAGGTGATTTATTTTCAATCTCTTTATCGAGAGAATGAAAGTTTTCCCTGGCATTCCAAAGCAGGTAGGAGGGAACCCCAATCAACACAATTATGGGTAAGAAGAAGGAGAAAAGGAGGATGAGAAATTTATTCATATCAGAATTGAAAATATATGAATTGTTCTTCTGCTCCCGAATTATATAAGATGGTGAAAACCAAAAGATAATAAAAGCCCCATCGGATGGGTTTGGCTAGTTTTTTACCAACTGTGGCTATTGCAAATTGATTTTCTCTTCCGAGCCATTCGACCCAAATGAAAAATAAAATGTAGAGAAAGAGGGTTTTGGGTAGAATCTGAGGCATTGAAAATAAGCTCTTTGTGAAAATGCCGGATATGAAGTGGAATGCATGGTTTATATTCTCTGACCTGAAAAAGATCCAGGCGAAGACTGTTAATCCAAAAGTGAGGCAAATGGAGGCGAATTCTTTTAGTCCAGGCAGCAATTTTCCTTTTGCTACAATTTCAAGGTTATTCCTGTTTGTATTTAAAATAATGGAAGGCATAATAAACAGGGCATTCAGAAAACCCCAAACAATAAAAGTCCAGTTGGCTCCATGCCAAAATCCGCTCACAAGAAAAATGATAAAAGTATTCCTGACTTTCATCCATGTTCCACCTTTGCTTCCTCCGAGTGGAATATACAAGTAGTCTCTAAACCAAGTAGATAATGAAATGTGCCAACGTCGCCAGAATTCGGCAATGTCTCTGGAAAAATAGGGAAAGGCAAAATTTCGCAATAATTCAATCCCAAAAAGGCGGGCAGTACCTAGCGCTATATCGGAATAGCCTGAGAAGTCACCATAGATTTGAAAACTAAAAAACAAGGCCCCAAGTAGCAATGTGCTTCCAGAATAACCATCCGAATTATTAAAGATAAGATTGGCATGTCCGGCACATTGGTCTGCGATGACTACTTTTTTGAATAGTCCCCATAGAATTTGCCTTAAGCCATCAACAGCCTTAGAAAAATCAAATGTTCTTTCTTTTTGGATTTGCGGAAGCAAGTGAGTTGCTCTCTCAATGGGGCCAGCCACCAGAAGTGGAAAAAAACTCACGAAAACCGAATAGTCGATGAAGTTCTTTTCGGCTTTTATTCTATCGTAATAAATATCAATCACATACGAAAGACCATGGAATGTATAAAATGAAATTCCGACGGGTAATATTACTTTTAAAGTCCAAGGGTTAACCTGCAAGCCAAGTGAAGAAATGGCCTCAGCAAAAGAGGTGGCAAAAAAGTTGTAATATTTAAAAACACCTAAAAAACCTAAATTCACCAATATACTCAGCCAAAACCAGAACTTTTTTTCCTTTTGGTTGGGTGCTTCGGCCATTTTCAATCCCGTAAAATAGTCGAGGAGTGTAGAGAATATGAGCAGGAACAAAAACCGCCAATCCCAACATGCATAAAAAAAATAGCTGGAGACAAGAAGAAGTAAATTTTGACCTTTCAGACTTTTTTTTGTCCAGAACCAATACAGTCCAAAAACTATTGGCAGAAAAACAGCAAAGCTAAAAGAGTTAAAAAGCATGAATAGGTATTCTTAATGTTGACCAACAGGATGTCGTATTAGTGTTTGAGGATTTATTCAAAGTCCTGTTATACAATAAGATGGGCGTGTTTTTACTTTTTTATGAGGGCAAATTTATTAATTAAGCCAGGAAAGTTTTGATGTTTTTTACTTTTCGCATATTCTGAAATTTTTAAAAACAAAAGGCCTTGCATTTCGCAAGGCCTCTCTTATTTATTCATAAACACCTAATAACCAAATCTATTGAGCCATGATCATAAACTCTGTTCTTCTGTTTAATGACCGGCCTTCTTCAGATGTGTCAGTTCCCGGGGCTGGTTTCTTTTCACCATAGCCCTGCGCTCTGAGTCTGCTTTTGTCAATTCCTTTTGATGCAAGGTAAGAAACTACTTTGTCTGCCCTGGCTTTTGAAAGTTTGTCGTTGTATTCATCTTCTCCCAGAAAGTCAGCATGACCTGAAATTTCTATGATAAGTTTTTCATTTTCGGAAAGCATTTTTTGAAGCATTTCCAATTCATCATGTGAACGGTCAGAAAGCTCAGCCTGGTCAAAATCGAAATATACATTTCTAAGTACTCTAGGCTTGTTGAGTGTATGTCTTTTTAACTCAATGTTGCGGGTTACAAAAATATTTTTTTGTGAAGACGCCGGAGGTACATTGATAAGGATGTTTTTAAAATGAAAGCCTTCTTTTTCTATAGAAACCATCAGATCCTTGTTCACTTTGTTTTTAAGAATTACCTCGAAAACACCGTTTCTAACTCTTTTTGGCGTTATTTTTTCTTTTGTATCCTGGTCTGTGAAAACAACATTGCCATCTAAAGGAATTCTGGTTTCAGTGTCCATAACCAATATTCTTACTGCTGTTTCTTTGGATTCAGAACTGCTGTTTTTAAGGTCTTTATTTGGGTCATACATAAAATAGCCCATTCCATTTTCTACAGAGGCAATCGGTTCATTTTCGATCAATTTAACTTCGAAGTCCTTTTTCTCAGGCTCACTCTTGTCTATAGCTTCATTGGCCATTTTTTCATTTTTAGCGATTCTATCCGCCTCCTGTGCATCAACAGCACTGGTATCTTTTGAAACAGAATTAATTCTATCTTCCATCAAAGGAATATTATCCTTTGCAAGTTCCTTAAATTCTTCTCTTTCCTTTTTAATTGTATCCGGAATTGGTGCTCCAGCCATCAGATGGAAAATATCCAGGTCGCCTGCTCCATTTTCTTTAAAGGAAGCATAGTAAGCCAAACCCGAATCCGGCGAAGTGATGTAGGTGTTGTCATCATCTGCAGAGTTAAGCGGGAAACCCAGATTTTCAGGGCTTTTAAACATTTGATTTGTTGCATCCCATTTGGCCGAGAAAATATCGAACCCACCCATGGCTTTATGCCCTTTTGAACTAAAAAATAGTTTATCTCCTTCTTTTGAAATGCTTGGCGCATCTTCGTCAAAAATGGTGTTTACTTTGGGACCAAGGTTAACCGCAGAACCCCATTTGCCATTACTTCTTCGTTCTGATAAGTAAATGTCCATTCCGCCGAAGCCTCCGGATCTGTCAGAGCAAAAATAGAGTTTCTGACCATTTCCTGTGATAAATGCACCTGTCTCTCTTGAGGATGTATTGATGTTTTTACCCATAGGAACTGGCTCACTCCATTTTCCCAAAGCAACTTTCTGGCACATATATAGATCCCCATTTCCTTCTCCTTTGGAAATAATAAGGATTCGCCCATCTTCTGAAATGCTTAAAACCGATTCATGTCCGGGTGTGCAAAGCTCCTTGACCATTGTCACATTGCCCCAAACGCCTGCACTGTCTTTTGTTGCCACATAAATGTCTTCAAAAAAGTGCAAATCATCATCAGTTTCCTTGGAGGCTCCGCCTGCTCTTCTTGATGTAAAATATAATTTCTTCCCATCTGGTGAAAAAACAGGGCCATAATCTGGATAAGGACTATTGACTGCCTTAAGATTTATGATTCTTGAGTCTAACGGACGATTGCTTAGTTCCTGAGCGACGATGCATTCAAAGATTCTTCTTTCAGTAAACCGAATGGCAATTCCTCTGTTGTTTACAGCATATCTGCTTGCAGTACCCTGGTTTACGGCATATTTAAAATGGTTGTAGAATTCTTCAGCTTTGGCATAATTTTCACCCACCTGGAAAGCCCTTGCAATCAGGAATTTGAGGTCTGGAAGAAGATCTCCTCCAAGTTTTACTTCAGGGACAAAATCCGGCTCCACGTCATGGGCTTTAAGGAAATAGCTTAAGGACCGGGATTTCTGATAGGTTTGGATGTAGCAAAGGCCTGCCATGTAGTTTGCACGGACATGTTCCGGATTTAACTCCAGGGCTTCCCTGTATTTTTGAAGGGCTTCGCGTTTTCCACCTTTGTTTTTGTACAAGACATCGCCTTCGTTAACAAGATTTTCAACTGCCGGATTTCCTGTCTGGCAGAGCGCGTTGAAAGCCGAAAAACTAAAGACCATCAATAGGGAAATGGCAAAAATTTTCATGTTTGAATATTTTTTTGTTCCTGGGTAAACCTCAAAAGGATGGTCTGCCCTAATTTTTTTTTCTGAGACCTGAGCATGCTTAGGCTTTCAGTGCAACAAAAGTGCTTTAAGAGAAATTGATTTTTTTGCGACAACAAACAAATTCCTTACAAGTGCAATGGAACGGAATACAAAAAGCATCTTTGCACTCTTTTCTATTATGAAATACAGTTTTATTAAATCGAGCACAGAATGGAAAATGTGCCCGCCACCTGATAAGCCGGAAGTTGCATTTATTGGCAGATCTAACGTGGGGAAATCGTCATTGATTAACGCACTTCTGAAGTCTAAAGATGCTGCTAAAACTTCTGGAACGCCAGGTAAAACGCAGGTAATCAATCATTTTTTGATTGAGGAACAATGGTATATGGTTGATTTGCCCGGGTATGGCTATGCCAGAGTTTCCAAGGTCGAGCGGGTGAAATGGGAGAAAATGGTGAAGAACTATTTGTTGAACAGAAAAAACCTGGTTTGCTTGATGGTGTTGATAGACAGCCGTATTCCCCCTCAACAATCTGATTTGGATTTTTTAGCTTTTGCGGGTAAGAATGGCATACCATTTGCCATCATTTTCACCAAAGCTGATAAACAATCGCCTGCCAAAACACAACAAAACATACAATTATTTAAAGCAAAAATGCTTCAAAATTGGGAAGAGCTTCCCAAGATGATAATTACTTCTGCTCAAAGTGGACTGGGTAGAGAAGATGTTTTGGCTGTAATTTTGGAGGGTTTGGAAGAATTTGAAAATAATCAGGAATGAAAAAAAAGAATACACTAATTAATGTTTATGACCCACTTTGTGGTTGGTGTTATGGATTTGGACCTGTTATGGTTCAGCTTGAGGAAAAGTATAAAGACCGTATTGACTTTGATGTTATTTCCGGAGGGATGATAACTGGAACCAGAATCGGCCCATTATCAAACATGGCTCAATATATTAAACAGGCATACAAAGTAGTTGAGCAAAGCACCGGAGTTAAATTTGGAAAACAGTTTGTTGAAAAAACCCTTGAAGAAGGAAATGCTGTATTTAGTTCTCTGGAACCAGCAAAAGCCTTGACAATTTTTAAGCACCTGAATAAATCAACTGGAATTAAGTTCAGTCATGAGATTCAAAAATTAATTTATTGGGATGGTATAGACCCGACTCAACTGAAGGCGTATTTGCCATTGTTCGAACAGTATGGATTGGAACCGAAAACAGTCCTGCCTTTGTTTGCTTCAAAAGATATGGAGCAGGAAACAATCAATGAGTTTGCCCTGGCCCAAAGATGGAAAATCAATGGATTTCCAGGTTGTATCGTTCAACTGACTGATGGAAAGGCAGTTCAGATTAGCAGCGGTTATTTGCCTTTTGAGCAAATGGAAAAAAAGATCGAAGGTTATTTATTGTAAAGAGTAAAAACAAGTTTTATGGATTGCAGAACTGACAGTAAGAAGGGTCTTCTTCAGTTTTGTTATTTGGAAAAAGGTCTTCTTTTGTGTAATTGCAATGTTGGCAAATGCTGAGGTGATTCAGTACAGAATCTGTAGGCATCCCACACCAGCTACATGGCAGACCTTTTCTTGCTCTGGCAATTGAAAATCCAGGTGCCTGGCATTGTGGACATTTGGATTTTATTTTTTCAATCAGATTTTGTGCTGCCTTTTCAATTACTTTCATTCTTGAAGGATTGTGCATAGCCCTCATGTCAGTTTCTACATACACAGTTTCATGTTTTTTGGAAAGTTCACCAAAGGCTTTTTTTAATCCCTCGTAGTCTTTTATATCTTTAATGATATCCTGATTTTCGGTTTTTGATTTTCTTAAAATTAAGGCATGAGAAGGGAAAAATACCTCTTTGCTGAATTCCAGTAGTTCCTTTTCGGTTTTCACCATTCGGCCATTGAAGTTCGTTTCAACGCTGATTTCTCTGGCGACTATTTCTATTCCATTTTTTTTGTCGATAAAGATTAACAATTCATCATCGGCATTCACAAATGGCATTTCAGGATGAGGGCCAAATGAGCCTTCACTGGCAATTCCTAAATCTGAACCCGAAGAGTTCATGGCCATTAAGCATTTCTCTCGTACCGTTGATAATGGGTCTTTTTTTCTTTCTATCTCACCTGTAAATGTTCCTAAAACATCGGTGTCATAACTTGCACTAATCATGCAGATTACGCCAAATTCCTTTTCGAAAAGCGGGCCGATTACAATTTCTTTTTTGTGTTTGCCAGCTACAATCAGATTTCTACCTGTAAACATTTTTCAATCAGCAATCGGTTTTTGTGGAGTTTTATTTGAATTCCTCAGGCTTTCAAACAATTAAAATGCGATATATTATTTGAGTCAGCAATTAAATTCTGGACATGGTTTTTAATTTCCAATCGCCAGGCAAATATCCTAACCTTTAGGCAGTTTTAGCTATTTACCAAAGGTTTTACCTTTGTACCAATCAATTCTATAGAATCCAGAAGCTGCTGATGAGATAAACCAGCGTTGTCCATCTGGAAACAAAGCCTGGAAATACCACCCAATGATGTACTATGACGAAGTATTTTATCAGCAATTTCTTCAGGACCACCCACGAGTAACGCACCTGTCAGGCCAGTTTGAGCATTGAATCTTTCCCTTGTAACTGGTGGCCAACCTCTTTCTTTTCCAATTCTGGTAAAAGTTTCCGCGTATCCAGGGAAATAATTATCCACCGCTTCCTGGCTGTTTTTTCCTACATAACCCAATGAATGTAAGCCTACTTTTAATTTTTCGGGTGCATGCCCTGCCTTTATTCCAGAGGCTCTGTACAAGTCTATGAGGGGCCGAAAACGATGGGTTTCACCTCCGATAATGGCAACCATCAGGGGTAATCCTAAAATTCCCGCCCTGGCAAAGGATTCTGGTGTACCGCCAACACCAAGCCAAATAGGTAGCGGATCTTGCATCGGTCTTGGGTAAATGGTTTGGTTTTTTAATGCTGGCCTAAATTTACCAGACCATGTTACTTCCTCGTTTTTTTGGATTTGAAGAAGTAAATCCAACTTTTCAGAGAATAGGGCATCGTAATCTTCCAGTTTAAAACCAAAGAGAGGAAAGGACTCAATAAATGAACCTCTGCCGACAACCATTTCTGCCCGGCCTTGAGAAATCAAATCGAGAGTTGCATAATTTTGAAATACACGAACGGGGTCAGCTGCACTCAAAACAGTTACTGCACTGGTTAAACGAATCTTTTTTGTTTTTGAAGCGGCCGCAGCCAATATCATCGAAGGGGCTGAATCCAAAAATTCCTTTCGGTGGTGTTCACCAATTCCAAAAACATCCAAACCAACTGCATCCGCAAGTTCTATCCTTTCTAACAATTCTATTATTGCCTGGCTGGCAGAAGTTTTTGATTCTGAGTTGTTTGTAGGTCGGGCTGCAAAGCTATCTATCCCTATTTCAATCATCTATGCATTAAATATTTACTGTATTTAAATACGACAAAAAAGATGCCGAAGAAGTTTAAACCCGGAATACCTGCCCGGTGGCAGACGGGGATTTCCTAATGGCAATTCCGG
>JAIXQU010000114.1 GCA_027485575.1 Cytophagaceae bacterium
AAAATATTGCCCTTTTGCTCTTCTTCACCTAAATTGAGTAAGCCTATTTTGGGATTTTTGATATCGAGGATACATTCCGCATAAATGGCACCTAACTCGGCAAATTGATTTAATTGGTCTGGTTTACAATCGGCATTGGCGCCTATGTCTACCAAGGCACCTACTGTTCCATTGGTTTTCGGCAAATAGCCCATAATGGCCGGCCTGATAATTCCTGGTAAAGCCTTAATCGTAAACAATGACCCAACCATCATTGCACCGGTATTACCGGCGCTGCAAAATGCATGGGCTTTTCCTCCCATTAACAATCCAAAGCCCTTGGCAATAGAAGAGTTCGGCTTTTGGGGAAATGCCTTTGCAGGATGTTCACCCATCTCGATGACTTCTTCGGCATGCAAGATATTGAACCGTCCGGGAGAGACATTGTGAAAGGCCAATTGTTCCTCAATCAAGGATTTGTCGCCAATCAATAATATCTCACAATCCCCGGCCAAAATCTCAGACGCAAGGATTGCCCCTTCTATGGTTGCATTGGGTGCGAAATCGCCTCCCATAGCATCAAGTGCAATGATCATCTCTGGGTGATGAGGATTTGTTTTAATTAAACAGATTTTTTAGGAAAAATCTGCAACAACCATTTTGTTATTGTAATAAAGATTACCTTCTACCACATAGGCTCTGTGCATTTGGTGGGTTTCACCTGTTGTGCTGCAAAGCGCTAATTGTTTTGCGGTAGCACCATGATGAGTTCTTCTTTTGTCTCTTCTGGTTTTGGAGATCTTTCTCTTAGGATGTGCCATTTTATTGTAAACTAGATAATTCTTTTAATTTAGACCAACGAGGGTCAGCTTCTGTATTTTCTATTTGTGCCTGAGAATCTGATGTATAAATTAATTTACCTTCCGATTCTGAATCTAAATCATCTTCTTCTCCGATAAATCGAGGATGAAGTTTTTTTACGGGTACTGCCAATGCCAAAGTATCATAGACCAATTGATCAAGGTCTATTTCTACCCTTTCTTTGTTGATGACTTCCAGTTCGTCGGTTAACTCTTTTTCTTCTTCACCGAAGTTGAAATAATGTTCTACCAACTCATCTATCTTGAAATCAAATACTTCATCGCTTCTATCACAAATGAGTTCAACGGTTCCTTTTACGGTAACTTCCGTTTTGATCATCAATTCTGACAATGATAGTCTGACATCTACCGCAACATTGGGTCTGTCAAAAATAGCAGTCGAGAATTCCGCTAAAAAGCTGGAATTCAAGTCAAAATGAAAATTATGGCTCCCATTTTTTAATCCTGATATTTTTATAACCGTATGTTTCAAAGCTTTGCTGCCTTAAATTTTAGCCCGCAAAAGTAGGAGAATTTATTGAAGTGAAAAAATAGAATTTGATTCTAATCTTAAATTAAGGTTTGAGAGAAGGTTCCGGGAATTCTTTTTGCCATTTTGGAGACCGGAATTGGGTGGATAAAGGGTGAGTAATTTGGATTAGATGCATTAGGATTGGAATTGGGTAAAAAAGGATTATCCGCGAATTTAGAATTTCAAAGGGTTGAAATATTACAAGGGATAAAGGCTGTTTTGCTCCGACGGGTTCAACCCATATTTTGTCCATCAATGGACAGCAAATCCCAAGGAAAGCTATTAAGGCTTGGAGGTGAGAAAGAAGTATCAATTGGGAAATCCAGCCATTGGAGTGTCTTGTGAGGACACAAGCCACGGTGAAAGAGTGCCTTATGAGAACAAATGCCACAGTGGAGAACGCCATTGAAGCTTGGAGGTGAGGGAGAAGTATCAATTGGGAAATCCAGCCATTGGAGTGTCTTGTGAGGGCACAAGCCACGGTGAAGTCAAGATAACAAGATGGGCGAATGCTCTTTGCCAAACGGGGCTGGTTTGGTTACTGGCTGAGCAGCAGGGATAGAAATGGAAAGCCCGGAAGGCAAAATGGCCAATGCTTTTGCATGGACTTATTGCCTGAGGACTTGTAATGGATAGCCCGGCCTGAGGAACGAAGGGCTGCCCAAAATCAAATTTTTATAATTGCTTTTTTCTGATTTAGGATAGACGGGTTTGCAGGTCTAAGCGGTGTTGGCGGGCGGTATCTTTGGCGATGTCGTATCCTGCATCGGCGTGGCGGATAACGCCCATGGCTGGGTCGTTGTGCAATACGCGCTTGAGGCGTGCATCAGCATCTGCGGTGCCATCCGCAAGGATGACCATGCCTGCGTGAATGGAATAGCCAATGCCTACACCGCCGCCGTGGTGCAGGGAAACCCAGGATGCGCCTCCGGCTGTGTTGATGAGTGCATTGAGGATGGGCCAATCGGCAATGGCATCGGAACCGTCGAGCATGGCTTCGGTTTCGCGGTTGGGGCTGGCTACGGAGCCGGTATCAAGGTGGTCGCGGCCTATGACGATGGGGGCTTTGACTTTTCCTTCTCTAACCAACTTATTGAAAGCCAGACCTGCAAGTTCTCTTTCACCTTGTCCCAACCAGCAAATTCGGGCTGGCAAACCTTGAAAAGCGATGCGCTCCTGTGCCATTTTTAACCAGCGTTGAAGGCCTGTGTTTTCTGGAAACATTTCTACCAAAAGCTGGTCGGTGACTGCAATATCGGCAGGATCGCCACTGAGGGCCACCCAGCGGAAAGGGCCTTTGCCTTCGCAAAACAAAGGTCGTATGTAGGCGGGCACAAAGCCTGGAAAGTTAAATGCGTTTTGAATGTGGCGCTTGTCATGGGCCTGTCCACGGAGGTTGTTTCCATAGTCGAAAACGATGCAACCGCGGTTCTGGAGTTCGAGCATGAGCAGCACATGCTCAGCCATGGTGTCCAGAGAAAGGCTGCAATATTGATCTGGGTTTTTGTCACGAAGGGTTTTGGCTGTTTCTACAGTAAGGCCTTCGGGAAAATAGCCTACCAATTCATCGTGGGCGGAGGTTTGGTCGGTGAGGGTGTCTGGCAGGATGTTTCTTTCTACCAGTCTTCTGAGCAAATCTACGGCATTGCAAAGTACACCGATGGAAATGGCTTCTTTGTTTTCTTTTGCCTCGAGGGCTCTGTCTATTGCATGGTCGAGGTCAAAGAATTTAAGGTCCAGGTAGCGGGTTTCAATTCGTTTGTCGATGCGCCATTCTTCCATTTCGGCTGCCAGACAAACACCTTCGTTCATGGTAATGGCCAGTGGCTGAGCGCCTCCCATGCCACCAAGTCCTGCTGTGACGTTGAGGGTCCCAAGAAGCGTCCCTCCAAAGTGCTGGCGTGCGACTTCGGCAAAGGTTTCATAGGTACCTTGCACAATGCCTTGAGATCCAATGTAAATCCAGGAACCGGCAGTCATCTGGCCGTACATGGTGAGGCCCATGGCTTCCAGTTTACGGAATTCTGTCCAGTTGGCCCAATGGGGTACAATGTGGCTGTTGGCCAATATTACTCTTGGGGCGTCTTTATGGGTTGGTAAAATTCCAACTGGCTTACCGGATTGGATAAGCAGGGTTTCGTCTTCTTCCAGGTCTTTTAATGCCTTGAGAATGAGCTGAAAACTCTCCGGATTGCGGGCAGCTTTGCCGGTACCTCCATAAACTACCAAATCCTGGGGACGCTCTGCTACATCGGGGTCCAGATTGTTGAGCAGCATGCGGTAGGCGGCTTCCTGTACCCAGCCTTTGCAGGTAAGCGTGGTTCCGGTTGGGGTTTTTGGTATTGATAATGAAGGTGTTGCGGTCATAAGATGGCGTATAAATTGGTAGTGCAAATATTGTAAGAAAAGTTAAAAGTTTTAACTCAAAAATCAAAAGCCAGGCAACAGGTAAAAGGAAACAGTAATAAGTAAAAAGTTTTAACTCAAAATTCAAAAGGATAATAGTAAACAGGAGTTAGGAAACAGGGGTGGGTAGGAAGTTTTAAGTTTTAACTCAAAATTCAAAAGCTAGGAAACAGGCTAAAGGAATCAGTAATAAGTAAAAAGTTTTAACTCAAAATTCAAAAGGATAATAGTAACCAGGAGTTAGGAATCGGGTGGGTAGGAAGTTTTAAGTTTTAACTCAAAAATCAAAAGCCAGGCAACAGGTAAAAGGAAACAGTAATAAGTAA
>JAIXQU010000165.1 GCA_027485575.1 Cytophagaceae bacterium
ATTTCTGGTGTCAAATTTTTCGTTTCATTTTTAATGAAACCACTTTTCTGAAACAAAAATGGTTTCAAATTTCTTGTTTCAAATTATTTGAAACCGTATATTTGAAACAAAAAAAATGCAGTTTCCACTTTCACCCAGAGAACTGAGGCTGGCACTTGGCCTGGACCAGGAAAAAATGGCCAACCTTCTTGGTATATCCAGGGCCCAACTTTCCATGGCAGAATCAGAAAGGCGCAGCCTGCCAGCCAAAGCTTTACTTCGGTTTAACCAGGTCAATGCATTGCTGGAAACAAAAAGTAAAGCAAAACAATCAAGTGCTTTGATTTCACTGGAAAACAAAGTTCAGATACTTTCTGAAATGCTCCGGCAATTAAAAGCAGAGGAAACCAAACTTCGGAAAAAACAAAAGCAATTTATTCAAAGCCAGAAAAAAAACGAAATGTTGGGGCTGCTCCTCTCCCACTTTGACGAACTTCAAAGTCCGGATTATGAACAGGATAAAGACCATTTGTGGAAAGAATCAGCAGGCACTTATTTGCCGGATCGGGATCCGGAAAAGGATTGGAGGGAGATGTACGCTTTGCGTCGGGAAATGGAAGCCATCCTTTTTAAAATCGGAAGGATTGAAGATGAGTTGAAAAGTGCTGAATTATAATGCATTTTCCAAGGTAAAACATAATCCACTTGAA
Source organism: Cytophagaceae bacterium (assembly GCA_027485575.1). Lineage (GTDB taxonomy): Bacteria > Bacteroidota > Bacteroidia > Cytophagales > Flexibacteraceae > CAMDMI01. The sequence continues at coordinate 690 of JAIXQU010000165.1, forward strand.
GGAAATAAGCTTAAAAAGTTTTCTCTCTTAAATTTCTGAATTTGGTAAATTTTCAAGATCATCAAGGTCTTTATACCGGTCTGAATGCATCTTGGCCTCCCGAAGTTGATTAAGGTGTAGCACATTCATCTCTAAGCCATTATCAGCAAATCTTCGCCTCAAAGGGTAGCAATCCTCAAATAGCATTCCTTTTACATCTACCATAATGTCTATGGCGTTTGGTCTCCTCCCAAATCTAAAAACCTCATTTTTTGTATCTAAAAATCGCTCAAGGGACATATCAAAAAGGGGCATTCCAAACCGAAGAAATGCTTTTTGCAATCGCATATAATTTTCTTCACTTCTGTTTACCCAAATATCAACATCACCTGTAATTCGCTCATATCCATATACAATTACAGCAATGCCACCTACCAAAAGATATTCAACGGCCTGGTCTTCCAGACACTGCACAAACTCCTGAACATCATCGGAAAATAAATTCACTTTTTTCGTTTGATGATTTCAAAACTTGTCCTGTCAAAAGGCAATTGCTCATCCGGGTCAAAACCATAAGCCCTGGCTTTGAGGTAATGCAAATATGCCCATCTTTCCTTTGGATCTGCATGAAAAGGTTTTTTCATTTCTGCATCAGCCTCAGCATGACTCAGGATTTGAAAGGCGGTTTTATCAAATTTAAACTTATCTGACAGAGATTCCATTCTTGTAAAGGGGCTTAATAAAAGCAAAACAAATTATCGGTCTCAAATTATTGATTTTATATTCTACACAAAAATATCAGAAACCACAATTTGCAAACCAGGGAAATGGGCCGAATGGAGTACCTCTCCTTCGCCTACAATGGCCACCTGTTTGTACAAGCCATCCACCAAATGGTTTTGATAAATCACCTTTTCCAAAGGATCGGCAATCCAATATTCAAAAACTCCAGCCTCTTCATACACTTGATATTTAAAATGGAAATCACGTTGTCTTGTGCTTCTTGAGGTAATTTCTACAATCAGGTCTGGTGCACCATTGCAACCATTTTCATCCAGTTTTTCCAGGTCGCAAACAATACAAATGTCTGGTTGCAAAACTGTAAACACTTTGTTGCTGGGGTCCAAAGGATGTTTTGGGAAACGTACATCGAATGGAGAAAAATACAACTCGCATGGATTTTTTTCGAAAAAATCGGTTAGTCGCTTGAAAATCTTTGTGGAGGCTTTTTGGTGCAGCCGTTTAGGCGCAGGCGACATAGCCAAAATTTTTCCTTTTATTAGTTCAACTGTTTCATCAAACTGCCACTGCAGATAGTCAGCATAGGAATAAGTTCCTTTCAGGTCGAGATCTGAGAATCGGGTAATCATCTGTTGAATTGATTCTTTAATTGAGTAACAAATATAAAGGCTATCGCTTACAAATCCGTATTGATGCAAGGATGGAAAAAATGTTCGCTACCGTTCTGATTTGCCAAACGAGTTTGCATATCTGTCCAGGGCTTCCATGACCAGATTTTTTGCCACTTCCTTTGATAAAAAGTCCGGTACCTGGACGCTTTTATTTTCCAAAAGGGTATAGCTTTCAAAGAACGTTTTTAACTCCAGTTTAAAACTTTCATCCACATCTTCAATGTCCATAATATTACGTGTGGAAGCATCCTTGATGGGAACCGCAAGTATTTTATCGTCCGCCAAACCCTGGTCTACCATGCGCATAACGCCAACAATCCTGGCCGGCACAAGACAAAGTGGAACGATGGATTCTTTGCAGATAACCATCACATCGAGGGGGTCGCCATCTTCGCCAAGTGATTGTGGAATGAATCCATAATTGGCAGGATAATGAACAGATGAAAACAAAATCCTGTCCAGCTTTAGAAGGCCGGTTTCCTTATCCACCTCATATTTAGTGCGTTTACCCATAGGTATTTCGATCAGTGCATTGATCTGAAATTCTTCATTGAAACCGGAAGGAGCCTCATGCCAGGGATGTGTAATCATCTTACAAATTTATGAATTTTCAGGAATTGAATGATTGATTTCAATTAATGCATGCTGTCAGGCAATCAGCTATCTGCCATTTTAGCGAAGCGAATGTCAGATGAAAGATAAGGCGGATTTGCAATCCGCATACAAATAAAAAAAGGCAAAATATTTTTAGTTTTTTTTCAAATAAAAGAAATCAAGGTACGTTAATAAGATGTACGACAACAGGTCGCACGAAGCGTTGATCTGATTCTGGCATCGGCCAATGTTTAGAATCTCTTGCTGGCGAGGGCAAACCCGTAGGACTGACCTCCCGAAAAACAGACTCCAGCTAAGTTTGTTTTTCTCAGTCCTGACAAAAAGGTCCTGATTTTGGGAGTATATTCACTAAACCACTACATATATACCG
>JAIXQU010000129.1 GCA_027485575.1 Cytophagaceae bacterium
AGCTTTTCCAGCGAGGGTGGGCCGGAAGCGGGAAGGAGCATTGGAAAAGCTAGAGTTTTTTGCATACTTTTTGGGGCAATGCCAAAAAGTATGAATCTCGGAAACCGACAATTAATTGGTAGGAAGAATTTTGTGCGTTAGATTTTTACTTTTTCAGTGGACCCTAACTAGGACCTCAAGACAAGTCCGGGTTTAAAACAAATGTTTTATCGCATTTGAATTCTTCAGCTCTATAAGCTTATCAACCTTCAATGGCTTTTGATAAAAATCGATTACCGATTGTATGGACATGGCATTTTCAATGTCTGCCGGATTGACGGAGGAAGACAAAACAATAAACCGGACGTTTGGAAAGTCATTTGAATATTGACTGTTGAAGGCAATTAAAAATTCCCATCCATCCATTTCCGGCATTTCTAAATCAAGAAAAATCAGCCTTGGAATTGACTGTTCATCATTTGAAATGGATTTTTGAGTTTCAAAATATTCCAATGCCTCAACTGAAGAATTGAAAGCAACAAATTCCTTCGAAAGCTGTGATTTTTTGATGGTTAATCCGAAGATAAAGGACGCGATTGGATCATCATCAATACAAAAGACCAAATCAATCATGGTTTTTCTTAAAGGTTAAGGTAAACTTGGCACCCTGGTTTTCTTCGCTTTCAACCTCGATGGAACCACCTAAACTCGTGATTTGGGTGTGAACAAGATACAGTCCAATTCCTTTACTGTCTGTATTATTATGAAACTTCTGATATAAACCGAAAACCTTATTTCTTGCTCTTTCCAGGTTGAATCCCATGCCATCATCTTCGAAAATCAATTGGATATAATCCTCACTCATAATGGAATAAATAAAAATTACAGGTTTCTTTCCCTTTTTGGCATACTTTATTGAATTCGTAATCAGATTCAGGAAGATGCTGTGTAGATATGGCTTGTTGAAAAGAACCCATTTGGCAGATGAAAAATTGGTTTGAATCAAAGCAGATGAATTGTCAATCATAGATTGTATGGACTCGGTAACATCTTTAAAGACATCTTCAAAGTTAATTTTCTCAATTTGAACTTCCGTTACCTCTTTGATAATTAATATTTTAATCAAATCTTCCAACGTTTCGTTCAGCTTTACTGTAGAAATTCTGAAGCCTTCAATCAGTTCAACAGTTGTTTGGTCAGAAATGAGGGAAGTATCAATCAATTCTGAAATCGCCATCAGGTTGGTGAGTGGTGATCTTAGATTATGCGAAGTGATAAATGAAAACTGCTTTAGCTCGTTGTTGCTTTTGGTAAGTTGTCTCAGCAGGCCTTCTTTTTCAAGTTCCCGCTTTTTCCTTAAAGTGGTATCTTCCTGAATAGAAATCCAATGGGTGAATTTTCCATTCCTATCGGCCACAGGGATCATCGAAATTGAAACCCAATATTCATCACCATTTTTTTTGTAGTGAATGGATTCAATTTCAATGCTTTCATAGTTTGTCAGGGCCTTATTTATTATGGCCATTTGACTTTCATCCGGAGTTTCGGTTAAAAATAAATGCTGGGTCTGGCCAACGATCTCCTCTTGCCCATATCCACTCATTTTGCTGAATGCCTGATTGGCAAATACAATTTTGGAACGGATTGGGTCACTCTCATTTACCTCCAAAATCAAAATCCCATCAGAAGAATTTGTAATGGCAGATTCAAGTAGTTTTAACCGATGTTCTTCTTCTTTTTGTTTTGTGACGTCCTGCATCGCCCCGATCGCCCTCAATGCCGTCCCGGATGGATCCCTGATAATTATTGCTCTGTCTTCGACAAAGGCATAATTGCCATCTGCTTTTCTGAATCTATATTCTCCGCTCCAGTTTAATTCTGATCCATTTATGGTATACTGAAAAGAGTCATGAATTCTATCCGCATCATCCGGATGAAGAAAATGTTTGAATTTTTTTTCACCTTCTTTTAGGTATTCTACACTGTATCCAAAAAGTGTTGTAAATCCTTCTCCCCAATACACATTTCCAGTTAATAAATCCGAGTCCCAAATGGCATCAAAAGTAGCTTTGGTTACATATTGATATCGCTCGTTGCTTTGCTTTAAACTTTCCTCAAATTGTTTTCGCTCGGTTATATTTTGCCCTATGCCAATGGTTCTGCCATCCGAAAGCCGGATATTGGTCCAACTGGAATGAATTATAGTCCGGTCTCTGATGGTTAAATCAAAATCCTTCCATTCCCCTTTCCCCTTGGTTATCAAATCTATAAACTCATTTCTAACATTTTCATTTGGAATAAGAGAAGGTAAAAATTCCGGAGACTTTTTGGCTTCTTCCTCTGACCATCCCAACTCCTTCTCCCAGATTTTATTGACCGAGGTAAACTTCCCTTCCTTTGAAATAATGCTAACCATGATTGGGATGTTGGAAATTATGGATTCTGCAAGTTCTTTTTGTTGCTTAAGTTCCTTTACGGCTTTTAGCCTGTCTGTTATGTCAAAATGAACACCTAGGGAACCAATTACTTCGCCTTTGGAGTTGGTAACAGGGGAGCCATTGATTAGGAAATCCAGTAACTGGCCATCTTTGGTCCGAACCTTTACTTCATAATTTTCAGAAATACCTCTTTTTCGTTCTACGATTTTGGTTTCAACAATATCTGCAGGCATTTCATTGTTGCTGAAAATTTCAGCCGCATTTTGGCCTAACAATTCCTGCTCAGAATATCCGGTCATTTTACAGAATTGAGGATATGCTTTTATGATTTTATGGTCATTATCTACTTCCAAAAGACCAAGACCAATTCCCAGGTTTTCAATGAATTTCCTGTATTTGGCTTCGCTTTCAGACATTTGGATTTCAGCCATCTTACTTTCTGTAATGTCATTATGCTGTATAATCACATGGCTGACAGTGCCTTCAGAATCCAATATTGGAAATCCAATAACTTTCAGGTAAAATTTACTCTTTGGGTTTTCAGGTACGGGTTCAGAACCCTCAGGAGTACCTAAATCGACCATTGTTTCCCAGGAAACCGTAGTTTTTTCATCGATAATGACCCTGATTTTTTTATCAATTTCCTGCCTGACTATTTCCGGATCGTCAAAAACATTGTACTTTTTGTTTTCTACCATTTCAGGAAGCAATCCAAAAATGGAACTAAACATGGGATTTATCTTCAGGCAATATCCATCTTTGTCCAGCAGAATGGTACTAACCGCTGATTGCAAAAAAGTTTGCTCAAAAAATATTTTCTGATCCTGAAGTTCCTGCTCAGCCTGCTTTTTATCATTGATTGACCTAAAGAAAACAGAAATCCCATCTGCATGGGGATAGAAGTTTTCATCAAACCAGATATTGAGTTCCTCTGCATGATAATCAAAATGAACTGGTTTTTGGGTTTGCCTGGCTTGCACCAGATTTTGAAAAAAAACTCCCTTGTCCAGGACAGGAAAAGTTTCAAACAAATTTTTGCCAATCAATAAACCTTGATCCAGTAGTTTTTCAGCGGCTTCATTAATGTAGGTGAAATTGAAATCATTGTCCAGCACATAAAAATAATCGAGAATGGTTTCAAGGATCAATTTTCTTTCTTTTTCCTTTTTTAGTGCAAGGGATATGTCTTTTGCAATGCCAAAAATTGAAATCACCTCACCATTGAGCATTACTGGAATGGTTCGATTGTCAACTACTTTTATATTTCCATTGGCAGTTAATATCCTGGATCTGAATTCGTTCGGAATTCCTTTCAATAGATTTTCAAAATAACATCCAATCCGCTCAAGATCTTCGGGCGGAAAAAATTTGGAAAAATGCAAATTTGACAACTGTTCTGGCTCAATTTCCAAAAGCTTAATCAAATTGGAATTTCCTGTAAGAATATTTCCATCCAAACTTAAAGAATAAGCTGCATCCGGATTATTTTCAAACAAAGACTTGTAAAACTCCCTGCTTTCCAGCAACAAAGCTTCTTTTTTCTTCTTAAGTGTTATATCTCTGGAAAATAGAGATATCCCGATCTGCTTCTGATTGTCATCGAAAATTGGACTTGCGCTTTTTTCAAAAAATGATTGTTCTCCTTCAATGATTGTGGCTTTCTCCATCGTAGAATGCAAGCCTTTCAGGACTGGCCCCAGAAAGGCCTTCATTTCTTTCCAAAATTCAGCCGGATATAATGAAGAAAGATTTTCGCCTAAGTCAGGCGATTTTTCCAATAAGCTGGGATAAGCATTTTTGAAATTTTGGTTAAAAGAGGTTAGGTTTAAATTCATATCCGTTGAATAAACCCGGTCATTGATATTTTCTAACAGCGCCTTAAAATTCGCACGTTGTCTCTCTTCCTTAAACTGAAGTTGTTTTCTTTCATTTATATCCTGCAAGGTGCCATAGATGCGCCTGCATTTTCCATTTTCGAATTCGGCTTTCCCTTGATATCTAACCCAGATTTCACCGCCTTTTGCCGTGACCAAAATAACTTCTGAGTCCATCGCAGTCCCATCAGCCATTAATTTTAATACCGATTCATCAATCAGATTTCTACTCCAACCTTCTTTGTAAAAGTTAATGGCAGTTTCAAAATCAGGTTTGTAATCGGTGCTTACTTCATGAATCTCTTTTGTAATATCTGACCAGGAAAACTCATTTCGGACCAAATCCAGCTCCCAACCACCAATTCTGGCCACCTGATTTGTTTCATGAATGAGCCTTTCTGTTTTCTTTCGCTCAGAAATATCAATGGCAATGGAGCTGTTTAGCCATTCTCCGGAGTCCGGGTCAAGGAAAACAATTGAAGAAAATTCCAATGGGAATTTTTCGCCATTTTTCCTTATTCCGGTTACCTCGCTTTTCGCACGACCTTCTGTTATTCTTTGGTTTAAAAATGTCTCAAAAGCCTGATCAAGCACTAAAATATCCGCCCTGCTTTTTTCTTTAAACTCTTCCTGAGAATATCCAAAAATTTCACAGGCAGCTCTGTTTGCCTCCAAAACTTTTTTTCCAGGAAAAGAAACTATTATTCCCCAAGGCGCATTCTCGATTACTGAATTATATTTTTCAAGGAGATTTTTTGCAATTGGGATGCCTTTATCCTGCCCATGTTTTTTTTCCAGGTCTGATATTTTTTTCTCTAATAATGTGTTTTTCAGACGAAGGTCTTCTAACTCTTTTAAAACCAAGTCATTATTTTTTGCCATACTTACTCAGACGTTGGAATCTATCATTATTGGAACGAAAACACGTGGGAATTTTAACACTAAAAATTCAGTTATTCCATTTTTGTTTTAAAATAGGTCGTGGTAAAAAAAAATCCCTGATGATTTCAGGGATTTTTTGAAAACGTAGGAGAAAAACTTATTCTACCTCCTCCTTTATTTTTTTAGCACCCGGGGCATCTATCACAAATGGAACCGCGATGTAAATGGTAGAATAGGTACCGGTAATGACACCGATCAAAAGAGCAAAACTTAATCCTCTGATGGTTTCTCCTCCAAAGAATAACAATATCAAAACAACCAAAAGTACAGTTGAAGCTGTAACTACCGTTCTTGAGAATGTATCGTTCAAGGCTTTGTTGATTACTGTTTTCGGGTCTTCCTCAAGGACAGAATCCTTAAAGAACTCCCTTACCCTATCAAAAATTACCACCGTATCATTTACTGAGTAACCTACGATGGTCAAAATAGCCGCGATAAAGTTTTGGTCTATTTCCAATGAAAATGGCAGGAAATACCTGCAAACCGAGTAGAAAACCAATACCATCAAAACATCATGAAATAGCGCCAGCGTTGCACCCATGGCATACCCCAGTTTTCTAAATCGAAGTACGATGTAGGCAAAGATTAGAACCAAGGCCAGCAATACCGCAATGGTAGAGTTCACTTTAATGTCATTGGCAACAGTAGGTCCTACTTTTGCAGTTGAAAGGATTTCGTATTTTCCTCCTTTTACAAAGGCTTTAAGACCTTCTTCAACTTTTCCCTGAACTTTCATCGCCGCATCATCAGAAAGGTCGTCAATCATGTATGAGGTAGTGATTTGAACCTTTTCAGACGAACCAAAGCTTTTTACTTCAGGAAAACCGCCAAGTGGGGCATTCAATGCAGAGCGAACGTCATCTGTGCTTACAGATTGGTCAAACTGAACTACATACTTCCAACCTCCTTTGAAATCTACACCATAATTCAAACCTGTCATAAATATGAAAACCAGACCTGAACCGATAACCACAGAAGAAAATACATAAGCCGCTTTTCTTTTTGAAACAAAATCAAAGTTTACATCCTTGAATAAATCTTTGCTGAATGCGGTTGAAAACGAAAAGCTTCCTCCTTTATTCAACCTGCTTTCAATCAGAATTCTGGAGAAATAAACAGAGGTAAAGAGTGATGTGAAAATACCAATGATTAGGGTGGTGGCAAATCCTTGAATCGGACCTGAACCAAAATAGAACAAAACAAAACCTGCCAAAACGGTGGTGATGTTGGCATCCCAAATGGAAGTTGATGCTGCAGAATAGCCTTTGGAAACGGCTTCTTTTAATGGAACCCCGAGCCGGATTTCATCCCGTATCCGTTCATTAATCAGAACGTTTGCATCCACAGCCATACCTACAGTAAGAACGATACCTGCAATTCCGGGAAGTGTTAACACTGCCTGAACAGGAACCAGAATTCCAACCACAAGAAATACGTTCAATAAAACTGCGATATCAGCAACCACCCCTGAGTTGTTGTAATAGGCAATCATGAAAATAATAATGGTTAAGAAACCCGCAATGATGGACATTAAACCCTGGTTGATTGATTCTTTACCAAGGGTTGGTCCTACAACTTCTTCTTCCACAATTCGGGTTGGAACAGGCAATTTACCCGCTTTCAGAATGTTGGCTAAATCTTTTGCTTCATCTATGGTGAAACTTCCTGAAATAGAAGAGTTTCCATTTGGAATTTCACCCCTCACGTTTGGTGCAGAGTATACATAGTTATCAAGGGCGATGGCAATTCTGCGTCCAATATTGGCTGCAGTTAATCTTTTCCAGATTCTTGCTCCTTCAGAATTCATTGCCATGGTCACCTCTGGTTGGCCTCTGTCATCAAAATCCTGTCGGGCATCTGTGATTACAGAACCTTCAAGTGGAGCCTGGTTGTCTCTTCCTTTTTTAACGAAATAAAGTGGCAGAACCTCATCTTGCTCTTTTCCTGCGGTTTGACCCGTCGCTTCTGGCTTAACTCCCCACAAATATTTCATGTTGGTTGGGAAAATCGCCTTCACATCATCTCTTGACAAGAGTCGGTTTACTTTGGATGTATCTTTTATGCTTACCCCAAGTCCGCCATAAACAGGTTTGAAAAGGGAAGTAAGAATTGAACTTTGCTTCGCAGATGAAGTGTCTTTTTTGGCATCACCTGAATCTGATTTACCTTCTAGTTTTTTAGCCAAAGCCGCAGCGCCGGTATCTGAATTTGAAGAGTCAGCATTGGAAGCCACTGCAGTGGAATCGGTTGTGGTGCTGTCGGCAGCAGCAGATTTGAAAGTATCTGATGCAGATTCTGATTTCAATCCTTTTTTGGCTTCTTCTTCCTTTACCAAAAGGTCATTTAGTGAATTGATATAAGTCCCGAATTCATTTCCTTCCCAAACTTCAAAAAACTCGAGTTTCGCTACACTTTGAAGGATTTTTCTAGCCCTTGCAGCGTCAGAAATACCAGGCAATTCTATTTGAATTCTGTTTGTTCCTTTCAGTTGCTGAATGTTAGGCTGCGTAACCCCGAATTTATCAATCCTGGTTCTTAGGATTTCAAATGAACGGTCGATGGTTGATTGAACCTCTTCATTTAAATAGGCAAGTACTTTTTTGTCATCAGAACTGTAATCGATCCGGCTGGAGTTGTTTTTGTTACTGAATACAGTATTTAACTTAACACCAGGATTTTTGGTAGAAAATGCCTGATAAAACAGGTCAATGTAAGGAGATTGAGACGTTTTTTGTAATTCTCTGGCTTCCATTAATGCTTCTAAAAATGCTTTGTTCTGGTTGTTTCCAGACAATACTTTAAGGATATCTCCTGCATCAACTTCCATAGTCACGTGCATACCACCCATTAAGTCAAGGCCAAGTTTTACCTCGTTTTCCTTAACTTCTTTGTAGGTGAGTTCTTTGCCCAATAAATTAAAGGCAGGGTTTACCCAAAGTGAATCAAGGTATTGGGCTTTCTTTCTTTGATCCATTACACCATTGGTAGTGGCAAATTCTTCAGCATCTTTTTCTATACCACGGGAAATCCAGGTAAAAGATAAATAATACAAGCACAGGGCTGAAACCAGACATGTTAAAAATATTAATAACGGTTTGTTTCTCATAATGAGATGTAAATAAATAAATTAAGTAAAAAATTAAATAGAATATAAAAGCGGAAAAGTCTGTTTCGCTTTATGGGGCATTGATTGAAATACTGGCCTGAAGCCTTCGTATCAGTTCAATCCGGAGGAGAATGTGAAATACAAAACCCGGGCGGGTTTGAACTTTGGTGAGCAGGTCAAAAGCTTCAATGGGTTGGTGATACCAATTTTGAAGAAATTTAAGGTCTGCTCCCGGACTTGAGGTGGTATTTGTCTGGTTGGTGCTTATTAAAAATGAAGCGGTTTTGGTGTCTTCATTTTTAGTTTTTTTATCAGAACCAAGGTCAAAACTAAACTGAAGTCCAATGAAACCAACCAGGACCAAAGCCCAGATTATGGTTAAGTAATTGTTGGTCAGTTGTTTTGTCTTTTTTTTCATTTTGAGGGCTCAAAACTAGTAAAATATCTCAAAGAAATGCTATCTAAATTGTAAATAGTCAAATACATAGGGTCCACTGAAAAAGTAGAAATCTAACCCACAAAATTCTTCCTACCAATTAATTGTCGGTTTCCGAGATTCATACTTTTTGGCATTGCCCCAAAAAGTATGCAAAAAACTCTAGCTTTTCCAATGCTCCTTCCCGCTTCCGGCCCATCCGCCTTTGGCGGAAAAAGCTTCCTCCCCGCCTTTTTTAAATGCGAGCTTTTTGATTGGTTTGTTTTAAAAGCCTTACACGGTTATCTTAAATTTCAATCTTAAATAGTTGATAATAAGTAGATATAGGCTTTTTCAGCAGGCCCTACATAAATGAAATCCGGAGGTACCTGCTTTGAAATTTCTATGTGGAGATTTGCTTAATCATTATGAATAAGCCGTTGCTTATTTTTTTGAAAAGCCCAAAATCACAATTATATTCCTGATAAAAGAACCAATCAAAAAAAATACCTTAATTACCCACTTTTTACACCGATGCCAAGAATGATAAAATCTGGTTTGATTCAACTTAGCCTTCCCATGACAGAAGGGGAGGGGAGTATCAGCCAAATCATGGATGCTATGCTTCAAAAGCACATTCCTTATATAGAAGAGGCGGGCCGGAAAGGGGTTCAGATATTGTGCTTTCAGGAGATTTTTAATACCCCTTATTTTTGTCCCGGTCAGGACAAAGCCTGGTATGCTTCTGCCGAAACCGTTCCCGGTCCTACTACTTTTTTAATGCAGGAGTATGCCAAAAAGTATCAAATGGCAATCATCGTGCCCATTTATGAAAAAGAACAGGCGGGCGTTTTTTATAACACTGCAGCAGTGATTGATGCCGACGGAACCTATCTGGGAAAGTACCGAAAGAACCACATACCGCATACCGGGGGTTTCTGGGAGAAATTTTTCTTTAAGCCAGGAAATCTGGGCTACCCCGTTTTTCAGACCAAATATGCCAAAGTGGGCGTTTATATTTGTTATGACCGGCATTTTCCGGATGGGGCAAGGTGTTTGGGCCTGAATGGAGCAGAAATTGTTTACAATCCTTCCGCGACTACAGTTGGGCAATCTCAGTATTTGTGGAAATTGGAACAACCTGCACATGCAGTTGCCAACGGATATTTTATGGGGTGTATCAACAGGGTAGGAGAGGAGAAGCCCTGGAATCTCGGGCGGTTTTATGGCACTTCTTATTTTGTGAATCCACGGGGACAAATTATTGCCGAAGCTTCAGAAACACAAGATGAACTCTTAATTGCAGAATTTGACCTGGACATGATCGATGAAGTCCGTTCGGTCTGGCAGTTTTTTAGAGACCGAAGGCCGGAAACCTATGGTAAAATTTGCGAATTGTAGTTTATTGCGAATCGCAAATTGAAAAGCCAATGAGTGCCGGAACCGGAGTCAAACGAGGTAGTTACCTGGAAATGAAATAAGTATTCAGAGGTAAAGCCTTTGTTTATAACAAAATATAAATTGGAAGAAAAAAGTTAAACCAGAAACCATGGCAGAATTTAAATCACCAAAAACAGAAGCAGAATTTGAACAAAACTTTGCCCAAATCAAGCCTTTGATGACGCCGAATCAGGCATATTTTGAAAGTTCAAGATGTTTGTTCTGCTATGATGCACCTTGCGTAAATGCTTGCCCGACAGGAATAGACATTCCACTATTCATAAAGCAAATTCACTCAAAAAATACCTTGGGAGCTGCCCAAACCATTTACAATTCGAATGTTTTTGGATATGCCTGTGGAAAGGTTTGTCCTACTGAAGTTCTTTGCGAAGGTGCGTGTGTGTACAACCATCAGGATGTTCCCCCGATTGAAATAGGTAGACTTCAGACTTTCGCCACCGAAAAAGCAATCAGCAGCAATAAAAAGTTGTTTGAACTTGCCCCAGCCAATGGCAAAAAAGTTGCGGTTATTGGTGCTGGTCCGGCGGGTATATCCTGTGCCTGCGAACTCAGGGTTGCGGGTTTTGAAGTTGAAATCTTTGAAGCAAAAGCAAAACCCAGTGGCTTAACTGTTTATGGCGTAGCACCTTATAAAATCACCAACGAAGAGGCATTGAACGAAATGGAATACCTTCAAAACCAATTTGGTTTTACCATCCATTACAACAAACCAATAGTTGATGACAAAGACATTGAGGCCTTAGAATCTGGTTTTGATGCCATTTTTCTTGGAATAGGATTGGGGTCAACATCTGGACTTGGAATACAGGGAGAAGACAAAGAAGGTGTGCATGGAGCGGTAGAAATGGTGGAAATTTTAAGAATGAACCACCACAATTTTTCAATGCCAAAAAAGGTAATTGTGCTTGGAGGAGGAAATACGGCCATGGATGCTGCCTCAGAAAGTTCCAGGATGGGAGCTGAAGAAGTAATTCTGGCCTACAGACGTGGGAAAGATGAAATGGGTGCCTATGAATTTGAATATGATTTGGCAAAAGGCGTGGGCGTTAAAGGTTTGTTTAATGTCGCTCCTCTTGAAATTATTGGAAATGGGAAAGTCGAAGGGGTTCGATTTGTGAGGACCCGTGTGGTCAATGGGAAAGTTGAAAATATTGAGGGAAGCGAATTTATAGAAACCACTGATTGGGTGGTGAAAGCGACAGGGCAGTCAAAGCAATCCCATTTTTTAAGTTTGATTTCAGGTTTGAAAACAGATTCTAAAGGATGCATTGTCGTTGATCCGGTTAGTTTTCAGACCACCAATCCAAAGTATTTTGCGGCTGGAGACTCGGTAAGTGGCGGACAGGAAGTTGTGAATGCAGTTGCCAATGGCAAAAAAGCTGCAAGAGCAATTTCAAAAATATAAGGAAAAACGCAGCGGCATTTTTGAAAAGCGTTATTCATTGAATTGAGTAACGCTTTTTTTTTTGTTTGGATTCCCCTCCAAATCCTTGCGGGAAATCAATTATAATCAGGTTTAATCTATACGAATAAGATAATGGCTGAAAATTTGCCAATATTCTTTCGGCTAGATTTTTTTCAGAAAATATCCATTGTTTTGCAAATCATAAATTTTATTTTTTCCAAAAATGGCCATGAAAAATAGGCAGTTAAATTTATTTGAAACAGAACCCAAACAGGCTGAATTGGTTCAGATTAAGGGAAAAACTTTGGATAAAAATCAGCTGAAATTTAACAAACTCGTAGGCGAAATCAGAAAGTCAAATGAGGAGTTAAAGATGTTGTCCCAGGTTTTGCCTGAAGCCAATGCTAAATTCATGAAAGTTTCATTTCCCTTACAGGAAACCATGTTTAAGACCAATCTGAATTTAATAAAAGCTGCTGATTCATATCTGAAGGAAATGAAGCTCTCAAAAAATCAAAAGGCTGTTGTTCAGGATTATATTCTTTTTAAAATCAGAGAGTTGCCCAAAGTTGCCCCTCCGGAAATTGAAGAAATTTTTGATGCTTATTCTGAAATCAGGTATCAGGAAGAAATGGATTCTGGAAAAGAAGAGGTGAATAATGGTTTAAAAGAAATGTTAAAAAACATGTATGGCGTAGAAATTGATGTAGAATTTGACCCTAATTTGTCTGAAGAAGAAAATGCCAAACGAATATTTCAAAAGCTGGCTGACAATGGAATCCATGATTTTTCTCAAAAACAATTTTCTCAAAAACAGTCAAATCAAGATAATTCAAAAGGGAAAATCAAAAAGAAAAAATTGGATGAATCCGCCATTGAAAATAAGCAGCAAAAGGAGGAACAACTAAGGAAAATGTCTTTCAATGCCATTTATAAGGAACTGATGAAAGCGTTTCATCCCGATACGGAAACGGACCCGGAACGAAAAGCAGAAAAGGAAGAAATTAGTAAGAAGATAACCGTGGCCTATGGCAATCAGGATTATTTCGAACTGTTAAACCTTGAAGCAGAATATTTAAGCAATCAGGAAGACAGGATTCAAAAAATGCCCAAAGAGCAATTGGCCTTTTATATTAAAATGCTAACTGACCAAAAAGCAGAGTTGAAAGGCCAGATCGATTTACTCAGATACCAATATGAGACCATTTATTTTGGACTCTTTGTGAGAAAAATCCCCAAAAAAGAGTTTGAAAAAACCGTCAAAAGGGAGATTGAGGAAGAAATAAAGCAAGTTCAGGTTAAGGTAAACTATTTGTCAATCAGAGATTTGTCACACAGAAAATTCATCATTGATTTTATGGAAGAAGAATTGGATGACGCAGAGTTTGATATGTTTGGTTTCGATTTCTGAGCTAATGGCTTCTTTCCCGTGGTAGGTGTCTCACCTAACACTTTTTCGTCTGATGTAGACACCAGCCAAGTCGGAGATTTTGGTTAAAGCATGTGGTCAAATAGGTCCCGATAACCAAAAACCATAGTTTTGCCAACAAATCAACAAAAATGGAAAATTCAGCCCACCAGCACCGCACCAACATTGCGGGCCTTCTGGTAGCTCTGGGAATTATTTATGGAGATATTGGAACCTCTCCGCTTTACGTTTTAAAATCCATTCTCAAAGATCAGGTTGTAACGGAGGATCTCGTCCTGGGCGGACTTTCCTGTATCGTCTGGACCTTGACTTTGCTCACCACTATAAAGTATGTGGTCATTACCCTCAATGCAGACAACCACGGAGAAGGCGGGATTTTTTCGCTTTATGCCCTGGTACGAAGGTTCAGGCCTAAGCTTATATTTCCTGCCATTCTGGGAGGAGCAGCCTTGCTGGCCGATGGGATGATTACGCCCCCAATTTCTGTTTCTTCAGCAGTTGAAGGTTTGCTGATTCTTAATCCTGACATTCCTACCATTCCAATTGTGGTAACCATCATCACACTTTTATTTTTACTTCAAAGGGTTGGCACTTCAGTAGTTGGCAAAACATTTGGTCCCTTTATGCTGGTCTGGTTTCTGATGCTGGGTTTTTTCGGAATCCTGTTTATCGGCCAAAATCCATTTGTCTTAAAAGCCTTAAACCCCTGGTATGCCTACAACCTTCTGGTCAATTTCGAAGGAGGATTTTGGTTTCTGGGGGCGGTGTTCCTTTGCTCAACGGGTGCAGAAGCATTGTATTCCGATCTTGGCCATTGTGGAAAAGAGAATATCCGGATCAGCTGGGGTTTTGTGAAATTGTGTCTCATTCTGAACTATATGGGACAAGGTGCCTGGGTTTTGAACACCATGCAAAATAAAATTCTTCCCGCTTCCATCAATCCATTTTATGCCATGATGCCTCAGTGGTTTCTGCCCATTGGGATTGTAATCGCCTCACTGGCAGCAATTATTGCCAGCCAGGCTCTCATTTCAGGCTCTTTTACATTGGTTTCGGAGGCCATGCGATTAAATGTCTGGCCAAAGGTGAAAATCAAATTCCCTTCTGAACTAAAAGGTCAGTTGTATGTCCCAAGTGTAAACTGGATTTTGTATGCGGGTTGCATGGCAATCGTTTTTTACTTTAAAGAATCAAGTGCCATGGAGGCTGCTTATGGCCTTGCAATAACTCTGGCCATGTTAATGACTACGTATTTATTAAGCCAATATCTGATAACAAAGCGGGTCAACAGATTTTGGATAGGACTACTCCTGCTGGTCTATATTTCGCTGGAATTTTCTTTTTTCATAGCCAACGTAGTGAAGATTACCCACGGCGGTTGGGTGTCTTTGTTGATCAGCCTTGCCTTAATGACAATCATGTATGTTTGGTACCAGGGAAAAAGAATCAAAAACCGGTACATCACTTTTACCCATCTTCATGAGCATTTAGATACCCTCAAAGAGCTAAGTAGCGACAACTCTATTCCAAAGTTTGCAACCCATTTGGTTTACCTCACCTCTGCCGAACAAAAAGACGTGATTGAGTCTAAAATCATGTACTCCATTTTTCAAAAGCAACCGAAAAGGGCCGACATCTATTGGTTTGTACATATCCATGTGGATGATAAACCCTATACACAGGAATACCAGGTTGAAATTCTGGCGAATAATGATGTCATCAAAATTGAATTTACCCTCGGATTCAGAATAGAGCAAAAGGTTAATTTCTATTTCAGAAAGGTAGTTGAAGATTTGGTTGCCAATGAAGAAATTGACATAAGCTCGAGATATGCTTCACTCGCCGGGAAAAACAAGGTGGGTGATTTTAGTTTCATCGTCATCAAGAGGCATTTGAGTTATGAAAATGACCTTCCTATTTTGGAGAACCTGATTATGGATGGCTATTTTTTGCTGGATAGTTTGAGTTTGTCTGAGGACAAGGCATTTGGCCTCGACACAAGTTCTGTTAAAATTGAAAAGGTTCCGCTTATCATTTCTCCCCCAAAAAGCTCAAAACTAAAAAGGACTTATCCTGGATTAAAAGAAAGCTAAAAGGAATTCAGATTTCTTAAACCCGGCCCCAACCTAAAGGCTGGCATTCAAGGTTATGCTGAAATTTCTTCCTGCCCCATTGATTCCACTGGCAAAAGTTCTGTATTGGACATCCATCAGGTTTTCTATTCCGGAGAGAATTTGGATGTTTTTGTGGATTTTGTATTGGCCTCTGATATTTAAAGTAAACCAGGCTGGCATGCCAGAGGAAGGTGCATATGCTTCATTGTCTTCCCCGTTCAGCAAATAGTCTTTGATGTTTTTTCTTCCATTGTGAAGGATGTAAAACATGCCTCTGAATTTTAATTTATGGTATGAAATGGCCAGTCTCGAGAAAATAGGTGGAATATGGTCCAACGGCGTATTGCCGGTTTTCTTTTGAATTCTTCCATAGGTCATTGTCAGGTTTCCTTCCAGGGACCAAAAAGGAAATGGCTGGAAATTCAGGTTGGTTGAAAATCCGGAAATGAATGCCTTGTTTTGATTTTGATTGGCAAATACCGAGCTTGGTTTGCCATCATATTCAACCACGGTAGCGCCATAAAAATTGAATGAATCGGTGACAATGGCGTCCCGCATTTGGGTGTAAAAACCAGTACTTTGCCACTGGAGCTTTTTTGTGACCGGAATAGAAAAATTGATTTCGGACGTGATTGTTTTTTCTGGTTTCAGGTTGGGGTTTGGAACGATTAGATTCCCAGGAGATGAATCAAAAACTTTGGCCAAATCATCGATGTTTGGAGATCGGAATCCGGTGGAAACCAGAAAACCAATCTTTGCATCCTGTGCGGATTTGTATATCAAGCCAACACTACCGGAATAGACAAAGTTGTTTTGCTCGACCCTTCGAAAAGGAAAAGGATAAAAGTCGGAATTGCCAAAACTGGAGGACAAACGGGTGATTCCCAGTCTTAATCCGTCGTTCAGGGTAAATCGGGAACCCAGGACAAGGGAATGAGAAACATAAGCGGCGCCAGAATAAAACTCATTATTTCCTGCCGGGTATCTTGTGCTTTGCGGTTGTTTTTCTCCGGTATTTACACTTTCCTTGCTGGCTCTTGAAACCAGAAAGTTGGATTGAAAGTCTGCCCCGATCCTGAAGATATGCCTGTTTATTCTGGATTTATAGGACGCATGAAGTCCCGAAACCTGTATTTTTTCTGTCCGATTGGTAAGGAAGGAGTTGCCGAAATTTCGGGTATTCCTGCTTTCTTCTATCCATTGGTGGTTGATTCCAATCTGCAGGACCTTGTCGTCTTTTTTTAAATCTCCGGTATGCACATAGTCATAAGCAAGCATCACCCTTTCCTGGGGGCCATAAAACCATTCTGCAAATTTAGGGATTCCGTTTTTTGATTCTGATAATCTGTCATACCGTGGCACATCGCCTGTCCTGGAGACTTGAAAATTCAAACCATGCTCATTGGATGAATCCGGTTTGAAAATAAGCCTTTGCACCAAATCAATTTGCTGGTATTCAGAACCAACCTGAAGTGCAGGATTCCTGTTTTTGACTGACGAGTCCTTTCCATTGATTCTTTCGACATAGAAATTTCTTTTTCCGAAATTTAAATCCGGGTTGAAAATTTGATTTTTTCCGGATTTCAGGTCTCCAAATTTTGAGTAGGTCAATGACGTAAAAGACGCCAGTTTGTTGTTTCCCAGATTAAAATCCAGGTGCCCGGTTTGTTCGTTGTTTGCTGAGCTATACCTCAAATTCGTATTTGCTTTGGCAAGGAATCCATTTTTAGGATTGGCCAGTTGAGGCTTTTGGGTGAAAAAATGAACAACGCCCCCAAGTGCATCGCTGCCATAAATGGTAGAGGCCGGACCTTGTAAAACTTCCACTTTCTCAAGCGACCAATTGTCGATGGAGATAACATTCTGAAGGTGGCCACCTCGGTAAATGGCATTGTTCATCCGAACGCCATCTATAACCAAACAAATCCGGTTGGCTTCAAAGCCTCTTAAAACCGGACTTCCTCCTCCTTGCTGGCTTTTCTGAACAAAAACTGAGCCTGAACTTTGAAGCAAATCAGCTGCGGTTTGGGCTTGTTGAAATTTAATAAAGTGTTTAGGTAAAACTTTGATTTCCTGCGATGTTTTCGAAGCAAGGTCTGTGGAACGGTTGGCAGAAACCACTACGGTATCCAGCATTTTCAGCGCTGATTCAGATTCTGTATTTTGGCCTATGGCAAAATTACACCAGGCAACAAAGCAGAATCTGAGTAGCGATTTTATCAAAGATTGAATTTGTTAAGATTTGAGGGGGCTAATTAAGAGAATAATTCTCTTTTACTATGAGTGGTGAATAACGAACTGGAAAACCTTTTTATATTTACAAATAATAAATTTCTAATGGATAGACGCAATTTTGTACAAAATTCAGGCATGCTGGCCGCTTTTGGTTTCGCCTTGCCACCGGGATTGATGCCGGTTGAAACTTCAGAGAACCGTCCTTTGGAGCCAGTCCTTTTGCCAGCCCAGAAGCCATTAGATTCCAATGGGGGCATGGCAGTAAAAGTTTGGGTAAGGTCTTCGATGACAAACGGTTTATACTCCTCGGTAGAATGTGCAGTTGCTCCGAAACTTATGGGCCCACCACCTCATTTTCACCTTGAACTGGATGAACTGATGTATGTGGCTGAAGGAACAGCAAGTATCCTGATGGGAAAAGATGTTGTAGAAATTCAGGCAGGTGGGTGGCATCTGAGGCCAAGAAATATTGTCCATACATTTTTTAATGCCTCAGATAAACCATTGAGATTCTATGACATGTATTTTAACCAACCGTTTGAAGAATATCTTGAACAGGTATTTTTTGAGTTAACCGAAAGTAAGGGTTACAAGGACGGTTCAGACAAAAAAAACCAAGCCATGGGGGCTCTAAATGAGAAGTTTGGCTTAAAATTTCCGGATGGAGCTTTTGGATTAAAAGATGAACTTGTTAAGAAATATGGTTTGAAGCCCTAAGCCATAGCCAATTCCTGTTAATTCCTTTCCTGAGAGAGAAACCTTTCTTTATGGCTGATTTGTGACTGGGAAAATGATTTGTGCCCAAAAAAATCTTGTGAATTTTTGAAAGGCTTGTTTTTTTTAAGCAGGAATTGAAATTATTGGCTAAAAAGCCCTCATTATGAAAAAAGGTTATCTGGAATTATGTTCCTTTGTCCCTTCAAACAAGAGCACATTTATCCTTGCAATACCACAAACACAAAAGCCAGCGGAGATATTTTCATACCAACACGCCATTTTCGCTTTGTTCTTTTTTTGAAACAGGAGTTTACTTTTTCATTGAACAATAATTCGAGAATTGAAAGGACCTGTATCGATGTGGAAAAATCTTAGGAATCTTGTTTTTAGCGGTGTTGCCTCCAAGGTTTTATTAGGTTTGTCCAATGTGTTCTTAATCAAAGTTTTGGCTAAATCAGATTTTGCTCTATTGAGCAATTTTCTTTTTATCCAGTCCATGGTTTCCGGACTTTTGTTTTCACCCTTTCTTTTGGCAGCAGTACCCATTGCCAACCTGAAAAAAATCCAAAACTATAACCGGTTTTTTTCTGCCTTAAATTGGTTTCAAATGAGCTTTTTAACGCTATTGTTTTTGACAGCTTTTGCTTATGGGCCCAATCTTTCTCTTTTGTTTTTTAAGAAACCCGAGTTTCATAGTTCCATTTTGATTGGTCTGGCAGCAAGCATTGTGCTTACTTTTCAAAACATTATGCTCTCTCAGCAGCAAACAAAAGAAGCCTACGCCCGATATAATTTTATGGGTTTTATAAGGCCAGCATCTTTGTTGCTGGTCCTTTTAATTCTTTACTATTCAGGGACTTTAAATTTTTGGACCGCAGCTTTTTCATTCCTTTTTTCTATAGGTTTTTCGTTATTGGTGGACCTTAAATCGTTTTCAGCCTTGTTCCATGTCAAAGGATTTAGATTGAGAATCACCCAATTTAGTTGGTTTTGGAAATCTGCATGGATGATGATCCTTTTTTTCTTCATTCGTGGCACATATGATCATGTCGGCTTCTTTTTTGTTTCCAGGTATTTTGATTTGGACAGCATTGCCAACTTTTCTGTACCCTTCAGGTATTATGCCATGGCAGACCTTATTGTGGTTACTTCGCACATCCCGTTTATCAATAGTTTTACCAAAGACCCACCCTCCGAAAGTTTTGGAAAATACATGAAATGGGTTCGATACACGGCTTTGGTGGCTGTTGCCGGATTATTGGTCCTGCCTTTTTCCAAAGAAATTTTTGTCCTGATTAGTGGTGAAAAGTACGAAGTTTCATTTCCCTACTTTTGCATTTTCATGGTGGGTCTTGTTCCTTATTTCTGTTTTAGCCCTGGCATTTATGGTGTCATTGCCCGGGGCGGTGGAAAGCTGCTTTTTTGGGGTTCTCTGGCAGTCCTTTTGGTACATATTGGGATTTCCGGCCTTGGAGCTTCTCTTGGTAGATTGGAAATTATTTCAGCTTCGGTGGTTTTTGCAAGGGGCATTATTTATATTTTTTCATTCCTTTACCTGTTGAGAAAAACATGAAAAAAATCCTTCAATATCTGATTGTTATCATTTTTGTAAGCAGTTCATTCGATATTTTTTTCAATCTCGATTTGGGTGGATTCAACGTCAGAACCTGTTATCTGGCCTCGTTTCTTTTTGCTTTTATTTATTTCGTTTCCTTTAAAGATGCCTTGAAATTCAAATTCATAGGCTTTTTGTGCTTTGCCATTTGGTTTGTATTTCCTGTAATTTTTGTAGGCAATACCCAGTTTCTGAATCGAAACATTGGGTATTTGATGTGGATGATTTTTAATCTCATCATGTGCTACGCCATTTTTAAGTATGCCCAACTGGTAGAATATGAAAAGTTGATTCGTTTGTACATCCTTAGCTTTTTCGTTTTGGCACTGGTGGGCATTGTTCAGTTTCTGCTCAGTCTTTTTGGCGTTCACGTTTTCATAACCATGTGGTGGAGAATCAATTTGATTCCCAGAATCAATGCATTTTCTTATGAACCAAGTTATTACGCCACGTACCTGATGATAGGTTTTACTTTTCTATATTATTCATGGAAAAGAAAAATCCTTTATTTCTCAGAGAGATTTCAAATCCTGATTCTGCTTTCTATTATTTCAGCCATATTTTTGAGTACCAGCCGAATGGGTATAGTTTTTATGATTGGCATTATTTCCATCGATTTTTTTGTGATGTTAGCAAAGACCATAGTAAGCCTCCGGATTTCCAGAATTAATCTAATCGTCTCTGTGACAATTCTTTCCTGTTTGTTTGGAACCATTTCCTACATATTTTCAAATGAAAAGCTGATGAAGCAATATCTTGCCGGCACAGGCCTGCAATCCACTGCAAGTCATTCAACAGATACACGAATCCGGCAGATGACAAATGTTTGGCTCATTTTTGTAGACAGTCCCATAAAGGGTGTCTCCCTGGGTGGAATTGCACCCGCCATTGCCCGATACTACGGCGACAATACACCTGACCAGAAAAAAGCAAAGGAATATGAAGGTTTAAACATTTTTCTGGAAGTGCTCGCAGCAAGCGGAATTTTTGGCTTTGTGTTTTTTATGGGTTGGCTAATTTTCTTTTTCAAGGTCAATGTTGGCATGTCCAAATTGCTTAAAGTTAATAATTTAGAAAAAGAGGCAGGGATTTTGACTTGCCTGAAATATGCCCTCATTGTTGAATTATTACTTTTGATTTTTAGTCAGAATATTTTAAGGCCCTATCTTTGGATACTGATTGGAGTTACCAATGCCTTGTATTTTAAGTTTAAATCCCAGCTTTTGTCAGGAAATGAGGAAGGTTCAATCTTAAAAATTCAAAAAAGTGAATAAAGAGATTGTTGAATTTCATTCTGTAATCGGAAAACTCAAAATTGCCATTGTCCACGAGTGGTTTGTCAATTATGCAGGTTCAGAACGGGTTGTTGAGCAAATGCTGGAGGTTTTTCCTAATGCAGATTTATTTTCAATCGTTGATTTTTTACCTGAAAATAGCCGGGGATATTTGCACGGAAAAAAGGCAAAGACTACTTTCATTCAAAAGCTGCCTTTCGCCAAAAAGCATTTCAGAAATTATTTTCCCTGGTTTCCCATCGCAGTTGAATCTCATGATTTGAGGGGATATGACATCGTTTTAAGTTCTTCGCACATGGTCTCCAAAGGTCTGATAGTCAATCAGGACCAATTGCATATCTGCTATTGCCATAGCCCTTGCCGGTATGCCTGGGATTTATACCATCAATATTTGGAGGAGGCTGGTTTGCGAAAAGGAATTCTTGGAATTTTTGCCCAGTTTTTTTTGCACAAGCTTCGGATTTGGGATCAGATAAGCACGCCAAGGGTTCACCATTTCATTGCAAACAGTAAATATATCGCCAGCCGCATTTCTCATGTCTACAACAGGGATGCAGAGGTGATTTATCCTCCGGTAGATGTGCTCAAATTTGTTCTACTCGAGGAGAAAGACGATTTTTATTTTGCTGCCAGCCGGATGGTTCCCTACAAAAAGATGGAATTGATTGCCGAAGCATTTAAAAAAATGCCCGATAAAAAGTTGATTATGGTGGGAAGCGGGGCAAAAACTGCAGACTTAAAGAGAATTAATTCATCCAATATTGTCTTTAAAACCGAGGCAGATGCACCGGAATTTTTGAAACTCATGTCAAGGGCCAAAGCATTTGTTTTTGCAGCGGAAGAAGATTTCGGCATCACCATGGCAGAAGCCCAGGCTTGCGGTACACCAGTGATTGCTTTTGGAAAAGGTGGCGCTGCTGAAATTGTTCAGAATGGCATTACCGGCGTACTTTTTACGGAACAAAATGTAGAGAGCATAGTCGAAGCAGTAGCCAAATTTGAATCTAACCCTGAATTATATCAACCGAAAACCATAAGTGAAACGGCACAACGTTTTTCTAACCAGGCATTTAGAGAAAATCTAATTTTGAAAGTGTATCAAAAATGGATGCAATTCAAAAGCTAAAATTAAAATCCTGGGAAGGAGTTAGTACCCGTCTGGCCATTGTTGGATTTTTTGTTTGGACTGCCGCCATTCCCTTTGCCCAAACCCAGAAAATACGGTTTACAGGCATTTCTCTTTTGGTGATGTTGGGCGCTTTTTTGGTTTTTCTCCCCGGAAAATTTTCCTTCAGAAGGATATTTAAAGAAGACCTTGCGCTGTTGTTAATTTTTATCCTCCTTGGAATATCCCCGCTTCTTGATTTTTATCGTTGGGAAAATCCAAAACCTTCCTGGTCAATTCTGGTGCTTCGGCTACCCATGGTTTTTTTGCCATTTATTGTGCTTCAGTTTTCGAGGTTCTGGAATCCCCAATGGAAAAAACTGGCTGTTTTGGTTTTATTGGTTTCCACGCTTGGTTCAATCATTTTGTTTTGTAGCCAAGGGATTTCCTTTGCTTATCAAACCATTCGCCTTGGCGAGGATGAACTGAAACTTTATTTTCCTGTAAGCAGGCCTTACTATGGATTTCTCATTGGAATCTCCTTATTTAGTGTGCTTTATGTTTTCAGGGAAAGGCTGAACTATTTCCTCATTGGACTGCTCTTTCTCTATATCGGTTTTCTATGGCTCATTCTGGCCAAGCTTGCCATCCTGAGTTTATTCATTTGCAGTATTATTTTTGCCTTGTTTGTTTTGAGAAAACGGCCCAGACTTCTGGCTCTAATCCTGGTTGGATTTTTTGTGATTTCCGGCATTTTGTTTTGGAAATTCTCCGGCTCAAAAGCGTATCAGGATTTGGTGCAGACAGGCACTTTTAGTTTTTCAAATGCCCCAAAATTGTATGTAAATAGTATTAACTCCAGGTTGATTCTTTGGGAAAGTACCGTTGAATTGCTGAAAAAGGACAATACCTGGCTTTTTGGTCTTGGAACCCAAAACTTTCAGGAGAAGCTTGATAATCAGGTGTTAATTCACAATGGCTACTTGTTTACCAGGCATTTAACTCCTCATAATTTGTTCTTGTCTTATTGGCTTCAATATGGGTTGTTGGGTGTTTTTATTGTCTTTCTCCTGTTTTACCTTATGGTAAGAAAGGCAATTGCGATGAAGCGTATTTCTCTTTTTCTGCTCACCTTGTTTCTCTTTTTCAGCGTCCAAACCGAAATCTATCTGGATAGGGAAATGGGCGTAAATTTATTTATTTGGATTTTCGTGGTTTTGTTTTCCGGCAAAGAAAGCAGGGCTGAAAGTGAACTGACTAACATTTAATAAGTAGAATAAAAGATGAAATTGACTGCAGGCGTTTTTGATTTATTTATTAGGAGAAAATGACGCAGATATCCGGTTTTTTCTTTGTTGGGT
The DNA here is from genome assembly GCA_027485575.1 of Cytophagaceae bacterium. Classification (GTDB taxonomy): domain Bacteria; phylum Bacteroidota; class Bacteroidia; order Cytophagales; family Flexibacteraceae; genus CAMDMI01. The sequence goes on from JAIXQU010000129.1 coordinate 23,492, forward strand.
TGCAGTTTTTACCCATTTTCCTTTTTGTTTTTCTTTCGGTTAAACTCAAAATCAAACCTGGATTTGGCCTTTTTTTGCTTTTGTTTTTGTACGGAATTTACAATGTTTTCGTCCCTTTGGCGGACTATTTCACCCAGGTACATTCCTTCTTTGGCTTTGAATATCCGGTTGCTTTAATCCTGAATCAATCTCAGGCTTTGGTTTATTGCCTGGGTATCTCTGCATTGTTAATTGGGTATTTTATTTTAAAGATTTTCTTCAAAAAGCAGGAGGATTTTCAATCGCTATTCTTTGATTTTCAGCAAGATTGGATTCCCAAAGTAATGATTGGATTTCAGTTGGTTTTGTGGGCTTTGGTTGTTTTCAACATTCAATCTTCCGGAATCTCTTTTTTTAAAATTTTTGATTTCAATAACCAAAGCGAAAAGGACATTTTGTTTAGTGCCGATTGGCAATATCCTTTTTTAGATTTGTTGTCTAACTGCATTCCGGTTTGTCTTTATCTTCAATTCAGGTTTACCAAAGGAGAAAAGAGAATCTGGTTTGTTTTCTTTTTTTTCTGGCTTATTATCAGTCTTTTATCTGGCTGGAGATATCGAATTATATTGTTGGGAATTCTTTTCATTTTCCACTTTTTGTCCATTTCTCAAATCAGAATTTCCCGCTTGATTCCTTTTTTGATTCTCGTTTTTGTTTCATTCTGCTGGCTTACGCTCAACCGGATGGCCATTGCCAAAAGACAGTTTCAGCTCATTACTTTCGATTTGTCTCAATTCGACCTGCAAATCGCAACCAATGAATTTTCCAATAGCCGGACCTTCCGGTCGACGCTTTTGTATCTGGACAAAAACCCTGAAGTTCAAAAACAAGCATCAGAATCCTGGGTGGTTTTTTTGAAAAATAAATTTAAAAGCAAAAGCAATTTCTCTGACCATCAAAGACCAAAACCCTGGATTTTATCGGTTACCAAAGCCTGGATTCCAAACGGTTGGCCCTGGAATCCCAATCCTGCCGTTACCCAATTGGAAGAGTTCTTTCTCACATTCGGCTACCTGGGTGTTTTTATGGGGATGTTGCTGGTTGGGTTTTGGTCCGGATTTCTTGATGTAAAAGTGGATCAACCCGTTTTTCAAAGTTTTAAATTGGTAGGAACTGCCCTGCTTTTTCAATGGACAACAAGAGGTTTTTTTCTTTATCAACTTCAGATAACCCTTATTTGCATTCTTCCTTTTTTGGTATTGTACGTAGTAAAACCATATTTGCCCCATGGCTCAGCAGCAAACAAGGCTTGATTTGTACAATAACTCCTGGTTTAACCCCGGGGGGAGCAGCTTGAAAAGGCTGATTTGGTATTTTATCAATGACTTTTTTTTGAACTCCGGTTTGTTTCCTTTCTCCGGCGTAAAGGTTTTTTTACTTCGGCTTTTTGGTGCAAAAATTGGGAAAGGAGTTGTCATAAAGCCATTTGTAAACATCAAATATCCATGGAATCTGCAAGTCGGTGACCACACTTGGATAGGAGAGGGGGTTTGGATTGACAACCTCACATCCGTTTCTATCGGAAGCCATTGCTGTCTATCTCAAGGTGCTTTTCTTCTTTGCGGCAACCATGATTTTTCAGTTGCCGGTTTTGATTTGATTGTGAAATCCATTCAAATGGAAGAGGGGTCATGGGTTGGTGCAAAAAGCATTGTTTCTCCCGGAACGGAAATGAAATCTCATTCTGTCCTTACTGCCGGAAGTTTGGCCAAAGGAGTTTTAGAACCATTTTCCATTTACCAGGGAAATCCGGCAGTTAAAATCAAGTCCAGAACCATTTCCTGAAAACCGATTAAATCTTTGGTAAAGTTTTCCATTATAACCGTCAGTTTCAACAATGCCAAAACCATTGGACAAACCATTGAATCGGTTTTAAATCAGAAGTTTTCGGATTTTGAATACCTGATAATTGACGGTGGCTCTTCCGATGAAACACTGCCAATTTTACAAACCTACGGTGAAAAAATAACCGTAGTCTCAGAGCCGGATAAGGGAATTTATGATGCAATGAATAAGGGTTGGAGACTTGCCAAAGGCGAGTTTGTCGCCTATCTCAATGCAGATGATTTTTACAACCATGATTTGGTTTTAAAGAACATGGCAGATAGTCTAAGTCTGGAAGCCAATGTTTGGGCAGGTTATGGAGATTTGGCGTATGTGGATCCAATCCAAACGGAAAAGATTATTCGTTTTTGGAAGACTGGAACTTATACAAACCAATCTTTCACTTTGGGTTGGATGCCTCCTCATCCTACTTTTTTTCTCAAAAGAGAAGCATTTGCTCAATTTGGTGGTTTTAAAGATGACCTTTTGAAGAGTGCCGCCGATTATGAATTGATTTTGAGAATGCTTTTTAAAAACAAATTGAAAGCAGTTTATTGCCCCGACTTGTTGGTTAGAATGCGGGTGGGAGGCATTAGCAACCGCAGTCTTGAAAATAGAATCAGGGGAAACAGGGAAGACAAACTGGCCTGGGATTTAAACAACTTAAAACCTGCCTGGTTTACCTTTATTTTGAAACCCGTCAGAAAATTAACGCAGTTTATTTTTCGGCCATAAAATTTGAAATTTACACAATGAAGATATACACCAAAACCGGAGATTCGGGAAAGACATCACTCGTAGAGGGAACCCGGATTTCGAAATCGGACCTTAGAATTGAAGCTTATGGTACGGTGGATGAACTGAATAGTTTTTTAGGTCTGTTGGCTGACCATGATGTCAACAAAAAGAGGTATCAGTTTCTGAAACAGATTCAGGATACACTATTCGTAATCGGGGCGAATCTTGCAAGCGACCCTTCAAAGAGGGCAGAAAAAGTGCCGCCGGTTCAAACCAGTGACATTCTTTTACTCGAAAATTCCATGGATGAAATGGATGGTTTGCTTCCTGAATTGCGCCATTTTGTTTTGCCAGGTGGCCATGTTGCAGTGAGCCTTGCCCACGTTGCCCGAACCGTTTGCAGAAGAGCCGAGCGATGTGTAGTTCGGTTGTCTGAGGCAGATGAAGTTCCTGAATTGGTGGGCACCTACTTAAACAGACTTTCTGATTTTTTCTTTGTTCTTTCCCGGATGCTGTGCCAGGAATTGAATGTCGAAGAGGTAAAGTGGGTTCCGGGAAAGGATTGAAATTAACTATCCATTGAACCCATTATTCCGCTGTTCGGAATTTCAAATTCCGAACCCCTTTCGTAGGATTTGTAATCTGTAACACACCGTTCATTTTTAACCCAAATTCCGCAATAGAAAAAGCTTTTGGTTCATAAATGATTGATTTTCAACTAAAGTCCTCAACCTTGGAAATGATTTGGGTGAGGATATAAAGCATGGAAAATCAATTATTTAAATCCTATTGCTTAATCTATGATAATGCTTCCTGATTAGAAAGTAGGAAGAGCTGAATATTGAAATCTAAATCCAAACCCGATACACATCGGTATTATTCCTTTCTATATCAGGAATGTGGAAAGAACCACTTTCCTCTATCTCCTCAACCATGTCAAATTGAGTGCATGATTTTGGGAGTCCATTGAAAACCAGCGTGAAAGTAAAAACCCCGTAACCTTCAAGTTGGGTCCAGGTAGGTGCGTAGGTTATATTTTCTGCATGGACCAAAGGGATTTTTCCGCCACCTTCTTTGGGCACAAGAAAGGTACTGGGCCAGATCCTGATCAAAGCACCTGGGAATGCCAGAAAGCTGCAATGCAAAATCACCTGGTTCTCCTGCTCCACCTGGGTCAATGTTTCAGGGGTATCCAATATCAAAACCTCCGGTCCTGGAAGTTTTGGCTTTAATCCGGGTTGTAAGCAAACATGTGATATGTTGAAATCTTTCTGGTTCAAGGAGTTGTGATTGATTAGATTGAATAATTAAAATGAATTACTACTTCTTAAACACAATGAAAATCGCTGAAATTAAAAGCCTAC
>JAIXQU010000100.1 GCA_027485575.1 Cytophagaceae bacterium
CCTGGAAATATTATGAAGAATCCAACAACTCCAAACATTTGGCAGCAGCGGAATCCTGGGCAAAAACGGGTATGGCTTTAGAACCGGAAAATCCAATGATAGCCGATACCTATGCGGCCTTGTTGTTTAAAAATAACAAAAAAACTGAGGCAAGACTTGTGGCAGAAAAAGCCATAGCCCTGGGAAAAAAGACAGGAGACGACATGTCAGGAACTGAGGAGCTTTTGAAAAAAATAAATACGCCTGCACCCACAAAAAAGAAAAAGTAAAATCCGGATTTAAATTTTAATATCAATGATAATTGCCCCATCTATCCTGGCCGCCGATTTTGGAAAATTACGGGAGGAGATAGAAATTGTAAATGAAAGTTCTGCTGATTTATTTCACGTGGATGTGATGGATGGGGTTTTTGTTCCCAATATTTCATTTGGATTTCCGGTGATGGAAGTTCTTGCCAAATATGCCAAAAAGCCACTTGATGTGCATTTAATGATCGTTCAACCGGAAAGATATACAGATCGGTTTATGGATTTTGGCCTGCAATCACTGTCCATTCATTTTGAAGCTTGTGTTCAGGTGCACAGAACGCTTGAATCTATAAAAAACAAGGGAGTGAAAACGGGAATTGCCATCAATCCTGGAACGAGTGAATCTGTTGTGGAACCTTTGAGAGATCTCATAGACTTCGTTAATCTTATGACTGTTAACCCAGGCTTTGGGGGCCAAAGTTTTATTCAATCTGTGGTTCGGAAAATTGAAAATCTGGATAATTTCAGAAGGGAAGAAGAACTGGATTTCTTAATCGAACTGGATGGGGCCATTACTGGCGATAACATCCATGAAATGGCTGTGATAGGTGCAGATATATTCGTAATGGGTACCGCTTTTTTTAAGCAAAAAGACCCGGTTGCTTTTGTTTCTGATATAAAATTAAAAGCAATGATTGACTAAGAAAACCGCTTTAAAATCCTTTCGATTCCTTCAATATAACCACTTCCAAAAAGGTAAACATGGACCAATAGCGGGTGAATGTGGTACACCGAAACCCTTTGGCCAAAACCTGGTTCCAAAGGAAATACTTCCAGATAAGATTCGTAAAACTCTGGTTCAAAGCCTCCAAACAAATAGGTAAAAGCCAACTCACTTTCCCTTAGGCCATAATAGCAGGCAGGATCAATAAATTTTGGATTTCCCTTTCTGTCGGCCATGAGGTTGCCAGACCATAAATCTCCATGAAGCAAGGCCGGTGATTCTTCAGGAATTATTTTTCCGAGGCGGCTGCAAAGTTTTTCGATTTTCCGGTAAAGCTCTATTGAGATTTTTTCCTCCATCAGGCAATTTCCAACCATGGGTAGAATTCTGTTTTGGATCAGAAAGTTGATTCCATCCGTTTTCCAGGTATTGTCCTGAGAAATAGAGGCCATATAGTTGCTGTATTCAAGCCCAAATTGCGGACTACTCAGTTGGTGCAATGCCGCCAATTGTGCCCCGGCCAGGCGATTGGAAGTAGGGGTTAAGTCGCCTTCTTCAATATATTCAGTAATGAGGTAATTAAATCCGGAATGGCGTCCAAAACCCAGAATTTCAGGTACGGAAACCTTCGTTTGAATGCGCTTCAAATCGGCTGCTTCAGACTCAAAAAAATTGGCATTTTCCAGTTCGTTGAGCTTGATAAAATAGGTTCCCTCGCTGCCAATCACTTTCACTCCTGTGTTTACTACGCCACTGGCTACAATTGAAAACTCTTCAATTTCAACTTCTTTCCCAAAAGTTTCAAAAAAAACAGATTCAAAAAGCTGGAGATAAGTACTTGTCATTTAGTATTTTATAGGAGTTTGGTTAAACCTGATTTGTTTTGGGATATTTTCTTCTGATTGGGTTGATTAAAAACTTCTGCTGCATTTCAAAGCTTTTTTCATGCACCAAGGCATAAAGTGAGCGCCATTTCAAATATATTTCCGGTTCTCCTGTTTCCAAAGCCGCCGGGTCTATATTTTTGCGTTTCAGAAATTCAACAAAAGCCTCATTTTCATTTGCCAGATTTTCCATCGTATAACTCTAGTTTGCTTGTCTTGAACAAGGAAATAATTCAAAAACTTTCACCCATCCGGGGAAAGGAAGAATCTGAGGCAATTTTAAAACAAGTTTGGGAAGAAATTCTGGAAAAGAATACAACCATTCATACCCAGCCTGATTTTCAATTGTCAGAAAAATTGCAAATCCAATTGAAATCTATCGTTAACCGACTGGAAACCAGGGAGCCTCTGCAATATATTTTGGGGAAAGCCTATTTTCTGAACCTCGAATTGATTGTCAATAATTCTGTTCTAATCCCAAGGCCCGAAACCGAAGAATTGGTTTATTGGATTCTGGAAACCAATGCCAGAAACGAAAAATCTGTGCTCGATCTTTGTTCCGGCAGTGGTTGCATTGCTTTAGGCCTTGCACAAAAAGGCAGTTGGAAGTATATGGCCGGTTTGGATATCAGCCATGAAGCATTGCAGGTAGCCAAACAAAACAGCGATATTTTAGATTTGAAAATCGATTGGATGCAAGGCGACTTACTGGATTCAGGTTGTAAAATTGAAAAAGCATTTGACATCTGGGTTTCCAATCCGCCTTATGTTTTGGTTTCGGAAGCCGATGAAATGGAGCCGCAGGTTTTGGATTTTGAACCCCATATTGCCCTTTTTGTTGAAAATGATGATCCCCTTTTGTTTTATAAAAAAATCGGAAAGATGGCTTTTGAGCAACTCAATAGGGGAGGGGCGTTGTTTTTTGAAATGAATCCGCTTTTTGCCTTCGAAATTCAAAAACTACTGGAAAATCTGGGTTTCGAAAATGTTGAAATCAGAAAGGATATGTTTGGAAAAGCGAGAATGATTAAGGCATTGAAGCCTGATTTGTAATCCCTGATATTTGAAATTGAAAATTGGAATTCTGAAGCAAACTTCGGCTCCGTTCCTCCCGGGCATCTGTTAAAAACACCTGTCCCATGGTTGGTTCGGCGATTCTTTGGATCAATCTTTCTATCCGGAGGTCATCCAGCTTATCAAAAATATCATCCAGCAAAAGCCAGGGTTTTTGATTTTTTTGATTTAAAAGAAACTGATACTGGGCAAGTTTTAAGGAAAGTAAAAAAGTTTTTAGCTGCCCCTGCGAACCCATTTTTTTAATGGGTTTTCCATCCAGGAGATAAATAAAATCGTCTTTGTGAATGCCCGCTGATGTCCTGTGACTTTCTAAATCTGCCCTTTGGTTCCGGCTGAACAGTTCCCCGAAACTGGATTGAAAAAGTTCGGTTTTATATTCAAATTCTGCTTTTTCTGCCCCCAGGGATAGAAATCTATATTGAATGCCAACTTCCTTATTCAAAATGGGTGCATAGTTTTTCCTAAACTCAAAAACCACAAGGCCCTCAATTGTCAGTTCTTCATTTAAGGTTTGAAGTAAATCATAATCAATGCGTTGCCTGTCGGAAAAATATTTTAAAGTAGCATTTCTTTGATTTAGAAGTTTTTTATACCGGCCAAGATGAAGAAGATATTCCGGAAAAGTCTGAGAAAGGGTGTTGTCAATAAAATTCCTTCTCCATTCAGCGCTGTCATTCATAAGAAAGGGCTCATCGGGTAAAATATAAACCAAAGGCAGCCTGCCCACATGGTCACTGATTTTATCCAGAATGCCGCCGTTCCAGGTAATTTTCTTTTTCTCATCTCTCGGGTAAACAATCTCAAGTCTGGAAACCTCATTTTCTTCCTGCAGATGGGCATCTAATCTGTAGAATTCCGATTCATTGTAAATGTTGAGGGCATCTTGTTTATGAAAAAGCGACCTACCCAGGCTCAGGTGGTGAATGGCGTCCAGGAGATTGGTTTTTCCTGCCCCATTTTTTCCGGTGATGGCAGTTATCCTTTCCTTAAATTCAAAATGAGCAGTGACGTGGCTTTTGAACTGAACCAGCTTTAATTCCTTGAGAAGCAATTGTTTATTGCAGTTAAAATCCTATTCGCCGTTTGGGTCCGGCGGTGGTATATTTAAGCTGTTGAGCAATTGATCCATTTTTTCGGCTTCCAGCAGTGTTTCATCCAGAAAAAATCTAAGCTGCGGAACGATGCGCACCTGGTTTCTGATTTTGGTCCCCAATTGCTGGCGGATTTGCCGGCTTTGGTCTTTGATGGATTCCAGCACCAATTGCGGTTTTTTAGAAAGCGTCAGGCTTAGATACACCGTGGCAATTCCCAAATCGGGGCTCATGTTTACCCCGGAAACGGTAATAAAAGCACCACCGAAAATAGATTTAACATCTTGTTGAAAAATGGCACCCAATTCTTTTTGAATCAGCCTGGAAAATTTTTGTTGTCGTTGGGTACTCATGAATGGATAGAAATTAAAATACTGGTTTGCAATCGGCGAAAAGAGGTTTTTGCCAATGCAAAAGTAAATACAAATTTCAATGGATGCTTAGGTTTAGGATTTTGATTCAGAATTGAGGAAAGAAATCCGAATTAGATTTTTCTAATGCACTGAGATGTAGAAAACTAGATTCCATAAATTTTGAAATGGCCTTGAAAAAAAAATTGAGAAATTTACAATTGTCAACCCTGGGTTTTTCAAAAGGAAAGGAGTGGAGTTAATTTTCCAAGGGATGACTTAAGCCGATAGGAAAGATTTGGTTTGAATTTTAAAAATTAAAAATTTCGGGATAAAAAATTGAAGCCTGTTTATTTGATGGCTGTTAATTTTTTTTTATAGTTCTATTTATAATTAACAAAGATTATTTTTGAAGACTTGTTAATTTTATGGCTGTTAATTTTTTAAAAATTAACAAAGGAAAAATTACAAATTGTTAAATTCCAAAAAACTAAAATTGAAAGGATATGATGCATTTCATGGTTAAGTTTCTCCAACAAACTGGCTTTACCCAGAAGCGCCTGGCTGAAATCCTGGGTTTTTCCACGCCCATATTTAATATGTATTTGCTCAATAAGCGGGAACCGGGGGCCGAGGCTTTTCATGTTATCAACCAGGCAGAGATGCTTTTGGATCAAGCCCTGGAAAATGCAAGCTCCGATCCATTACCTCCTCCCGGTCCGAAAGAAATTAAAGCCATTGAAAAAGAAATTAGATTGTCAAAGGATAAAATTGCCTTGCTGGATGGAATGCAAAAAGACCATTCAAAGAAAATCAATCAGGCTCAGTTGGCTCTGGCATGGTTGAAACTTTGGGCGCAAAATCCACTCCATCCCCAAAAACCATGGTCTGCAAATTATCTGGATTCCGAAATGGTCCATTCGATGGTTGCCCTCCGAACACATCACCAACTGAAAGTGCTGGAATTTGATTTGAAACAGGCAAACGAGCGATTGGAGTTTCTGGAAAACATGCAGAATGCAGAGGGCAATTCAAATGCGTAATCAGAAAAAAAAAAGGTGCCAAAATTTTTTTTTAAATATTTTTTTGTTTTCTCGAATCTTTTTTAAATTTGTCTA
>JAIXQU010000022.1 GCA_027485575.1 Cytophagaceae bacterium
CCTACGGAAATCTCATTCAAAATTTGAGCAATATTCCCACATAGGGTTCTGCGGCTATACTTTTCTACCCCTGATGGAACAACCAAATCTTTTCCAATCCTGTAATCGTCAAACAACTTCACGACAGATTCTTTGAACGAAAGAATATCGTCAAAATCTACAACCGGACCAGCACTGGCTTTATTAATTATTGCGGCTGCATCTCCATTTACCGGACCAATGCACAAAACAGGTCGCCCAATGGCCAGATATTCAAATATTTTACCCGTGATTATTCCTTTTGCAGAAGGCACATTGTTTACACTCAGCAATAAAACCCTGGCACGTCTTTGAACCTGGATCACCTCATGATGGGGCAAATAAGGCAAAAACTTAATCCATGACCGGTCGGCAAAATCCTTGATTTGTTCCAGTACAATCGGGTCTGTAATTCCATAAATCCTGACCTCCAACTTTTCCCTGAGCTCTGGTATTTCATTTCTCAGCTGGTTTAATCCTTCCCAAAAAATGGTATGGCTTCTGGCCTTTCCCAGCATTCCAATATGGATAATGCTAAATTTTTCATCCAAAGAAACCGGTGTGGATAAATCAATATCAGAGGGGTCGTATCCATTGGTTATGACTGAGATAGGCTTACGGGTTAATTCCAAATATTCGTCTTTCATATTCTGACCCACAACCACCACATGGTCAGCAGTCTGAATCACTTCTTTTTCGAGATTTCTATGCTTTTTTTCTGCCCATGGCTCCAGATTGAGTTCATGAAAAAAATCTATCCTTGTCCACGGATCCCTAAAATCTGCCAGCCAGGGAAGTTTGTGTTTCTTTTTGATTCCAAGGGCGATTAGATGCATAGAATGGGGCGGACCTGTACTAACAATGGCATCCACGTGGTTATTGGTTAACCATTGATTCAGAAAATTTACTGAAGGTCGAATCCAAAGCATCCGGCTATCGGGAATAAAAATATTGGCCCTGACCCACAACCCGATTCTTGCCTTCCAGCCTGGTTTGCCTTCACCTTTCATTACAGGATTCACCTGCTTATCTGCCTTTTGACCCAACAGTTTGTTATAGAACTGAAAAGGCTCTGTTATTGGCCTTTTCAAAATTGTAATTCCTGCAGGAATTTCTTTTAATAATTCGTTATCCTTAATGTCAAAATCAGGATTTTCTGGCGTATAAACTATGGGTTCCCAACCATACTCCCGGAGATATTTTACAAACTTAAGCCACCGCTGAACCCCGGAACCTGCAGAAGGCGGCCAATAATAAGCGATAATCAGTACTTTCTTTTTCTGTTTGTTTTCCATTTTTACTTTCGGGGATTAGAAAGATCCAGATTCCGGAGTTTCGGTGCATTCCAGGCTGTAAAGCCTACTGTGGCAAAGGTAACAATTGCGCCAAAAACTACCGAGGGAACCAAACCCAGCAATCTGGCTGCAACTCCTGATTCAAAAGCGCCTAACTCATTTGAGCTGCCAATAAAAATTGAGTTTACAGCAGAGACCCTGCCTTTCATTTCATCAGGCGTATAAATCTGAACCAAAGTCATTCGTATAATGGCACTTACATTGTCGAATCCGCCTCCTATTAAAAGCATCGAAAAGGAAATCCAGAAAGAGGTGCTTATGGCAAAAATAAAATTGCAAATGCCAAAACAAAACACACAAATAAGCAACCACTTTCCCGCATTTTTTCCCAAAGGAAACCGAACCAAAACCGAAGCTATCAATAAACTGCCGATTGCTGGTGCCGCACGGAGCCAACCCAATCCTTCCGGGCCGGTATGCAAAATCTGGTCTGCAAACAAGGGAAGGACTGCAACCGCACCACCAAACAAAACGGCTACCATATCCATGACCATGCCCGGCAACAAGACCTTATGGTTTCTAACAAATTGAATTCCAACGCTTATCCTTTGGAAAATAGTCTCGGTGACATTTTTGTTTTCAGGATTGGGAAAAACAGGTAAACCCATTAAAATTAAAAGTGCCAGACCCAATAAAATCGTAACAGCGAAAAATGAATTTCCTACCCCAAAATAGGCATAACAAATACCTCCAATTGCTGGACCACCTACAGAACCTATTTGAAAAACCATTGAATTAAAGACAGATGCTTTGTTCAAATCATTGGAGGCGACCATTTGTCCCATCAATGCATTTTGGGACGGGGACAAAATGCCTCTGGCCAAACCTGTTATAAAAATAAGAGAATAAACCGGGTATAATTCAATGGCATGGCCATTCTGAACCTCAAAAGCCAGAATCAGAAGACAAAGACTAACCAGAAAATAGGCAAAAACTGAGTAAATCATGAGCCTTTTCCGATTGTATTTATCAGACCATGCGCCTCCAAAAAGCAGAATGGCAACAAATGGGATAATTTCAGCCAGGCCAATCAAGCCAAGGTCTATTGGGCTGTGGCTAATCTGATATACCATCCAGGCCACCATTGTTCCCTGCATATTAAAAGCGAGCGTAAAAAATATCCTGGCAACCAAAAAAATTGTCAGTGATTTATTCCGTACCAGGAGGCTTTTATCCAATGGGCTTAAACTTCAGTTTTCCTATTCGTCGGGATTTTGGTTTAGTGCCCCTCCGTCAAATTCATGCTCGTAAACCTTAAAAAGCAAAAGCAAATAAGAAATCATCAAAGGACCAATTACCAAACCAAGAATTCCGAAAAGTGGAATGCCCAAAACAACGCCTATCATGGTTATAAGTGGATGTGTATCCCCTATTTTTTTTGCAATATAAAGTCTCAGTACATTGTCAATATTCATTACCAGAATGGCCCCGTAAATGGCCAAACCAATTCCGGCCGCGGAATGCCCGGTAGTTACCAGATAAATGGAACCGGGGCCCCAAACCAAGGGAGTACCTAAAACGGGAATGAAGGCTGCAAAAAAACTAATTAAACCCCAAAAAAGGGGATCTGGCAATCCAAAAAGCAAAAACCCTAACCCAACAAGAACCGCCTGAACAAGTGAGATAATTCCCAATCCAAGGACATTGGCATTGACTGAGGCTTTTAGTTCTTCCGTCAATTCGATGATGGTTTCTTTTCTAAATGGAAGAAACTTATAGACCAGTTCATTCAGACTCCTGTTGTTGATAAGAAGATAATACATGACAAAATACATCAACCCCAGAATGATAAAAACATCCAAAGTCCCTGTAACCAAAGAAGGAAACAATCCGCTGAGATAGGAACCTACATTGGTCGCAATGGAAGCAATGGTTGCCCTGTCGTTCAATCTAAAACCAATAAAATCCTCAATATTGGAAATGAATTTAGTAATCTCCTGATAGTGAGTTGTATAATATACAATTTTATCTGTCAACAGGACTGAAAGAAACAGAAAAGGCAAAACGATAACTATGAAGGAAAGAAGGATAATAAAAAAAGCTGTTAAGGAAGTTTTCCATCTTTTTTTCTCAACCAAAAATCTAAAAAGGGGCAAAAAAAGAATATAGATGATAATGCTTCCCAGGAAAGAAGTTAAATACTCTTTTAGTCCATAAAGGATGAAAAAGAGCAAAAAAAGAATACTAATCTTTAAAAGATAATCCCTTTGCTTTTGGGTATAAATATTGTCGTGAGGCATTTTGATTATCTTTTCAATTCCGTATTAAAAACCAAAAATGTCATCCACTTTTAATTCCTTAACCGGTCCGAATTTTCTAAGGTGTTCAAAATCAATTTTATCTTTTTTCCCGACCACGAGTAAAGTGTATTTTTTGTTTGCAATTGCCTTTTCATGAAAATTCTTCAAATCTTCGGGTTGAAATTTTTGAATCTCCTCAAATACTTTTTGACGATTATCATAATCCAAACCTAGTTTCTGAGCCCTCAGGTAAGAAAACAAAACAGAAGATTTGGTAATTCTTTCGCTTCGGATGGAAGATAAGATTGATTCTTTACTTAAATCAAACGAACTTTTCACAAGTGGAAGTTCGTTCATAATCAACATCATAGAAGATGTAGCTTCAGGTAATTTATCGGCCTGGCAACCAATATAACCGGTAATATAATTGGGCTTGTCTTTTTGAACGGCAAGGCCATATCCACCGCTTGCGCTGTACGCCAAAGCTTTCGACTCCCGCAGTTCCTGGAAAACAACTGAGCTCATATTGCCACCCATGTATTCATTAAAGAGTGAGGCAATACCTACCTGGAGCGGGTCAAAATTGTTGGATTTAGACATAAAGTAAAGTTCTGTTTGGAGCATATCATAATCAACCCAAAAGACCTTGTTGCTGTCCGTCTCTACTTCTTTGAAATTTTTAGGCTCCGGAATACTGACAAAAACCGGAGGTGTTTTATGATACTTGCTGAGTATATCCGTTAAATTGTTTTCCTGCTCAGGTCCATAGTATAAAATCTTATGAGGGTAGGTGGTTAACTTCGTGGTTAATGCCATAAGCTCATCTGATTTTAGGTTTGGCAAATCTTTATTTTTAACGATATAGTTTGAAGGTGAATTTGGGCCAAATCGCCCATAACCGGAAAGTCCTCCAAAAAGAATGGAACGCTTATCAAGCTTTTGATTTTCTCTTTCCTTTAGAATATTAGAATAGAGCGACTTAAGGGCATCATCTTCAACTTTAGGTTGTGCCAATAAGTTCTCCAACAGCTCAATGGTTTGAATAAAATTTTGTTGTAATCCTGTGATTGTAATATAGGTTTGGTCCAAACCAGGGAAAACTGTAAGGCTGGAACCTAACTTAAAAAGCTCTTTTTTAAATGCATCTCCATTCAGGTTTTTAGCACCTGCAAAATCCAGCAACCTTGCAGCAATATCAAGTTTAGGGTCGTGAATGCTGCCCATTTCCACCAAATAGGTCAATTGAAAAATAGGCGTTGAGTTGTTTCGCTTGTATAGCAATTGAAGCCCGTTGCGGATATCCTTAATCACTAAATCTTTTCTAAAATCAAGAAAAACCGGCTCCACCGATGGGCTCGGCTTGGCCATCAACTCCTTATAAAAAGGAGAATGATCTTCCTTGTTTAGCACTACCGGGGTAATCGCGGGTTTGGAGATTTTTACTACCTTAGAATCTTTCCCATTTACCTTTTCAATGCAGACATAGTTTTGACCATAATATTGATTTGCAAACTCTATTATCTGGGCTTTGGTGATTTTACTCAAGTTTTCAGTTTCTTTCCAGAATTGCTCCCAGTTTTCCCCAAATACAAAAGCGTTCATCTGTGCAAATGCCCTTCCCTGATTGTTGTCGTATTGTTTATACTGGGTTATTTTTATGTTATTGACAATGGCGGGAATTAGCCAGTCTTCAAATCTTCCTTTTCTAATAGAATCAAGTTGGGCCAGAATCAGATTTCTGACTTCTGCAAGAGATTGACCTTCTTTGGGAGAACCATAAAATATGTGGGCAGAATAGTCTTTGTTCACATCCAAATAAGCACCTGCACCCAAAACCAATTGCTTTTGGTTGAGATTCAAATCCATTAGACCTGCCTGACTGTTGGATAACATCTGGTCAATTAGTTTGGCGATAATTGCCTCTTTGGTGCCTTGGCCAGGAAGCCTGAAGGCCAGGTTGACGCTTTCTTCTTCTGGTCCTACAACTTGTTTGATTATCGGGGCGGAAATCTTATCCTCAACTGGTGGAACAAACTTGGGGACAGATTTTGGCACCATGGTTCCAAATGTCTTGTCTATCAACTTTATGGTTTTTGCAGGATCTAAATCACCGGCAAGGCAGATTGCCATATTGTTGGGGACGTAATAGGTATAGAAAAATTTCTTAATCTCAGTGATTGAAGGGTTTTTCAAATGTTCAACAGTCCCAATTGTGGTTTGGGTCCCGTACTGATGCTTTTTGAATAATTCAGCATACAAAGCCTCCTGTACTTTATCATTGTCATCATCAAGCGATATGTTTTTCTCTTCATAAACTGCTTCCAATTCGGTATGAAACAATCGTGGAACCAACATACTAAATCGTTCTCTTTCAATTTCAAGCCATTTCTCCAATTGGTTGGATGGAATTGAGTTCAAATAAACCGTTTGCTCATTGGATGTAAATGCATTGGTGCCCTGACCACCAATTACCGAAATGAGTTTATCATATTCATTGGCAAAGCAGTATTTACTGGCTTCATATGAAACCTTATCTATCTTTTTATAAAGCTCCTTTCTTTTGGTTGTATCCTTGATTTTAATGTATCGGCTAAACATATTTTCTATGCTATCCAACAGCAACTTCTCTTTTCCAAAATCCTTGGTGCCAATTTTTGAAGTTCCTTTGAAAACCATGTGCTCCAGGTAATGGGCAAGACCTGTATTGGTTTTGGGATCGTGTTTACTTCCAGCCTTAATAGGTATCAACGTGAAAATCTGAGGCTTATCTCTATATACTGAAAGATAAACTGTAAGTCCGTTGGCTAATTTATAAATCCTTGTTTCAGTTGGGTCACCATTAACAATGGAATATGTGTAGCCATCTTCTGTAAAAGTTTTGGTCTCATAGTTTTGAGAAAAAACTTGAAAAACAAGGGATAAACTAAAAATGAAAAAACTGAGACCTCTCTTGAGCATAATATATGGTGTGAAATAAAAATTGAAACGATTGACTATATAAAGATTGAATGCAAATCAATACCTTTCACTTCAATTTTTGAAAAATAAGATGATAAATGAAAATAGAAGCTGATGAATAGCTGGTTTTTTATTTTCGATGTCTGGATTTTCTTCCTTCCTATTGAGGCAAACAAATACAACTCAAGTTGTTGATTTCATGAGGAATACAACATTTAACATCCCAAATTTTTATATTGAAATCTTTCTGCGATTTTAAACAGATCTAAAAAGGGAAATTGAACCAAATTAAGATGCATGCAAACCAACAGCAGCCATTTTAACCCAGACTGGTTATCAGGACTTCGTTAAGAGAGGCTAAAAAGCAAAAAATCAGCACCTTTTATTCGAAATCATAGCAGCGCTACATATACAGAAGAAAAGGTGACGAAGTTTCTGATTTCAAGAAGTTTAGCATCGGAACACCTGCCTGTTGGCAGACAGGGATTTCTTAATGACTATTCTGGGTTTAACCGTACTAACCATAACAGCTACAATTTTGAATCTTCCCGGCAATAGTTTGCCATTTACTACCCAGCTTGACTCCGTTAAGATTCCGTTTTTCCAATAAGCCAGGTTCGAATTTTCCGACCTGAATTTATTTTCTTCAATGCAGACCTTTGTCTTAAAAGATGTTTTTACCATAGAAAGCAGGATTTTGTAAAATAACGGTATCACCACAATCACCCCGTTTGGTTTTGGAATGCAGTTCTGTATCAGTTATTTTTACCCAAAAAATGCGGAGCCCCACCCGTAAGTGTTCACATTGGAAACCTTGGGTAAAAGATTCCCGATGGTTTATGGATTACCTTTTGCCCGAAACATTTTTATGATTCCCGTGAAAAGAAGATTGCTTCCCAAATTCACCACTCATTCCTCAATAGATCAAAGAATTTTTCTTTGATTTTCTCAAGCTGACAATTAAAAAAAGTTAAGATTTACCCTTCAATAAAAAACGTGAAATAAAAGCATGAAAATATTAACAACCCTGTCCTTCTTGTTTTCAATGGCATTTTCCAATTCATTGGCTCAACCAAACACAATCAAAATGAAAGGAAAAACCTATTATTTGAGTTTCAATGATGAATTCAGCACAGAAAAACCAGATACCACAAAATGGAACTACCGAACCGACAGCAAACACTGGAGCACACAATTACCAGCAAATGTCAAATTGGAAAATGGGTACCTGAAGCTCAAACTCAAAAAAGAAACAATTGGAAACAAGAATTATACAGGCGCAGGTTTAATATCCAAAGATAGCCTTGGAGCTGGCTATTATGAAACGACAATGCAAATACCAAAAGGTGCAGGTTGGCACACATCTTTTTGGCTAATGAAACATGATGGTTCCGGCGGAACTGGTCCGGGAAAAACAAACCTTGAAATAGACATTGTGGAAAGTGACTCAAAAGTAAAACTAGGCCACCATACCAATCTACACAAATGGTATGGCGAGCATAAAGATTATGGTTATAAATATATCCAGTCAGCTGATTTAAGTCAAAGCCCACAAGTTGCTGGATGCCTGATAACTAAAGACAGTTTATTCTATTTTTACAACGGCCTTGAAGTAGACAAAAGAAGCCTTTCCAACCTTAAATTTGGGAAGATGCATATTTGGCTCACTTCAATCGCCTCTCACCTTGGTGGAACAGAATCCGTGGATGACAACCTGCTGCCATCTGAAGCGATTTTTGATTATGTCCGGTATTATTCTGAATCAAAAAAAGAAAAAAAGTAAACCTCCAATAGTTTTTCCCAATCACCAAATTCAAATGCCTGCTATCAATTCAACCTTGGCGACCTCTCTTAATTGGATTTTCCCTTTTAACCTTGGTTTTTGTTTTATTCCCAAAGTCCTTTCTAATTTCACACTCTAAATCATTCCACTGGTTTTAATGGCCAGATTCAAAAACAAGGTTCCAAATTTTCAAAAATGGATAATGAATTCCTGATAGATGCCAAAGGCTTGGCTAAGAATTATAAAATGGGTCAGGAGTTAATCCGGGCACTGGTTTCTGTTGATATAAAGGTTAAAAAAGGGGAATACGTTGCCTTTATGGGGCCTTCTGGTTCGGGAAAATCTACCTTAATGAATATTGTTGGTGCACTTGATACACCCACCTCCGGCACATATATTCTGAATGGGAATGATGTGAGCAAAATGTCTGAGTCGGATTTGGCAACTGTGCGAAACAAGGAAATTGGATTTGTTTTCCAGACATTTAATCTTTTACCAAGGTATTCAGCCCTGGAAAATGTTGCCTTGCCTCTTGTCTATGCTGGTTTTTCAAAAAAAGACCGAATGGCCAGGGCTCAAAAAGTGCTTGAAGATGTTGGGCTTGGAAACCGGTCTGACCACAAACCCAATGAACTATCAGGTGGACAAAGGCAAAGGGTGGCCATTGCAAGAGCCCTGGTAAACAATCCAAGTATCATACTTGCTGATGAACCCACCGGAAATCTGGACAGCAAAACCAGCTATGATATCATGGCGCTGTTCAAAGATTTGAATGAAAAAGGCAATACCATCATTATGGTTACCCATGAAGAGGATATTGCAGCTTTTGCCAAAAGGATAATTCGGCTCAGAGATGGAGTTATAGAATCTGACAAACAAAACACAGAAATAAGGTCAGTTAAACCTGTTTCCCCTGAGGAATTTTCCTGATTTTTTTCCGGCGGTCTACAATCCGCAGGTCCTCCAATCCTGTACTTGTTGTTAAGGCTTAGGGCTGGTTGCCCAAAGAAATTTTCAGAAACAAGGTTTAATGGAAAGAAAAGGAATATTAATTACGCTACCTTTTTGTTTTTGAAAACTCAATATTGGGTCTTATCCATTTTTTCCTTCCAGGCATTAAAAGCAGTTTTTGCGCCTTCAAATCGAATTGGAATAAATGGAATTTTCCTTTCTATCGGGTCCAGATTAATTTCGGTATAGATTAAATCATCATCAAAGCCAATTTCAGCAGCTTCCTCCCGGGTATTACAAAAATAGACTTTGCTAGGTCTGGCCCAATAAATGGCCCCCAAACACATAGGGCAAGGTTCGCAGGAACTAATTAGAACACAACCATCTAACTGAAAACTTCCCAAAGCTTTACAGGCATTTCTAATGGCTACCACCTCTGCATGCGCCGTAGGATCCTGGTCAACAAGAACCCTGTTTGTTCCCTCAGCAATGAGGACTCCGTCTTTTATAACCAATGCTGCAAAAGGCCCTCCAATTTCTGATTTAACATTTTCAAGTGACAATTCACTTACCCTTTTCAACCAGGGTTTCAGGTCTGTTTCATTAAAATTATTCTTCGACATCTGTTGGTTTATAATTTCTCAAAAGTGATTTTTTTGATTGATATAAATGAAAAAAAAATAAACAGATTAATCCAAATCATTTATGAGTAAAATTCTATTAAATTATTAAAAATATAACTTTTTTTATAAATTACTTGCTTTATTCTAATTTAATTTTACTTTTGCATTCTTAATTCTATACCCGGTTACAAAAAGTAATGGAAAAGCAAATATTATTGATAGAGAAAAGTTCAAGACCCAATTTAGAAATTAGGGAGTGGGCTTCAAAATTTGACTTTCAGTTGGTTTTAATGGGAAATGGCATAGAAGCACTCCTTTGGCTTGGAAAAGGAAACATTCCCGATTTTATTTTTGCTGAAGAGGAAATGGGTTTAATGCCCGGCCACCAGTTTATTCAATACCTGAAAGCCAGTGGCTTTTTTAATGACATACCGATAATCGCAATTGGAAATCCAGACAGGCACGAGCAATTGGCATCTATGATGCAATCGGGTGCTTTAGATTATGTTATCAGACCAATTTCATCAGAATTGTTGGCCCAAAAACTTAATAGGCTGTTAGTCACCAATCAGGTGGCATAAGGTTGAATTCCTTTTTTTCTTATTTAGGGTCCACTGAAAAAGCAAAAATCTAACGCACAAAATCCTTCCTTCCAATTGATTGTCGGTTTCCGAGATTCATACTTTTTTCCTCCGAAGGCGGACCAAAAAGTGTGCAAAAAACTCTAGCTTTTCCAATGCTC
>JAIXQU010000131.1 GCA_027485575.1 Cytophagaceae bacterium
CCTGAATTTCAGGGCTTTCTATCAAAATTTCAAATTTGTTTAACCAGAAACCAAAGCTTCCGCACCACCTACGATTTCCAGAATCTCAGTTGTAATGGCTGCTTGTCGTGTTCTGTTGTACATTAATTTCAGTTCTTTCAGAAGTTCACCCGCATTTTCAGTGGCCTTGTCCATAGTAGTCATTCTGGCCCCATGCTCAGATGCATTGCTGTCCAGAACTGCTTTGAACAATTGCATACCCAATGCCTTTGGAATCAATTCGGTAAGAATGCTTTCCTGGTCTGGCTCATATAAATAATCAACACTCGAACCAGCATTTGCTGAGGTTTTGGATGAAAAAGGGAGGAATTGTTCTTCTCTAACAATTTGGGTAGCAACGTTTTTAAATTCGTTATAAACGACAATTACTTTGTCAAATGTTTTGTCAGCAAATCCATCCATGGCCCATTTTGCAGCTTTCTGCACATTGGTATATTTCAGGTCAGAGAAAAGCAAATGATGGTCTCCATTTACCCTTGGCATTCTTTTGCTGAAATAATCGTAGCCTTTTTTGCCAATACAAAGTATCGTAACCTCTTTTCCGGCGTGTTCTTGCAAATAAAGATTGGAAACGGCCTTGATTACGTTTGTATTAAAGGCACCACAAAGTCCTCTGTCTGAAGTAACACAAACAAGCAGGATATGCTTTGTATCTCTTACCTCCATAAACGGGCTTTCAAAATCTGTCCCCGCTGCCGATGACAGATTCTGTAACAAAGCACTCAATTTTTGGCTGTAGGGCCTCATTTGTGTAATTGCTTCCTGCGCTCTTCTCAACTTCGCTGCCGCCACCATTTTCATAGCTTTGGTTATCTGTTGAGTTGAGTTTACAGACTGAATTCTTATCCTTACTTCTTTTAAATTTGCCATGTTTTTATGTTTGTCTTTTCTGCTTCAAATATTGAATCCGGGCAGAAAGACTAATAAAGCGATGCGATTTCTTTAGCTACTCTTTTTAAAACGTCTGTTTGTTCGGCATCTAGTTTGCCTTTTTTCAAGCCTTCCAACGTCTCTTTGTGGCCCGCTGCAAGCGTGGTAAGAAATTGTTTTTCAAATTCTTTAACCTTTGACACAGGCACATTGTCAATTAATCCTGTGGTACAAGCATAAACAATAGCTACTTGTTGTTCTACCGGCACAGGAGAATACTGCGCTTGTTTGAGCATCTCAAGATTCCTTTTGCCTCTTTCAATTGTTAATTTTGTAGAGGCATCCAAATCTGAACCAAACTTGGCAAATGCTTCAAGTTCACGATACTGGGCCTGGTCTAGTTTAAGTGTACCAGCTACTTTTTTCATCGACTTGATTTGAGCATTTCCTCCAACCCTCGATACGGAAATACCAACGTTAATCGCAGGACGTATACCGGAGTTAAATAGGTTGGTCTCAAGGAATATCTGACCGTCAGTAATTGAAATTACGTTGGTTGGAATATATGCTGAAACGTCTCCTGCCTGAGTTTCAATGATTGGGAGCGCAGTTAGTGAACCGCCACCTTTAACCATGTGTCTGATTGAGTCAGGTAAATCATTCATCGCCTGGGCAATAGAATCTGATGCATTTATTTTTGCAGCCCGTTCCAGAAGACGGCTATGCAAATAAAATACATCACCAGGGAATGCCTCTCGTCCAGGTGGACGACGGAGCAAAAGAGAAACTTCCCTGTAGGCTACCGCTTGCTTTGACAAATCATCATAAACAACCAAAGCTGGTTTACCTAAATCCCGGAAAAACTCGCCAATTGATGCTCCTGTAAAAGGTGCAAAAAATTGAGTAGGAGCGGGGTCAGCCGCACTTGCTGCAACGATAACCGTGTAAGGAAGAGCGCCACCTTTTTCAAGTGCGTTTACTACCTGAGCAACTGTTGATGCTTTTTGACCAATGGCTACATAGATGCAATATACAGGCTCACCTTTGTCATAAAATTCTTTTTGATTGATGATGGTGTCAATTGCAACGGCACTTTTACCAGTTTGTCTGTCACCGATAATCAATTCCCGCTGACCTCTTCCAATAGGAATCATCGCATCAACGGCCTTGATACCTGTTTGAAGTGGCTCAGTTACAGGTTGTCTGTAAATTACACCTGGGGCTTTTCGCTCCAAAGGCATATCATACAAATCGCCTTCTAATTTTCCTTTTCCATCTATTGGATTGCCAAGTCCGTCCAACACACGACCGCAAAGACCATATCCAGCCTTTACCGAAGCAATTTTTCCAGTTCTTTTTACGGTATCTCCTTCCTTTACCAGCATGGAGTCTCCGAATAATACTGCTCCAACATTGTCTTCTTCAAGGTTCAGGACCAAGCCGGTAAGACCATTTGGAAAAGAAAGAAGTTCTCCTGATTGTGCTTTGGTTAGTCCGTAAACCCGGGCTACACCATCTCCAACCTGGAGTACGGTTCCTGTCTCTTCAAGTTCGGCCTCTGATTTTGCATTGGCCAATTGTTCTCTCAAGATTGCGGATATTTCATCCGGTCTGATATCTGCCATATAGATGTACTTAGAAAGTTCTTTTTAAATTAAATCAATTTTAGGAATATAGCTGTGGTCAACCAGCTGGCTTCCAATTTTGGATAGCTTTGTTTTTACCGACTCATCAAATTGTAAATCTCCTACAGTTAAGACATAACCACCTATCAATGAAGGTTCAATCTTTACAGTAACTTCGATTTTGCTTCCTGCCATTTTCTCTCCCCTTTCTGTCAAAATAGCAAGATGTTCAGGGGTCAATGGCGCTGCCGTTGAAATAAGGCAATCTTTTATGCCTTTTTGTTTTTTATCCTCTTCAACAAACGATTTTGCAATGCCATTCAATTCAAAATCTCTTCCTTTTTCCAGAATCAGTTTAAAAAACATACTGGTAATGGGTTGAAATCTTGATGCAAACAATTGACTGATAATGGCTTGCTTTTTTGTCGTATTGATGATTGGACTATTGATAACTGTAGCCAGATTTTGATTTTCAGCTATAGTTTTCTGATAAGATTTGATATCCTCCAAAACCGCTGCAACATTTCCATTCTCTTTTGCCAGAGAATAAAGTGATTTTGCGTACCGTTCTGAAACTTTATGATTTGACATTACTGGATATTCAAAAATTAGTTTTTGGAAGAAGGGCTAGTCAATAAATCTTTAACCAATTGCTGTTGTGCAGCATCCGTAGAAAGATTTTTTCGGATTACCTTTTCAGCAATTTCAAGTGAGGTGCTGGCCAGATAATTTTTCAATTCAGCCAAAGCAGCTTCCTTGCTGGTTTCAATTTCTTCTCTTGCGGAATTGATCATTGCATTTGTTTCTTTCACAGTCCTGTCCTTGGCATCCTGAATCAGGGTATTGGCCATATGCTGTGCTTCCTGCAACATTTTATCTTTTTCTTTTCTTGCTTCCAAAAGCAATTTTTCATTGTCAGCCTTCAGGCTGGACATTTCTTCTTTTGCTTTTCTGGCTTCAGAAAGGGCACTTTCGATGCTTTCCTCTCTTTCTTTCAAACCAGTCATAATTGGCTTCCATGCAAACTTTGATAAAACAAAGAAAACAGCAATAAAGGTTAATAATTGCCAGAAAAGAAGACCAAAATCGGGGGTAACTAATTCCATTTTTTCAGCTAGATGATTCTAAAAGTTAAAAAATTAGCCCCGATCCAAACGACCGGGGCTTTTCCAATTACTTGTTCATGATTAAGAAGCAGATAACTGCTGCAAATAGAGCCACACCTTCAATCAAGGCAGCGGCAACAATCATGGCACCTTGGATTTTTCCGGAAGCTTCAGGTTGACGGGCAATACCTTCTACGGCAGAACCACCAATTTTACCAATTCCAAGTCCTGCACCTAACGTAACAAGACCTGCACCGATACCTGCGCCCATGATATCAAATCGGGCTACTTCCATTAACAAAGCGAAAATTGTGCTAAGCATTATTTATATATTTAAACTAAAAAAAAACGAATTAATGGTGGTCATCGCCATGCTCATGTTCCGCAACTGCCTGGCCAAAATACATGGCAGACAATAAAGTGAAAACATAAGCCTGAAGTAGGGCTACAAACAATTCCAACAAGCTCATCACTGTTGAAAACATAGTAGCTGCCACACCGACAACCGCACTCTTGAATATAAAAGTTAAACCTAAAAGACTAAGGATAATAACGTGTCCAGCTGTGATGTTGGCAAAAAGTCGGACCATCAACGAAAATGGCTTTGAAATTATGCCCACCAATTCAACCGGAATCATTATCGGACGCAGCCAAAGTGGAATTCCTGGAGTCCATAGAATGTGCATCCAGTAATCTTTATTGCCGGAAATGGTTGTGATTATTAAAGTAATGAGTGCAAGGCTAAAAGTAACTGCGATGTTACCGGTTAGATTAGCACCACCTGGCATCAAACCAAGCATGTTGTTGAACCAAATGAAAAAGAAAACTGTTAATAAATAAGGAAGGAATTTTTCATGCTTTTTGCCAATGTTTGGGATAGCGATTTCGTCCCTTATAAAAACAATAATGGGCTCAAAGAATGACTGTATCCCAGCCGGCGCAACACCCTTTCTTTTTTGGTACGCTCCCGCTATTGTAAGAAATACGGATAACAAGAGAACAACACTCAAAAGTAGAGATGCTACATTTTTTGTAATGGAAACGTTTGTAAATGACCTTCCTTCAGTTGAAACTATCTTTCCATGGTGGTCAGCCTGATAGCCTTTAAACACGGGTAATTCGTGAGAATCTCCATGACCTTTCAATTTTGAAAAAGAAAAAACTTCAACGCCTCTGTCAGCAGACCAAAGAATCACGGGAAGGTTTATACTTAAATGGGTATGTCCTATTGTTGCGAAATGCCACTCATGCGCATCACCTATGTGGTGAAAAATCATAGTGGAAATATCAAATTTATTTTCTTCCGGATGTGCTTCTTCGGAAGCTTTTGCTGCAAAACCAAGGCTGATGGTTAAAAACAGAAATATCTGTAAGAACTTGGTTTTGAAATGATTACTCTTCATTAAGGCGTATTTTCTTTCGAATCGGGGCGCAATATAGATAGAAACCTTTTAATTTCCAGAATTTCAAAAGCTAAATATATTAGAACAAAAACTAAGGCGCCTTCATTATCTGGCCCAAGGTGTTTCATCAAATAAACAAGAAATAAGGTTAAAGAAGCCAACATTTTAATTACCATAGTTAGAAGGTAAATCATTAACGGTGGTTGGTCGATGATTTTTTCAAACTTTAAAGAGAGAAAATAGGATATTATAAAAATGGAAAAGATGCCAGGTATAAAAAACCCTGTACCAGCTTCAGCATAATTTTTCAGACCTTCATAGTCTTTTAAAATTATTCCTATTCCATAAAGTACAATTCCTAGTGCGAATAGTTTTTTCAAAATTTCGTGAAGCGATGATAAATAATGAGTCAAATAAATGACTGGAAATTGGTTTGGCAAAATTCATTTGATGAAATTGTATTGTTGATTTATGTTTTGGTTTTCAGCATTTTTCAATAAAATTCTTATGGTTTAACTGATTATTTGTGCTTTAGACACAAGAGGTTTGGGTATAGAAACACGCTTGGCCGTAATTTTTATTTTGTTAAATTTTGATAAGAAGTTGTTTGGTACATCTCCAAATCCCGGAAATCTCCATCTGAATTGATTTTTAAAACTGATTTGATAGTTCCTGGGCCGAAACCAATTTCCGTAATTTATTAACCTATGTAAAGTTCTATTGACTTACATTTTGTATTAACTTGCCCCGAACACCAGAACCGGTTCTTTTATGAGTGAGATCAACAATAAAAAATTAATTGGAGGGGCTTTCATTGTAAGTCCAACCCATTCCTCTCAGGTTTTTATCCCAGAAGATTTTAATGAAGAGCAATCAATGATTGCATCCACATGCAAGGAGTTTCTGGACAAAGAAGTTTTAAATCGATTGGATGAAATTGATAGCCAGAAAGATCCCAAACTTATGCCCGGTTTAATGGATAAGGCTGGCGAATTGGGTTTATTGGGAACATCTGTCCCTGCAGAATATGGAGGTTTTGGTATGGATTTTAATACCTCAATGCTTGTGGCTGAGGTCATTGGTGGTGGACATTCTTTTGCGGTGGCTCTTTCAGCCCATACAGGCATAGGCACTTTACCCATTGTTTACTATGGCAACAGCGACCAAAAAGCAAAGTACTTACCAAAACTTGCTTCCGGTGAATGGAAGGCTTCTTATTGTTTGACTGAACCTGATTCTGGTTCAGATGCAAATTCTGGGAAAACCAAAGCTGTTTTAAGTCCTGATGGCAAGCACTATTTGTTGACCGGGCAGAAAATGTGGATTACAAATGGTGGTTTTGCTGAAGTATTTATCGTTTTCGCAAAGATTGAACAAGATAAAAACCTGACCGGATTCATTGTCGAGAAATCTTTTGGTGGAATTACCATGAATGAAGAGGAGCATAAAATGGGGATAAAAGGGAGTTCCACCAGGCAAATATTTTTTAATGATTGTCCTGTTCCTGTTGAGAATATGCTAAGCAGCCGTGAAAACGGTTTTAAAATTGCTGTTAATATTCTCAATATCGGTAGGATTAAATTAGCAGCCGCTGCAATAGGAGCTTCAAAAAGTGTCAATTCATTGTCCCTGCAATATTCTAAAGAGCGTAAGCAATTTGGCGTAGCAATTGGATCTTTTGGCGCAATACAATTTAAATTGGCCGAACAGTTTGTAAGAACATTTGTTTCAGAATCAGCAACTTATCGTGCCGGACAGGATATTGAGGACAAGCAAAAAGAACTGGTTGCAGGTGGAATGGATGAACTTCAGGCCAAGTTAAAAGGTGTGGAACAATTTGCCATAGAATGTGCTATTCTGAAAGTTCATGCATCAGAAACACTTGATTATGTTGTAGATGAAGGAGTTCAGATTTATGGCGGGATGGGTTACAGTGCCGATGCCCCCATGGAAAGGGCGTATCGCGATAGTAGAATCAATCGTATTTTTGAAGGTACAAACGAAATTAACCGTTTACTAACTGTGGGAACATTGCTGAAAAAGGCGATGAAAGGTGAGATTGATTTAATTGGACCTGCAATGAAGATTCAGCAGGAGGTCATGTCAATTCCTGATTTCGGGGCATCTGAACCAGAAGGATTTCTTGCAAAAGAAGCCAGGCAAATTGACCAACTGAAAAAGGCATTTTTATTGGTTTCTGGTGCAGCTGTCCAAAAACTAATGACCCGAATTGAAGAAGAACAGGAAATAATGATGTTTCTGGCGGATATGCTTATTGAAATTTATGCCATTGAATCCGCCCTGTTAAGAACTCAAAAACTTGCAGAGGCCAAAGGTGAAAATGATACAAAACTTGAAGTAGCAGCCACCAGGTTGTATTTAAATACAGCCACAGAGAAAATCGGATTTTGTGGAAGACAGGCGCTTCAAAGTTTTGCTGAAGGCGACGAGCTAAAAATGATGATGCTCGGCCTAAAACGTTTTACCAAGCAGGAAACATTGAATGTTACTGCTTTGCGGAGAGAAATTGTAAGCAGGCTTTCTTAGGGAACCAATTTGTAAATTTTTCCTTCCTCATG
Organism: Cytophagaceae bacterium; assembly: GCA_027485575.1. Lineage (GTDB taxonomy): Bacteria > Bacteroidota > Bacteroidia > Cytophagales > Flexibacteraceae > CAMDMI01. The sequence goes on from JAIXQU010000131.1 coordinate 7,623, forward strand.
TGAGGAAAGGATGATTTCACCGTCAGCCGTGGTTCCGAAGCTTGATATCAGGATTTGTTTTTCCTGTTTGTCAAAAATAAGCGCATTCTTTTTGGTTTCAGGATTGAAAATCCAAATTCGACCTGAAATAAAATCGCCGTAGATATAGCCGTTTTGCCAGGATTCATGCTTGCCATGATATACGATACCGCCAGTTATTGATTTATCTCCATCTTTTTGTGAGTAATTGTAAACCGGCAGTTCGGTTTCAGTTGGTCTGGCTTCTGTGGGTTTGAATGCAGATTTTGCTTCCAGGCCCCTCCAACCATAGTTTTTTCCAGCTTCGATTATATCAATTTCTTCAAATGCATTTTGACCGACATCTCCTGCCCAGAGTTTTCCGGTTTTTGGGTCAAAACTCATTTGCCATACATTTCTTAATCCATAAGCATAAATCTCTGGTTTCGCTTGCGGGTTGTTTATAAAGGGGTTCGATTTGGGAATTCCATACAATTGTCCTTTGTCATTTTTATCCACATCTATCCGGAGTATCTTTCCTAACCAAGTGTTGAGATTTTGACTGTTGTTTTGAGGGTCGCCTCCAGAACCTCCATCGCCCCATGAAAAATACAAATATCCGTCAGGACCAAATTGAATTGCGCCACCATTGTGGTTTGTATAGGGTTGGGGTTGAGAAATCAGGATTTTTGGTTCTTCTGATTCTAGTTTCGGTTTGGCTGGATCGGAAACAGTAAGTTCAGCAATATGTGAAATCAAGTTTTTGCCTTCGCCAGCTGTATAGGAAATAAAAAAACGGCCATTCTTCTGAAAATCAGGGTGAAATGCCATTCCAAGAAGCCCGGTCTCATTGCTTGTCTTCGACACTTTATCTGACCAGTTGAGAAACAAGGTTCTTTTGGCCGCATTTTGATTGTCTTCAACCAAATAGATGTTGCCTCTTTGTTCTAAAACAAATTGAAATTGATTTAAACCCGGGGCTTTGACCAGGCCAAGTGGAAAATCAAAAGGTGCGAGTTTTGGCCAGTAGTTTTCAAGTTTGGCTTGAGAAAAAACTGTAGAACAGGTTAAAAGGTTGAATAATAGTATTTTAATTGTTAATTTCATTTTGTTTTCCCTTCATTTCGAAACGCAATATGCCATTTTCAACATTAACAACCGGTCTGGGAAAAATTGATTTTGCAATGGGAAAGGTTTGATCTTTAATAATCCTCTTTTTTCCTTAACAAATTTAAGCATTTGGTATGCATAAGCTTGTTAAGGAAACCAAAGGAAAAGTGGTTCTTTTATTTTAAATTCCATTTTCAATCGATTTAAAAGGCGGTAAGCCTCTTTTCTGGTTTTGACCAAACCTGTTTCGGGATTTTATTCGTGCTCTCCTCCCAACCCAAAAAATATATTTGGAAGACAGGATTCCAATTTTCAAAAAATGAAAAAAAAGGTCTCGGATTGCTCAGGATTGGCTTTATGTGAGGTTATAAATCATAGAAAATCAATCATTTAAATCCTATTTCTTAGTCTGGCTTTAATACAGTTAATCAAACCTTTTGGCGGGGTAGCTTTTTTATTTTTTTGAAATTATTACGGAAAAACGGGCAAAACTTTTATTTTTGCGACAATGTTGCAAAAATGGATTTTCAACTATTATTTTATTTTATGGGCCTTAATCATTTTAGGGATGGGAGAAGGTTTTTCTCAGTCTTGCAGGAATGGAATTGCAGGAAGAATCAATTCATATTCAGACCATTTGCCCATTCCTTTTGCTGTGGTTTACATACCAGAATTAAAAGTTTCAACAGTCTCCGATAGCCTAGGTAATTTCCAATTTTGTGATTTGCCTGTTGGAAATAAGAAGTTGGTCATCATGCAATTGGGTTTCGATAGTCTTTCAATGGTTTTAGAAACCGGGAAAAAGAGGATTACCATTCACCTCAAGGAAAAGCACCAATGGCTGGATGCCATTGATGTTAGGGGACAGCACCGTCATTTTGAAAGTGAAGTCGTTGAAGCCCAAACCATTCATGAGAAAGAGTTGGTTCATAATCGGGGTGTTTCTCTGGGAGAACTGGTAAGAAAAATTCCAGGAGTTTCTTCCGTTCAAACAGGTCCAACTATTTTCAAGCCAGTAATTCAGGGAATGACCGGAAATAGAATAGCTATTGTAAGTCAAGGAGTTAAGCTTGAAGGTCAGCAATGGGGTTTTGACCATGCCCCGGAATTAGACCCCAGTCTGGCGGAAGAAGTTACGGTTGTAAAAGGAGCACAGGCCATTCGATATGGCACTGAGGCCATCGGCGGAACTATATTATTGGAGCCAGGAAAAATAGAAACAAGCAACCTTTGGCAGAGCAGAAGTACAACAGGTTTTTTTACCAATGGAAGAGGAGTTTTTCAAAATGCATTGGTCCAAAAGAGCTTTGGTAAGAACAATCAGGGAGGGTTCAGAATGACTTTAAATGCAAAAAGTTCCGGTGATTTTTCAACTGCCAGATATATTCTGGGAAATACGGCTATGAAAGAATTAAGTGGTTTGATATTAGGGCGTTACCAGTTTAAAAAATTCAAAGCTGAACTTAGTTTGGAAGCCTTTCAAACTGAGTTGGGAATTTTTTCTGGTTCCCATATTTCAACTCCTGAGGGTATCCGAAATGCTTTTAAAAGACCGGATTCAACCTACAAGTATTCTTTTGGATATGAGATAAACAGGCCGAGTCAAAAAATCAGGCATTTTCTTAGCAGAGGGAAACTTGAGTTCCGGCAAAATGAAAAAAATACACTCCAACTGATTTATAGTCAACAAATTGATCATAGACAGGAATTTGACATTATCAGAAAATCAGCGAAGTGTCAGACTTGTCCCCAACTTGAATTTGATTTAACAACAAACCAGATAGATTTAAGTCATAAATATTCAAAAGAAGGATTTGAAAGCCAAACCGGATTAATTGGTTTTTTTCAGTCTAACAATACCCAAAGAAGCAATCTCATTCCAGATTTCAACCTCAGTCAGTATTCTATTTACAACATAAACTATTGGTTTAAAAAAAGATGGGCCTATGAAATTGGACTTCGGTCCGAGATTAGAAACCTACATATTTTTCCAAATAATGGTTCTGAAAGCAGAAAGCAATATTTCAATTTCATGGCCAATGCCGGAGTGAGATATGAGATTTCTGATCATTGGCATAGCAAGTGTAACTTACAATATTCAAGAAGGGCTCCCAATGTAAATGAGATGTATTCGAATGGAGTTCATCATGGTTCTGCCAGTTTTGAGTTGGGAGATCCAGCGTTAAAGCAGGAAGAAATCTTGAATTTGACCTATTCACTTCACCACAGGTCAAAAAAATGGGAATTGCTTATCAACCTCTTTGAGACTTTTAGTCCCAATTTTATTTACATTTCACCTGTAAAAGACAGTATAGTTTATACCATTCGTGGGACATTTCCATTTTTTCAGTATCAGTCCAGCCGTGTGAATCTGCGGGGAGGGGATTTTTTTATCCAATACAATCCAAACAAAAGGTTTGGTTTTTTCTCCAAAGGCTCACTTATCAGAAGTTGGAATTTGAGTGAAAATGATTGGCTCATTTTCCAACCAGCCGATAGATTAGAAACTGGAATAGAATTTACCAGTGTTGAATCAAAAGGCGGATTTCAATACTCCATAAGATTTGGTCCTCAATGGGTTGCAAGACAATTCCGGGTTCCACAGGGACGAGATTTTACAGAACCTCCACCTGCTTATTTACTATGGGGAGGCAATGTTTCAGTTTCTTCAAAAAAAACCAGAATTCCATTTGACTTTTCCATAGAAGGACAGAATTTGGGCGATTTAGCTTATCGTGATTATATGAATCGATTCAGATATTTCGCATACGATTTAGGGCAAAATTATCGTTTTCGCCTTTCCTTTTTCATTGATCAAATGAATTGAAGTGCATTTAAATTTTTCCGTGTAAAAAAATACAATCATGTATCATGTATCATTTATCAAACTATATTTTATGAACAAGAATAATTATCTTTTTGGATTTGCTTTAGTAGCAATCTTTGGTACCCAATCGTGCAAGAAAGACCATGATCATGACCACGATGAGAGTGAGTTAATAACCACAGTTAAGATTTCATTAACATCTCCGTCGGGTACTGTTGTTTCTGCATCATGGAAAGACTTAACCCCAAATGAACCACTGGGACAAACGGTAGGAACTTTGAATTTGGACAGTGGCCTTGTTTACAATGGAAAAGTTGAGCTTTTGGACGAGACTAAAACGCCTGCGGATGATATTTCTGCTGAAGTAAAAAAAGAGGCCGATGATCATCTTTTTGTTTACCAACAAGTTCCTGGAAATCCGGAGATTATTACAATTGAGGCTACTGATAAAGATTCAAAAAATTTGCCGCTTGGTTTAGAATTTAAGTTAACTGCAATCAATAAGGGCGCAGGGAAACTAAACATTGTCCTTAAGCATCAACCCGGTGAAAAAGATGGAAATAGGGGTCCTGGAGATGAGGATTTTAACATTGAAATTCCCTTTGTTTCAAAGGGTAAATGAATGAATTGGAGTCGGGAATTTCTACAAGTTCCTGACTCCTTTAATATCCAAAAATCGGATTTTTTTGGGTAATGAATAAATCCTTCTTTTTGTCATACAAATTTCGTAGCATTTGAATGTAGTTGGCACTCATTTCCTTTTTTCTCCTTTCAAAAACCCTTTTTTCCGCTTCAATAAATTTTTCGAAATCATATAATTCAAATCCTTCCCTGGAACCACCCCAGCTAAAGCTTACAATGTGCTTGGGTGGAAAACCACCATCAAAAATATTGCAACCTACGCCAACTACGGTTCCAGTGTTTAGCATTGAGTTGATACTGGTTTTAGAATGATCACCCATAATCAGACCACAGAATTGTAAACCCGTGCTCACCATTTTTTGTTCCTCATAGCCATAGACTTTTACTTCTCCATAATTGTTTTTAAGGTTGCTGTTGTTGGTATCTGCGCCCAAATTGCACCATTCTCCAATGACAGAATTTCCAAGAAAACCATCGTGTGCTTTGTTGCTATACCCAAAAATCACACAGTTATTTACTTCCCCGCCTACCTTTGAAAAAGGTCCGATCGTAGTGTCAGGCCTAATTTTTGCACCCATATTTACAACTGAATTGTTAAGAAGTGCAACTGGGCCTTTGATGATACTTCCTTCCTGAATTTGAGCGTCTTTTCCTAAATAGATTGGGCCTTCCGAGGCATTAAGAATGGCAGCCTTGATGTCTACCCCTTCTTCAAGAAATATAGAATCTTTGCCATAAACTATGGTATGAACATCTATTATTTCCTCCGATTTTTTAGTTGATTTTATTATATCAAAATCAGAGCGCAGTATTTTTCCATTTTTGGAAAAAATCTCCCAAGGTCTTTTAATTAATTCTGCCGATTCAATTTCGATGTTATTTCCATTGGTTTTTTCAAAGAAGCCATTTTCTCTGTATGAATCCAAAGAATGGAGATGGGCAGCTAAAACTGTATTGCCACAAATGATAGAATCCCCAACTTGAAGCTTCTCAACCAGCGCTACTTCACCACTTGTGGGTATCCAGGCTGAATTTATCAAAATCGCATTGGAATTATGGTCTGAAATAGGAAATAGAACTGTTGTTCCTCCAAACCCACATATTTCTACATCAGAATTTAATAGTTTTTTCCATCTTTCACCCATTGTGAAAATTCCGATTCGAATATTAGCAATCGGGCGGGTAAAAGTGAAAGGCTTTAAAAGAGTACTTATTTCCCGATCCTCAAAAAGTATAAACTTCATAATTGTGATTCTAACTAACTTTGTGCAAATATAAGTTCCAAAAGAATTCGGGATGGGAAAATTACCCAGTCAGAATAAATAATTACCAATGAATCAGGAAGCCATTCGACTCGACAAAATAGAAGAAGCAATTGAAGCCATAAAAAACGGTGAAGTCATCATAGTAGTTGACGATGAAGATCGTGAAAATGAGGGAGATATGTTTTGTGCATCTGACAAAGTAACTCCGGAAATAATCAACTTTATGACAAAGGAGGCCCGTGGTTTAATATGCCAATCCTTGACTGAAGAGAGATGCAAAGAACTTGGATTGGGTATGATGGTTGGCAAAAACACGGCAACACATGAAACGGCATTTACCATTTCAGTTGATTTGTTAGGGCAGGGAAATACAACCGGGATATCTGCCTCAGATAGATTCAGGACAATAAAAGCGTTGGTTGATCCCAACACAAAACCAGAGGAACTTGGTCGGCCAGGGCATATTTTTCCACTTAAAGCCCAAAAGGAGGGTGTTTTAAAAAGGACCGGTCATACAGAAGCTTCCATGGATTTTGCAAGGTTGGCGGGGCTTAGTCCTTCAGGGGTTTTGGTTGAAATCCTGGATGAATCCGGTGAGATGGCAAGACTTCCTCTTTTAAGAAAAATTGCGGATAAGTTTAATCTCAAGTTGGTTTCCATATCTGATTTAGTGGAATACAGGCTAAAAAATGAGTCTTTGATTGAACGCGAGATTGGAGTTCAAATGCCTACAATCTGGGGCGATTTTGATCTGGTGGCTTTCAAGCAAAAAAACACAGGAGAACATCATTTGGCTTTGATAAAGGGTAGCTGGTCTTTGGAGGAATCTATTCCGGTTAGGGTTCATTCTTCTTGCATGACTGGAGATATTTTTGGGTCTTGCCGTTGCGATTGCGGACCCCAATTACACAAGGCAATGGAAATTGTGAATGAATTGGGAAAGGGCCTTATTTTATATATGAATCAGGAAGGAAGAGGGATTGGGTTAATTAACAAATTGAAAGCATATAAACTCCAGGAACAAGGCCTTGATACTGTGCAGGCAAATGAAAAGCTAGGCTTTAAAATGGATGAAAGAGATTATGGGGTAGGTGCACAGATTATCAGAGATCTAGGAATAAGAAAAATTCGACTTATTTCGAATAATCCAATAAAAAGAGCCGGATTAATGGGATATGGATTAGAAATTGTAGAAACCATACCCATAGAAATAAAACCAAACTTGCATAATCTTAAATACCTTGAAACCAAGCGTGATAAGATGGGGCATAGTATTTTGAATGGTTTAGGTCTTGGAGAAAAAAAGGATTAACGCTTATTTCACAAACATTGTAGAAATAGTTCCGGCGTTATTCTCCATTTTCAGAATATAAACTCCCTTTGGCAGGCCAGAGGTTGAAATCCGGTTTTCTCTGGAAGTCTGGGTATAAACAAGCTTTCCGGTTGTTTCAAAAATTGAAATCGAATTCGTTCTGCCATTTTCAAAGGTCAAAATTTCATTTTCGAAATCATATCGAATTGAAACGTTTGGTTTTCTTACAGATTGGACTTGGTTGGAAACAACAAAGCTATTCTGGAGTGGTGGATTTGTTTTCTTAATAAAAAAAGCACTGTTGTTCGTTATTCCGCAAAAATAAAATGTGGAATCGCCAATTACCTCCATATCGTATACAGGACTCGGGGAATTGAAAGGAAAAAAATGCTCTCCAAGGCTGTTTCCAAACCTATCCATCCTCATTAGAAAAGGGCTGATGGGACCAACTCCCTGTGTACTTGCGTTCGAATATCCACCTACCCAAAACCCATTAGTTTCTGCTCTTTTTATGATAAATGCAGCGTCTTGTCCTTCCGAACCAAGCCACTCCTGCCAAAGTAAAATACCATTGGAGCTTACTTTTGTTAGCTCTGTGTCAAAAAAAGATCCGGCAGCGGTTGAGGATTCACCTACCATCCAAAAGTTTCCTATTGAGTCTTCAATTATGTTTTGGGAACCATCATTCCAAGGCGTTTCCACAACCAGGTCCCAAATAAACTGGCCATTTGAATCTAGCCTTGAAATGAATGGATTATAACTTTTCAATTGGACATCTCCGCAAAAAACAATATCCCCATTTTTACATTCAATGGCAGATTGAATGTGGTCGTTTGGAGAAATCCCATTTTCATAAGTCCATTGAATTTCTGCATTTTCCGGATTTAATTTTGAAAGCCAAAAATTAATTCCTTGTGCTCCCGGAGCTGCTTTGAACCCACAAATTAGTAGGTTTCCACTTTTGGTAATGCTTATCTCATCCAAAATTGCATTATCTGCACCTTCAATTTTTTGAAAACTGATTAAAGAATCTGAATCTAAAATGGCAATCCAATTTTCTGTCAAACCAATTGAATTCTTTTGTCCAATTACTGCGGCTATTTTTCCTGACGGTAGTTTTTCTGATCCAACCCAGGTTTGATAACCTGAGAATGGAAATTGAAATCTTTTCTCAATCTGGCCATTCTTGTCAACTTTATATAGCCAGGCAATTAGGTCGCTTCCGCCAATGGGTAGTTTAGTTCCACCAAGCCAAATTTTCCCAGAATTATCTAATGAAAATCCGTTTGCAGTTTGCTGCTCGGCAGTATCTGAAATTATCAATTCAAAGTCCTGAGAACTGACATAGTTGCAAAATATGGCAGTATAGATCCAAAGAAAAAAAAGCGAAATATTCCTCTTTGGATTTGTCCTCATGGTTATTTCTTTGGAAAGTATTTATTGAACATATTCAAGAAGGAAATAGTTTTTTTTGCCTTTTTGAATAAGTAAAAACTTGCCCCTTAACAGGTTGTATTCAGAAATAGCAGGCTCGGAAATTTTAACCTTATTGATTACCACAGCCCCGGCCTGAATCATTTTTTTTGCTTCAGATTTTGAGGGAAAAATTAGATTTTGAGATCCATTGCTAAGGACATTTATCCAATCCGTTTCAAATTCCTCTTTTTGAATGATTCCCCGTGGTACGCCAGAAAGTACCGATTCAAATTGAGCCTCAGAAATGTTTTCCAAATCAGACAGCGTACCTTTTCCAAATAAGACATCTGTGGTCAATTTGGCAGTTATTAATCCTTCTTCTTTATGAACAAGTTTGGTAACTTCTTCTGCAAGCGCTTTTTGCAAAATCCTTGCGGATGGGTCAACCAAATGTTCGGTATTTAATTGTTCGATTTTTTCCTTGTTTAAAAAAGTAAACCTTTTTAAAAGTGGAAGTGCCTCATCATCACTTACATTTAGAAAAAATTGAAAAAATTGATATGGAGAAGTTAAAGCCGGATCCAACCAAATATTTCCATCTTCGGATTTTCCAAATTTGCTTCCATCAGACTTTGTGATAAGAGGGGTTGTTACTGCAAAAGCATCCTGGGTTCCCCCCATTCTTCTAATTAATTCTGTTCCTGCCGTAATATTTCCCCATTGGTCGGAGCCGCCTAGTTGAAGCCTGCAGTTTTTATTTTTATACAACCATTGAAAATCAAAGCCTTGTAAAAGTTGGTAACTAAATTCTGTAAAGGATAGTCCGGTCTCCATCCTGCTTTGGACAGAATCTTTAGAAAGCATATAATTTACGGTAAGGTGCTTCCCGATGGTTCTTAGAAAATCAATTGCTGACATTTCACCAAACCAATCCAGATTATTTACCACTTCTGCCTGGCATGGGCCTTGGGAAAAATCAAGGAATCGCTCAAGTTGTTTTTTTATTGCAGCTACATTTTGGCTTATTGATTCTGAATCCAGGAGATTTCTTTCTGCTGATTTTCCACTTGGATCGCCAATCATTCCCGTTGCTCCTCCAACCAATGCAATTGGTTTGTGACCAGCATTTTGTAAGTGAATTAACAATATAATGGTTGCAAGGTTTCCTATATGTAAGGAGGTGGCAGTTGGGTCGAATCCAATATATCCTGTAATTTGTTCTTTTGTGATAAAGTCTTCAAGTCCAGGTGTCATGTCCTGAAGCATTCCTCTCCATCTAAATTCTTCAATAAAATTTCTTCCCATTTTAAAATAAAAAAACCACCTAAACTAAGGTGGTTTTTTTGTGGAGAATATCGGAGTCGAACCGATGACCTCTTGCATGCCATGCAAGCGCTCTAGCCAGCTGAGCTAATCCCCCATTTCAAATTTGAACATCTATTGGATTTTCAAATTTGTTGTGCAAAGGTAGCAGTAGAAATTTATGTTACAACCCTAAAAAGCCGCAATTTTTTTATTTAAAGAAGATTTTTACAAAACTTCCTCAAAAACTCCCTCCAAATGTGTTGCGATTACCTCCGCAGATCTTCCTTCAATATGTTGTCTTTGAACAAAATGAACAAGTTCACCATTTTTAAACAAGGCTATAGCTGGTGAGGAAGGAGGGTAGGGGAGGGTAAATTCTCTGACTTTGGCCGTAGCTTCCTTATCTACTCCTGCAAAAACAGTAACAAGCTTATTTGGAGTTTTTGTCGCCCGTGAAAGGGCAAGTTTCACGCCGGGTCTTGCTGTCCCAGCCGCACAGCCGCAAACCGAGTTAATTACCACAAGCACTGATCCACTTTGGTCAGCCAACTCTATTTCAACTTCTGATTCGGATTTCAACTCATTGAATCCAACTGAGGTTAAGTCTAAGCGCATTGGCGCTACTAAATGTTCTGGATACATAATTTTTATAAAAAGCCTAATTCAAGTTTTGCCACTTCGGACATCATATCCTGATGATAAGGTGGATCAAAGGTTAGTTCAACATGCACTTCACCAATACCATCTATGGCAGATACCGTAGTTCTTACATCCTCAGGAATCGTGCCAGCTGATGGACAGTTCGGAGAAGTTAAGGTCATTTTGATATAAACGTTATTTACCGGATAAATTTCAATTTCATAAATGAGACCAAGCTCATATATATCTACTGGAATTTCAGGGTCATAAATTGTTTTAATGGCCTTACGAACGGTTTCTTTTAAATCTTCGTCTGTAATTGTCATCATCATTTAACCTTTAATAATTGTAAATGGTTCAAAAAAAAAGGGAACCAAAGTTCCCTTTCAAATTTTATGCCTCAGGTTTAACATCTTCGTCAGGAGATGCCTCATTGTCAGGTGTTAAATCCACATTGTCAACATCAGCAATGGCTTCGTCAGAAGCTTCAACAGCTGGGGTCTCAGCAATAGATTCGGCAGAATCATCTACAACAATAGCATCTGAAATCACCTCTGGGGCTGAAGCAACAATTGTTTCTGATTTTTTGGAACCAGCTCTTCTTGTTCTTTTCGTTTTAGCCGCAGTTTCAGTGTTTGCAGAAACCAATAGTTCGTTGTAATCAACTAATTCTATCATGGCTGTTTCAGCAGCATCACCTTGTCTTGTACCTAATTTAATAATTCTTGTGTAACCTCCATTTCTTGAAGCAATTTTTTCTGAAACTTCTCCAAACAAAGTTTTTATTGAATCCTTACTTTTTAAGTAAGAAAAAATAATTCTTCTGTTGTGTGTTGTATCTTCTTTTGATTTGGTAAGAAGCGGTTCAACATATTTTCTAAGTTCCTTTGCTTTTGCAACGGTTGTTACTATTCTTTTATTAAGAATGAGAGAATTAGCCAAATTAGAAAGCATCGACTTTCTATGTGGGGTTGTTCTACCTAAATGGTTGTTTTTCTTTCCGTGTCTCATTACTAATCTTCATCTAATCTGTACTTAGCCACATCCATTCCAAAGGTTAACCCTTTTTCAGCAATAAGCTGTTCCAATTCTGTTAATGATTTTTTTCCAAAGTTTCTAAACTTCATCATGTCTGATACTTCAAGAGCAGCCAGATCACCTAAAGTCTTTATATCTGCAGCTTTTAGGCAGTTATAAGCTCTCACTGAAAGATCTAAATCTGTAAGTGAAGTCTTAAGCAGTTTTCGCATTTGCAACCACTCTTCATCGACAGTCTCTTCTTCCTGAGGTCTTGCAATTTCAAATGTCATTGCCTGATCGCTGAATAACATAAAGTGTTGAATCAGAATATAGGCAGCACCTTTTAACGCTTCTTCAGGATGAATTGAGCCATCTGTTTTGATTTCAATTATTAATTTTTCGAAATCGGTTTTTTGTTCAACCCTTGTATTTTCAACACTATAAGTTACATTTTTTATAGGTGTGAAAATTGCATCAATAGGTATAACACCAGTTACTGCATCTGCAATTTTATTCTCTTCAGCAGGTACATAACCTCGGCCTTTATCAATTGTCAATTCAATCTCAAAAGAGAAGGCTGAATCAATTTTACAGATTACTAATTCTGGATTTAATATCTCAAAAGAACTTGTAAAATTTGAAATATCTCCGGCTGTGAATGCTGATTTATTTTTTAAAAATACATTTACTTTTTGGTCCGGTCCATCCACTAATTTTTTAAACCGAACTTGTTTCAGATTTAAAATAATTTCTGTCACATCTTCAACTACTCCTTCAATGGTTGAGAACTCATGAAGAACACTTGGTATTTTGATGGATGTAATTGCATAACCATCCAAAGAAGATAATAAGATTCTTCTTAGAGCATTACCAATTGTAACACCGTATCCTTTCTCTAAAGGTTTAAACTCGAACAGACCATGAAAATCGTCAGCTTTTTCCATGACGACTTTATCAGGCATTTGAAATGCAAGAATAGATGACATAATTTGTTGTTATTTAGAGTAAAGTTCTACAATTAGTTGCTCCTGAATGTTCTCAGGAATTTGGTCTCTTTGAGGATAAGAAACAAAAGTTCCACTTAGCTCCTTACCATCCCAATCTAACCAGGTATATTTCTTGGCATTTCTGGCCAATAGACTATCCGATATTGCAGAAAGAGATTTTGATTTTTCCCTGACAGCAACCACATCTCCGGGCTTAACACTGAAGGAAGGTATATTAACTACCTCTCCATTAACTGTGATATGCTTATGCAATACAATTTGTCTTGCACCAGCTCTAGTTGGAGATATACCAAATCTAAAAACTACGTTATCAAGTCTTGCTTCGAGGAATTTTAAAAGGTTTTCACCAGTTATTCCTTCTTTTCTTGCTGCTTTTACAAAAAGATTTGAAAACTGCCGCTCTAATACACCATAGGTATATTTTGCTTTTTGCTTAGCCGCTAACTGAATAGCATACTCAGATAATTTTCTTCTTTTACCACGGCCATGTTGTCCTGGTCCGTAGTTTTTCTTTTGTAATGTTTTGCTGGGACCAAATATGGCGTCTCCAAACCGACGTGCTATTTTGGTGGTGGCTCCGGTATATCTTGCCATTTCTTAAACTCTTCTCTTTTTAGGTGGACGGCATCCGTTGTGCGGAAGCGGTGTTACATCTTTAATTACTGCCACTTCAAGGCCACAATTTTGTATGGTGCGGATGGCAGATTCTCTTCCAGCACCGGGACCTTTTACAAATACATCTACTTTTCTCATACCTAAATCATAGGCAACCTGAGAACAGTTCTCAGCAGCTTTTTTTTTTTTTTTTTGTGTATTTTTCTTTGAGCCTTTGAAGCCCATTTTACCTGCAGAGGCCCAAGAAACAACCTCTCCATTATTATTGGTTATTGATACAATAATGTTGTTGAAGGAAGCTCTGATGTGGGCTTGTCCCACTGCTTCTACAACAACTACTCTTTTCTTGGCTTTGTCTTTTCTCTTCTGATTCATCCTAGAAATTATTTAGTAGCCTTCTTCTTGTTGGCTACAGTTTTTCTCTTACCTTTTCGGGTTCGGGAATTATTTTTTGTTCTTTGACCACGGAGCGGAAGTCCTTTTCTGTGTCGTAGACCCCTGTAACAACCAATATCCATTAGTCGCTTAATTGAAAGCTGAACTTCAGATTTCAATACTCCTTCAACTTTGAACTCACCGCTAATGACTGCTCGAATGGCATTTGCCTCTTCTTCTGACCAATCATTTGGTTTTTTGTCCTTATTGATTCCAGCTTTCCCTAATATGGATGTAGCAGAACTTCTTCCGATTCCATATATGTAAGTTAAAGCAATTTCCCCTCTTTTGGTTCCGGGGATGTCTACACCAGCAATCCTTGCCATTATCCTTGTCGTTGTTTATACCTTGGATTTTTCTTATTAATAACGTAAAGCTTCCCTTTACGTCTGACTAACTTGCAGTCTTCACTGCGCTTTTTTACCGAAGTCTTGACTTTCATTTTCTTTCTATTTGTATCGATAAACAATTCTACCTTTTGATAGGTCGTAAGGAGATATCTCTAACCTTACTTTATCGCCAGGTAAAATTTTAATATAATGCATTCTCATCTTACCAGATATGTGGGCAATCAACTGATGTCCATTTCCCAGTTCAACTCTAAACATGGCATTGGATAATGCCTCAAGAATTGTACCATCTTGTTCTATTGACGATTGCTTAGCCATTGTAGTTTACTTTTTGAGATTCAACAATGTAATCAAAAGTCGTTAGCGCCTCTGGTTTTCCATCTACTATTCCAACTGTGTGTTCAAAATGAGCTGAAGGTAGTCCGTCAGTTGTTTTTATTGTCCAACCATCTTTTTCCTGTTTTACAGTTCTTTTCCCCATTGTCACCATTGGTTCGATGGCAATTACCATTCCATTCATTAGCTTGGGTCCTTTCCCTTGTTTTCCAAAATTTGGAACTTCAGGGGCTTCATGTAGTTTTCTGCCAACTCCATGCCCAACTAATTCTCTGACAATACCATAACCAAACTTTTCTGCATGGGATTGAATTTCATGACTTATATCACCAATTCTATTCCCCGATTTGCATTTGGCTATTCCTTTAATCAATGCGGTATATGTCTCATCCAAAAGTTTTTCAACTTCCGGTTTAATATTCCCTACCCGGTATGTGTAAGCACTATCCGCGTGGAACCCATTGTAAAAAACGCCACAGTCTACAGATATAACATCTCCGTCTTTCAGAATATAGTGATTAGGTAGTCCATGTACCACTACAGAATTTACTGAAATGCATAGTGAGGCAGGAAATGCAATACTGCCTTGAGAACCCTTGTATCCTTTGAATGAAGGAGTCGCATTGTGGTCAAGTATGAATTTCTCTGCAAAAATATCAAGGTCAAGAGTTTTTACTCCAACAGCTACCATCTTTGAGATTTCTCCATGCAATTTAGAAAGAATCTTTCCACTCTCTCTTATTGCCTGAATATCAGTAGCAGTTTTGATAAATATGTTCTCTTTAACCTTTAGCATTAATTTTATGCAATTGCTACTTTTTCTTCAGTTGATTCGTTAAACTTTCCGGTTTTCATCAAACCCTCATAGTGCTTCATAAGCAAATAACTTTCAACTTGTTGTAAGGTATCTAAAATTACTCCTACCATGATTAGCAAAGAGGTTCCTCCAAAAAATTGAGCAAAGTCTCTGCTAACTCCAAACCTAGTGGCAAGGGAAGGCATTATCGCAATCAAAGAAAGGAAAACAGCTCCTGGCAATGTAATTCTGTCAATTACCATAGCGATATAATCACTGGTTTGCGGACCCGGTTTAACACCTGGTATGAAACCATTATTTCTTTTCATGTCATCCGCAATTTGATTCGGATTGATGGCAATTGCTGTGTAAAAGAATGTAAAGACAATAATCAAAACTCCAAATACAACGTTGTACTGCCAACTTGTAAAGTCCGAAAAAGTTACTCCAATGGCATTGGCCATATCACTACCCTCTCTGAAAAGCCCTGCAAGAAACGCTGGGATAAACATCAATGATTGGGCAAAAATGATCGGCATTACACCTGCAGAATTCACTTTAATTGGAAGATATTGTCTTTGTCCTCCATATACTTTATTTCCTATTATTTGCTTGGCATATTGTATCGGAATTTGTCGTACGGCTTGGGTTATAATTACAACTCCCATTACCACGAAAAACAAAATGAATAATTCAAGGATAAAAATTAATGCCCCGTTGATATCCCTTGCCATGGCCTCTTTAATTATAGCTCCTGGAAATCTCGAGATAATTCCAACCATAATTAATAGAGAAATGCCATTTCCAATACCTCTATCTGTAATTTTTTCACCCATCCACATACAGAAAACTGTACCAGCTGTTAAAATAATCATGGATGAAACATTGAATAATGTCCCTTGAAACTCAGGGTAGATGTATTCTGCAGGTATGTTAGAAGCAATGTAAGCTGCTGATTGGGCCAAACAAATACCAATAGTTAGAACCCGGGTATACTGATTTATTTTTTTCCTTCCAGACTCTCCTTCTTTCTGAAGTTTTTGAAAATAAGGGACAGCAACTGTTAAAAGTTGTAATACAATTGACGCAGAAATGTATGGCATAATACTTAAACCAAAAATGGAAGCATTGCTAAATGCACCACCTAGTAAAGTATCCAATAAACCAAATATACCCTCTGAACTTCCCTGAAATCTTGCACCATCAACTCCTGGTAATACTATGTATGAACCAAGTCGGTAAATGGCCAGGAATAGTAAGGTATTGAGGATTCGCTCTCGCAAATCCTCAATTGAAAAAATGTCTCTGAATGTTTTTATTAACTTATTCATTTGGTAACCAGGTTAGTGGAACCGCCAGCCTTTTCAATACTATCTTTTGCAGTATCAGAAAATGCATGCGCTGTTACCGCTACATTTTTACTGATTTCTCCTCGCCCTAAAACTTTTATTCTATCATTCTTAGATACAAGACCATGTTGAATGAAAAAATTGAGGTCTAAAGTTGTAGTGCTATGTCCTTCAGAAAGTTTTTGTAAATCATCAAGATTAAGTACCTTGAAAGTTACTTTTCCTGGATTTTTAAAACCAAACTTAGGAACCCTTCTTTGAAGTGGCATTTGTCCACCTTCAAATCCAGCTTTTCTTGAATACCCTGATCTTGATTGAGCACCTTTGTGACCTCTTGTAGAAGTGCCACCCATGCCAGACCCAGATCCACGGCCAATTCTTTTTTCGCTTTTTGTCGAGCCAATTGCTGGCTTTAAAGTATGAAGATTCATTTGATTAGCCGTTAAATACTTTTTGTAATGAAATACCTCGGTTTTTTGCAATTTCGCTAGGATCACGCATGGTTATGAGTGCTTCAACTGTAGCCTTTACCACGTTGTGAGGATTCGAAGACCCTTTTGATTTTGCCAAAATATCTTTAATGCCTGCACTTTCTAAAACTGCTCTCATCGCACCTCCTGCTATAATTCCTGTTCCAGGAGCGGCTGGCTTGATGAAAACAAAGCCTCCTGAATATTTTCCAAGATTGGCATGAGGCACAGTATTTTTGTACATTGGAATCTTTACAAGATTCTTCTTTGCATCATCTATTCCTTTTTGGATTGCATCCGTTACTTCATTGGCTTTGCCCAAACCGTAACCAACTATTCCATTTCCATCACCAACAACCACAATAGCTGAAAAGGAAAATCTTCTACCTCCTTTTACTACCTTGGCAACACGGTTGATAGCAACTACTTTTTCTTTTAGTGAATCTCCTTCAACGGAGCGAACTATTCTGTTACTGTTCATTTTTAAAAATTTAAGCCGCCTTCCCGGGCGCCGTCAGCTAATGCTTTTACTCTACCATGAAATAAATATCCGCCTCTGTCAAACACAACAGTTGAGATACCTGCTGCCAAAGCTTTTGTTGCAAGTGCTTTACCAACGGTTGAAGCGATATTTAATTTTTTATCTTTTGATTTACCCAATTCCATTGAAGAGGCAGCAGCTAACGTTTTACCAGCCACATCGTCTATGATTTGAGCATAGATTTGTAAATTACTTCTGAATACAGATATCCTTGGTCTATCTGCTGTTCCAGTTATTTTCTTTCTGATACGCATTTGGATTCTCCTCCTGCGTTCTACTTTAGTAAGTGCCATGATTATTTAGCAGATGTTTTTCCAGCTTTTCTACGTACTTTTTCTCCTACGAAGCGAATACCTTTTCCTTTGTA
>JAIXQU010000075.1 GCA_027485575.1 Cytophagaceae bacterium
GGCTTCAACGCCCGGTACTGCCGCTCAGCCTACCGCGACTTCAACGGCCCGGGCAACAACTGCAGCTTCGGGTTCCGGCTGGCCTTCGCCCCCTAGTTCACTGGTATTGGCATTGAGCTTAAGCCAGCGGGCCTGCCCTGTCCAGCCTTTGTGCCGGGCCTGCGGCGGAGCAAGCAGGACAAGGCATAAAGGTCTGGTCAGGGCAAAAGAAAGTGCAAAAGAATAAGACCTGTAAGCTCTTCGAAGAGCTTACAGGTCCTGAAAACACCTCGACTTCATCGGCCCAGACAAAAGAAAGTAAAGAGAAAAAAAGATGCAGATAAGGATTATAATGGTACCTGTCGGGGATACGGGCTCAGCGCTGGAGGAGCTTAATGCCTTTCTTGCCGGGCACCGGGTGCTTGATGTGCAGCAGCAGTTTTATCAGAATGACCGCGGAGCAGGCTGGAGTTTTTGTATTCGGTACCTTCAAACGGCCGCCGGCAGCTCGGGGCCTTCAAAAGCTAAGGTAGACTACAGAGAAGTATTGGATGCGGATGAATTCATCCGGTTTGCCCGGCTTCGGGATTTACGCCGTGCCATTGCGCAGCAGGAGGCCATTCCGGCATACGCCGTATTTACCGATGAAGAGCTGGCCGGCATTGCGAAACTTGTTGAGATTACTGTTTCTTCGATGGGAACGGTAAAAGGTATTGGTGAAAAAAAGGCAGCCAGGTATGGGCAGCAAATTGTGAATGGTATGCAGCAAAATGCTTAAATCAGAAAGTATTGATGAATAAAGATGGCTAAGAGGGCGGGCAATCTGATGGCAAAAATTGTGGAACCGGAAAATCTCCGGCTAGCCTTCTGGAAGGCAGCCCGCCATAAGCAAGGAATTGAGGAGGTTGAAAATTTCCGGAATAGCCTGGATGAAAATTTACTTCTGCTTCGGCAGCAGTTGCTGGATGGCAGTGTTCCGGTGGGTGAATATCATTACTTCACCATTTTCGATCCCAAAGAAAGGCTCATTTGTGCCGCCTCTTTTCGGGAAAGGGTTCTACATCATGCCATCATGAACATCTGCCACCCGGTTTTTGAAGATTTTCAAATTTACGACAGTTATGCCACCCGGCCGGGTAAAGGGCAATATGCGGCATTGGATCGTGCCCGAAAGTTTGCCCGCACGCATCACTGGTATTGCAAGCTGGATGTTCGCAAGTATTTTGACAGCATCCGGCATGATATTTTACTTCGTAAGCTGGAGCTGAGATTTAAGGATAAACAAGTGCTGGAAATGTTCCGCCGGATTATTTCCAGCTACGCCACCGGCACCGGAAAAGGAGTTCCAATCGGGAATCTTACCAGTCAGTATTTTGCCAACTTTTA
The DNA here is from genome assembly GCA_027485575.1 of Cytophagaceae bacterium. Classification (GTDB taxonomy): domain Bacteria; phylum Bacteroidota; class Bacteroidia; order Cytophagales; family Flexibacteraceae; genus CAMDMI01. The sequence goes on from JAIXQU010000075.1 coordinate 1,366, forward strand.
TTTGGGTTTTGCCGATCGTTTTATGAAAGAGCAGCTTCGGATGAAGGCCTACATCCGATATATGGACGATATGGTTTTTTTTGCCCAAAGCCGGGAAGACCTGCTTCGTGCAATGGGTCTTTTTATTCATTTTCTATTGAATGAACTTGGTTTGGAAGTAAAACCAGTCTGTCTGAATACACTTTCAAAGGGGATGCCCTTTCTAGGTTATGTAGTTTTTCCTGGTCTTTTGCGTTTGCATAAAAACAGCCGCAAACGCTTTGTTCAAAAGATGAAAAAATACCATAAGAACCTAACAAAAGACATCTGGGATGAAGCCCGTTTTGCACGGCATGTGCTTCCCCTGATAGCCTTTACAGAGCATGCTGCCACAGTTTCGCTGCGCCGGCAGGTGCTTTGTAAGCTGGAAACCGGCTGAACGGTGCGAACCGCGTTCTTCGTGGCGGCAGCTGGAACAACAACGCCCAGAACTGCCGCTCAGCCAACCGCAACAACAACAACCCGGACAACAACAACAACAACGGGTTCCGGCTGGCCTTCGCCCCCAAGCTCAATGCATCCGCCGGATAGCGGAACCAGTGAACCGGCCGTTTTCCAGTACCTTTAAAAAAGGTAGAATAGATTGATAAAAAACACCTTTAGTAGGCATGGTCCGAACCGGGTGTTTTTTTCTCTATCACCAATCGGGCAGGTCGTGGCATCTTCCCAGTGGGCTGGCATGTCCCCAACAATGAAGAAATGACCACCTTAGAAAACGATACTGTTCAAAAAAGTGTGTAAGTGGAGAGAGTTTACACTTCTTTACCGTGATCCGCCCAAATGAGAAACTGTATCCCGATTGCAGATTGGAACGAGGAGAGTTTTTATAACGCTCTCTTCTGATTTCGCATGTACCAGTCTAACCTCACCCCAACCCCTCTCCAGAGGAGAGGGACTTAAAAATCAGTGAGTTATAATTGTGGGGTAGTGTTCAAAAAAGTGCACATCGTATGAGGGTGTTTACACCCCTTAACCCTGCTCCGCCGAAATGAGAAACTGCGTTCTGATTGCGGATTGGGACGAGCAAAAGGTCCAAGCCAATTCAATGCCGGAATGGCTTGTCGGGTTGTTATTCCTCTTTTCTTTTGAGCACTCTTCCCCTTGGTTCATTACTTTCCAGCAGGACAATTTCTGAATGCAGAAACTGGGCGGCCTCTGCGGAATCTTTCACTTTGGTAGAACTACGTTCCAGCATTTCAGCTTCAAAATCCGATAAAACAGTTTTCCGAAGTCCGACCTCTCTCCAATTTGGGAATTTTGCACAGCCTAAAAATATGCTTCGGGCCAAAGCCAATGCATCCAGCAATGCCTGGTTTGCGCCTTGTCCTTTGAACGGGCTCATGGGGTGAGCTGCATCCCCGATGAGCGTAGCTTTTCCACATTTTTCCAACAATTCTGGTTGGAGTAACTCCCTGTCATACACAGGATAACCTGAAATCAAAGTCTCCTTGGTCGCTGACACAATCTTAGGAACTGGTTCATGCCAGGGTGTCCTGCGGCATGCTTCCTCCTTAAGCGCCAAAGCTCCCTGCGCACTTAAATTCCTGGCTTCATTTTCTGGCATGGGGAAACTGAGTTGCCACATCACAGCGTCTGCTGAATAGGGCATTATATATATGCGCTCGTTGCCATTTGCGGTTTGAAACACCGTGGCAGAGTCCAGCAAAGGACTGCTTATATCTTCCAGAGCAGCCAATGGGCAAATACCCAATATGACAATGCAGCCCAGATAGCGCAAAGGGGTAGTTTTTTCACCAATCAACTGGCTTCGGACTGAACTGCGGATTCCATCAGCGCCAACCACCAAATCGGCTTTGGCGTTTGTTATTTGACCATCGACCTGAAATTTCAGGTCAACTTCTCCAGTCTCAGATTCCATAAAATCAACCAATTGATGTCCCCATTGGACAGCCGTTTGTCCACCGAGCTGATCCAGCAATGCTTTGCGCAAAGACTGCCTTGCGATATGCATATTGGTTCGTTTGGTAAAGGGTTTCTCATCTGTTTTTATCCATTTTCTCATTCCCCATTCCCCAATCACATTTCCATCGGTGGTATGCACCACATGTCGGGTAGAAATCACTGCCTCTTTTAAGGAGAAAATACCCAATCCTTCGATTGCTTTGCTGGCTTGTTGCAATGTGAGGCCATAGCCTTGCGACCGGGCATCGAAACTGCCATCCCGCTCATAAATTGTATATGGAATGCCGCGATGGAAACAAGCCACGGCCAGTGCCACACCTCCAATACCTGCTCCGATGATGGCAACATGGGGATAGTTTTCTTTGTGTACAATCGGCTGAATTTCAGAAGAAACCAAGCCCGAACCGCCACAATTTGAGCATACAATCAGAGGACCTTGAGGACGAACAGGAGCTTCTTCTTTTCCATTTGAATTTTCAAATAAACCGAGGGCCGCTTTGTATTGGAGTCGCAGTTTCTTGCGGAGCTTCTGTTTTCTTTTGCCCCGGCCCTGGCATTCCAAACAAATGGTCCAGCATGTGGGTTCATTTTCTGCCATTTTCAAGTCTGCTCAATTTATTCGGTTAATGGGATTTTGGATTTCGGCCAAATCTCAGATAAAAAACCAGATATTATCTTTTAACAAAGTATGAACGAAAAGATATTGACACTTTGTGAGATTTCTGGTAATGTCAAACATGGTCTACAAGTGAATTTGGAAGCATCAGTAAAAAAGGAATACTCTTTTCGTATTTTACTTCATAATAGTTCACTCCGATTTGCAGGTTCTTATAGTACGTTGGTCTGTTGTCCCAGTAATTTTTTTCAGAAGTGATACACCATGCATTTTCGCCCAACATTTTTGCTAAAAACCATTTTTCGACCAAGCGTGTAGCCCGGCCATTGCCATCTACAAATGGGTGAATATTAACAAATACCAAATGGATAAGTGCCGCGAAATAAAATATTTCTGTTGCTGATAATTTCAAGGCAAGCAAAATGGAAATGTCTGCAAAGAGTTTCTCCAGTTCCTTTTTAATGAGCTCAGGTTCAATTGCTAAATAAATAAGTTGGCCTTCGCTTCTGACACCAACCTGTACTTTTCTGATTTTGCCCCGTTCTTTTTTGATTAGAATGGAGGAGGTTAAAATTTCATGTGTTTTTAAAACGTTTTCAAGTGTCAAATCATTTTCTCTGGCAAATTGGTAAGCAGCAATCAAGTCCTCAATCTCTTTTATTTCCTTTGTTTTGAGGTGGAGATTAAACTCGCTTGACTTTAACCAGGTATCAAAACTAACGGTGTTTCCTTCAATATTGGATGAATGGACGGCAGAATTTGCCAGGTAAAATTTAAAATCGTCTACACTTTGTGTGCGGTTTTTTAATGTGGCAAAGACAGTTTCAACATCAATTTTCAATTGTGTTTTATAGGCATCAAAATAATCTTGAGTTAAAATTTTCAGACCCAAATTCATGCTTCAAAGATAAGAAAACTATGCCTTGGTTTGCTGGTTTTGTCTTTTGATTAGGCGCTGTAAAATTCAGTTTTAGATTCAACTCTTAGGTTTTTATCACAGAAATGAAATTGATATTTCTGGTTAGTAATTTAGGAATAGGTTGCCCTGTTGCATTTCTGGCTACACCCTGATAGGAAATGGTTTTTGTGGTTTGCGCAAAAGTTAAAAGCGACAAGGATAGACTTAAAAAGAGAAGTGTAAATTTCATGTTACTGGAAATAGAGGAAGAAAAATTATATAAAGGGTTGTTTACCAAAGTGTTTCTATTTCATAAGGCTTGATTTTTTCGTCTTTGGTTATAAGTATTAGACCTTCAACTTGAGATTGGGCAATTAAAATACGGTCAAAAGGGTCGCTATGATAAAATGGCAAATGAGTTATAACTTTCAAATGTTCGAATTTGAATAGGTAAAATTTCAAAACTGGAAGTAGATAATAAATCTTTTATTTTTTCGAAATCAGTTTTGAGCTCGAGGCGATCTAAAGCAATTTTTATTGCCATTTCCCATAGGGTAGCAATACTGACAAAACATTGAATATTGCCATTTTCAAGAATAGTTTTTGCGTTTGTTGAAAGATTCGGGTTGCTTTCAAGATACCAGATCAGCACATGGGTGTCAACGAGATATTTCATTTCATATAAGGCTCAAATCCTGGTATGGGTGCATCAAAATCATCCTTCAGATTAATCAATCCTTTTAGGCTACCATAGCCACCTCTTTTTTTGGGTTCTTTTCCGGATTTTTCAAGCAGTTGTTTTAAATAAACTTCAAGCTCTTTTTGGAGTTCAGGAGGGAGTTTTTCAAAATCAGATATAAGTGTTTGAGTGGACATACGAAATATATTTAATACAAATAAACTGATTGTTGGTTGAATTTAATCATGAACTAGTTTTGAACCAATCATTTTTCCACTTTTCATCAAAACCCTCAATTGGTAAAATCCTTTCGGTAAATCGGAAACTTTGTATTCGAAACCAGTACCCGTAGTTTGAGATTGATAAACTTCTCTTCCGCTTGCGTCTATTAGAAAGTAACTTTCAATTTCTGAACTTGCCTCAAAACGAAATGCATTGGAAAACGGATTGGGAGATATTTGATAGCCTTCTGTTTTTAACTTAAAGACAGAGGTGAAGAAATCATTATAAGGTTGTTGAAATCCAATATTGTATGTAAAGTCTGAAACTGAAATTTCGGTCACAATAGGTTCACCAATTGAAAAATCAAATTGATGCTGACTGTCCACCGAAGTCCCGCCTGTAGTTCCAAACAACGTTTGACCTAATAATTGAAGAGGTAAAATAATTATCAGGAAAATTAAAAGGGCTTTCATTGTCAATTGAAGTGAATGTGAATAAAGGTAATGAGAAGGATTAAGTCAAACTCAAATGAGATTAATTCAGTTCGGTATTGTGATTTTATGTGTCTCTGGTTGCTATTTCCAATTGAAATTTACGTTAGCCAATAGAAAGATACAATTTCAATGATCTGTAAACCACATTAGAAAAACCTTTGGCATCGAAAACAGTGGTCCGAACCTAAATAGAATTAACGCATAAAAATAGCAAGGCTTGAACCCTTAGGCCAGGTTAAGCTTTAAAGGAAAAAGTTGGGCTGATTTTTCTCCACCTTTTTTGTTGGTCCATTCCAATTCGGCATTGCCGAAAATCAGGTTCCGGGTCGAAATTTTGACATTTATCTTAATAATAAAAAGCAAAACAATCAGAATTTGGAATGCGTATTTTTTTTCATTTAAATCAAATGAGAAACTAGATCTCTTAACAATCAGGGTTCCAGATTCTTTTTAAGAATTTCTTCAACTAGCTTTATAAATGATTGAACAGGTGATAAATACGGAATAACCTTCTCCGAATCAAAATCAAAAAGGTCATCATAATCTCCCTTCTGTCTCCAGGAAAATAGCTGACTGTGCATTTTTCCAAAATCTTCGGAAATTATACTGGTTTTGATAAATAATTCCGAGAACAATTGCTTTACTCCGGAATGGGTAGATGGATTTTGATTTTCAGAAAGCAACAATGCCGAAACCGCATAATATGAGGCATAGTAAAGTCTATTTATACATGAATTCCATCTTTTTTCCTTAGCCAGAAAAATGGCGTCATTCAATGTTTCATTTGCCCTTCTGATCCTATACCTTATTACTTCCTGAAAAGAAATCATTAGCTTAGCTTTTTGCCTTCTTTCAATATTTTTTCAAATAGTGGAGACCTATGTAAGTAGCTATTCCAGTGGGATTTAGAGTATATAATTGGCGAAAAAACCTCACCGGTTTGTAATTCTAATTCATAAAAAGAATCCATTACATTTTTCTCTTTCTGGAGGTTTACTTCTTTATCCGAAAGCAAAATCAAAAGGTCCCAATCGGAGTCTGGTTTTGCTTTGCCATTTGCCCTGGAACCAAAAAGAAAAATTTCTGTGCCTTCTGATAAGAGACTTCCCAATTGGACAATTTTGTTGAGGACTTCTTTTTTGGCTAACATTTGCGCAAAATAAACAAGTTTTTGAAATGACTTTTCATTATCAAAACAATTCTTTTGAAATGCATTCAATCATTTATTCAAAACTTCCCCAAATAGCCCAATCTTACCACTTGCGTTTCATAATAATCGGTGCTGGTGTATCGGAATCCATTGGCTTGTATATCCATTTTTATCACCAGACTATTGAGCAAATCGGTGGCGTTTACAAACAATTAACCCTTGCCATTTTGAATCTTCTTTTTAAGTCCGGCATCTATGGTGAAACGGATTTCTAATTGCAATACCAGTTTAAAACAAGAGTAAGTGCCTTGTTTTAAAGGAATTATAATACTAATATTTTCTTTAGGAATAAAAACTTTTTTTGGTCAATCCCAGCTTAAAGGTTGGGGCTTACACCAGTTCCTTTTCCAAAACTTTGATGCTCAAATCGATTGGTTTTTTAACCTTTTCAGGCAAAAGCGCAATCTCCAAAACTTCATCCGCAGAGCTTACAAATTTAAAATCAAGTCCTTTTCGATAATCTGCCTGCATTTCTTCCACATCCTTTTTATTCTGGCTGCACATGATGATGGTTTTTATGCCAGCTCTTTTGGCTGCCAGCACCTTTTCCTGAATGCCTCCAACGGGAAGCACTTTTCCCCGTAAGGTAATTTCGCCAGTCATGGCCAGTTTTGGTCTCACTTTTCGCTGGGTAAAAACCGAAGCCAATGAAGTGAGCATTGTAATTCCCGCCGATGGGCCATCTTTAGGAACCGCACCAGCAGGCACGTGGATATGCAAATCGAAGTTGTCGAATACCTGATAATCAATATTGTATTCCTCCGCATGGGCTTTCAGATAACTCAAAGCTGCAGTTGCTGATTCTTTCATCACATCGCCAAGCTGGCCAGACAAAATCATCCTTCCTTTTCCTCTGTTCAGGCTGGATTCTATGTACAAAATTTCGCCACCTACCGATGTCCAGGCCAGGCCGGTTACAACACCGGCTGTATTTTCCTCGGTATAGGTTTCCTTTTCAAAAGTAGGGGCGCCAATAAGTTCCTCCACTTCTTTATTGGTTATTTTGCTTGGGGCTTTTTCTTCCATGGCGAGTTTTTTCACCACTTTTCGAATCACCTGACCAATTTTTCTTTCCAAAGCCCGCACGCCACTTTCTCTGGTGTATCCATCAATGAGCAATTCAACAGATTTTGCATCAAAACTGATTTGGTCTTCTGCAAGTCCATGCTCCAGCAATTGCTTGGGAATGAGGTGTTTTTTTGCAATCTGAACTTTTTCTTCCAACGTGTAACCATTGATTTCAATGATTTCCATTCTATCCCTTAATGCGGGTTGGATTGTATCCAAGGAATTGGAAGTTGCGATAAAAAGAATTTTAGAAAGGTCATAATCAACCTCCAGATAGTTGTCGGCAAAGGCGCTGTTTTGCTCAGGGTCAAGCACTTCCAGCAAAGCTGAAGATGGGTCACCTCTGAAATCACGCCCGATTTTATCTATTTCATCCAATACAAAAACCGGATTGCCCGATTCTACTTTTTTGATGTGCTGGATGATTTTACCAGGCATGGCACCAATATAGGTTTTTCGATGTCCCCGAATTTCGGCTTCATCGTGCAATCCACCCAAAGAAAGTCTGACATATTTCCGGCCCAGACATTTTGCAATTGATTTGCCAAGCGAAGTTTTTCCAACTCCCGGAGGGCCATACAAACAAAGAATGGGGGCTTTCATGTTGTTCTTCATTTTCAGAACTGCCAGATATTCAATGATTCTATCCTTTACCTTTTCTAAACCATAATGGTCTGCATCAAGGATTTTTTTAGCCCTTTTCAGGTTAAAATTGTCTTTTGTATATTCTCCCCATGGCAAATCCACCAGAAACTCTACAAAATTCATTTGAACCGGATATTCTGCACTCATCGGGTTAATCCTGCTGAGTTTATCCAGCTCTTTCATGAAATGTTTGGCAACTTCCTCCGGCCATTTTTTCTCCATCCCACGCAATCGAAGTTTTTCAATATCCTTCTCGGTATTCTCCATACCAAGCTCATCCTGAAGCACTTTTATTTGTTGCCTGAGAAAATAATCTCTTTGCTGGGCATCAATATCATTGTGGGCTTTGCTTTGGATTTCATGTTTCAGCTCCAACATCTGGACCTCTTTGAGCAAATATCCCAGCACTTTATGTGCTCTTTCCATTCCATCCAAAGTAACGAGCAAATCCTGCTTTTCTTCAATCGTGGAATGGTTGAGGTTGGAAGCTAAAAAATGAGTCAGAAAGGAAGGACTTTCAATATTGTCTATGGCTATCTGCGCATCTCTGGGAATTTCAGGATTCATTTGAAGAATCTTGCGTGAATTATCCCGAAGTGCTTGAATTACAGCCTTAATTTCTTTTTTATTTTTTTGTGGAAATGTATCCGTCAGATAATTTACCCTGGCTGACAGATAGGGATCTTCCTGTATTTTCTCTGTAACCTCAAATTTTTTCCGCCCTTGAATAATTATGGTTGTGCTTCCATCAGGCATGACGATCATTTTTAAAATAACCGCAACCACACCTGTTTTATGCAAGTCATCAAAGGTAGGCTCCTCAGCTTCTGTTGATTGGGTGAGCACGCCCAGAATTCTGTCACCTTTGTAAGCCTTTTTTACCAACTTGACAGACCTTTGCCTTCCAACAGTGATTGGCATAACCACCCCAGGAAACAAAACTGTATTCTTGACCGGCAAAATCGGGAGCACATCCGGAAAGGACTCCTTTTTTAATCCTTCCTCATCTTCTGCAGAAAAGATCGGAAATGAGTCGCCCTTATCTTCGCTCTGGTCAATTTCGTTTAATAATATATTCACAGTTTATTTTGTTCTTTTAGTGGTTACCGATTTAGGCAAATTGTTTCTGAGAACCTTGACTATGCAAGTCCTATGCCATTTTAGCAGAAGTGACAATATTACGCAAAAACAGAGTTTAATGGTGCTGGTTATTAAAGACCTCTGGCTCCAAATCGAGAATATGCTTTTTCTAATTCTTTTACTATCAATTGCTTAAATTTTTTGGTACAAATGAAAAACGGGTTTTTAAGTTTCTATCTGAATTCTAAATACATGAAAGTCAGGGATTATCCACTTCTTTTCTGAGTTTTCCTATTGTTGAAAATTGGTCTTTATTCATTGCATGTTATTTGTAATTAAGCTTTTAATGTCCATTTCATCTAAATATCTGTTTACTTTGGGTCCCCAAAACAGGATTTTGTCGGTATTTATATGAATCTCAACCACATTTCAATTTTGAAGAGAATAACCATTCTTTTCATTCTTCTGCTCTGTTTTGGAGGGGTTGAAAGGGTTGTGGCTCAGGACGATAACGATGAAAAGTATAGATTATCCGGACTAAGAGGTTCTATTACAGATAGCAAGTTCTTTTCTGGTGTCACATTCGAATTTCCCAATTTAAATCAAAAGCCTTTTTTTATTGATACTGACCTGTTGAAGAAAATTCAAAAATGGGAAAGGCAGAAAAAATTTGACAAGGTTTTACCTTTGCTTGAATCTTATGTCATGAGCTTTGGTATCCAGAATTTTTATAAAGAAACAAAGTATCTGTGGAGACTTGCCCAGTTGTATGAGCTTCAGGGTGAGAAAGAAAAAGCAAAGTCAATGTACCGCCTGGTTTTAAAACACCATAGGTTTTCCAAAACCAATGTCGATACCATTCTCCAGTATTTCAGGGCTTTGGAAAAGGATGACAAGGAGGTTTACATACCCATCGATTATTACTACAAGCTGGTTGACTTCCGAAGGAATATTGATACATTAAGACCTCCAACCGGTGTCCTCCTGAGTATGGGGCCAGAAATTAACAGCAGATATCCGGATTATGGTCCTGCCGTAGCCCAAAACGAAGATACTTTGATTTTCACTTCCAGAAGAACAAGAAGAAAGGAGGGATCTTTTTTAAATCCGGCCTCGGCCAATGAAGATTTGTACTTAAGTCAGGGAATCGATGGTTACTGGGACGAGGCCACTCCCATCAAGGATATTAACACCCAATACAATGAAGGTTCGGCCATTATGACAAAGGATGGAAAAACCATGTTTTTTGTTCGCTGCGATTCACCCGGAGGTTATGGGAGTTGCGATATCTACAGGGCTGTCCAAACATCGACAGGGAGCTGGAGCAATGTCGAAAACCTGGGTGCAGGTGTAAATTCCGTTGCATGGGATAGCCAACCGGCACTTTCACACACCGAAGACACTTTGTATTTTGCAAGTAGCCGTAACGGAGGTTTTGGCCTTAGCGATCTTTATTATTCTTTAAAGCAACCAGATGGTTCATGGTCAAGGGCTTATAATCTTGGACCCATGGTGAACACAAGAGGAAATGAGGTTTCTCCTTTTATTCATCCCCATTATAATGTTCTTTATTTTAGTTCCAATGGGCAGCTTTTGACATTTGGAGATTTTGATATTTATAAGACTTACAGAAAAAAAGGACAATGGATTGAACCTTTAAATGTGGGTCCATTGGTTAATGGAAAAGGGTCTGAATACTATTTTTCTATTGACGGCCAAAGTAAAAATCTATACTACGCCCGATCCGAAGAATCTGATTTAAAGAATCTGGACTTATATTCCTTCCCATTGCCGATGGAGGCCCAACCCTTGAGCACCAGTATGTTTTCTGGTTCCCTAACCGATTCTGCAGGCAATCCAATGAAGGGAATCGTTTCCGTTATTGACCTTGACAATGGAATCGAGGTTTTTCCAAAAAACATCAGAGAGGATGGAACTTTTGACTTTAACCTGATAAAGAATAATAATTATCTGCTTGTGATTCAGGGAGATGAATTTTTCAGAATTGAACAAAATTTTATACTTCGGGGAGATACCACCATTAATACCCAGGCAAAGAGTTTTAAAAAGCAAAAGATTCGGTTTACCATGCTTGAGTTTGATGATAACTCTGCAAAAATTCTCGAAGCAATGCATGGTGATTTGAACAACATTTTGAACTTTTTAGTGGATCATCCTGATTTCAGGTTAAGAATTTCCGGACACACGGATAAAAAAGGAAACTCCCAGGCCAATAAAAAGCTGAGTCAGGATAGGGCAGATGCCATCAAAGCGTATTTAATCAAAAGTGGATTTATTGAAGCTGACAGGATTGAAGCTTTCGGTTTTGGTGATTCCAAACCCATTGTGATGGATGAAAAAACTGAAGCCGACAGGCAGCTAAACCGAAGGGTAGAGTTTGAATTGCTTTATCCCGAAGGAAAAAAAGAATAGATCTGAATTTTATTTTTCGTGTAAAACCCGAATCAATGATTCAGTGGCTGTTCCGGCAATTTGGGCCAGTTCTTCTCTGTTAAAAATTTTTTCAGATTCAGCGTATCCATGGTCGGCCAGTTGTTTGGCCACTAGGTCTGTTTCAAAAAGAACTCTTTCCCGCATTGGCGTATATGCCAGATGCAACATTTTTTCTACCAGAATATTGTTTTCTTCCGATTGTAATTGAAGCGCTGACATAAGCATGACGCCGTTTTCAGAAAGGGCTTTAATCAGTTTTTCCCTTGGAACAATTCTTACTTCAATGGCAGTAGAAGTCTCACAAAAAGACTGATATGGGTTTTGGGAAAGTCCTTCCATCAATCCTATAATATCCGGACCAAAGCTGACTTTTGTAATCAGCGTTTTTCCAAATGAATTGGTTCTGTATTTCTTTACAATGCCTTTTTCAAGCCAGAATACCGACTGGGGATACTGACCTTCCGAATAAAGAAAATGCTTTTTAGGATATTTTATCAACGGGGATCCTTCTTCTTTAAATACCCCGGTTAAAAAATTGTAAAGTTGTTCATGAGCGTCCTTGAGTTTTTTTGGAGCAGCAGAAGGTTTTAGACTGCCTCCTGATTTTTGAAATCTAGCTTCAATCGCAGCAAGAAGTTCCGATTCAGTAAAGGGCTTGGTCAGATAATCATCTGCACCCAATTCCATGGCTTTTCTTTGGTCTGCCCTTTCAGATTTTGCGGTCATAAATATGAAAGGAACCTGATTAAGCGATTCATCCTTTCGGAATAAATGCAATACTCCATATCCATCTAAAACGGGCATCATAATATCACAAACCACCAGGTCGGGTGAATTTTGTCTAGCCAACTCAACTCCTACTTTTCCGTTTTCAGCGGCATTTACCTGATATCCTGCTAGTTGTAAAATTTCGGTGGTATTTTCCCTGATTTCCTGGTGGTCTTCTATGAGCAATATCTTTTTCATTTTATTGGAATCTTGATTTTAAAGGTTGTTCCCTTGTTCAATTCGCTTTCAACTTCTATTTTTCCACCCATAATGGAGAGATATCTTTGTATAATATGCAGCCCAAGGCCAGTTCCCTGGATATTATCGGCATTCCTTCCCCTGAAAAATCTCTCGAAAAGGTGGTCTTGATCTTCTTTTGAAATGCCGATGCCATTGTCTTTTACCTGAATTTCCAGGTCACCATTTTCACCATATCGGGCATCGATTTCTACTTTTCCTGCTGGTGGAGAAAATTTAATTGCATTGGACAACAGGTTGATCAATACATTTCTAACCAGGTCTTTATCCTGATAAACGTCTTGAACTCCTTCTGGCAGGTATTGAATGGTTTTGCCTTCGCTGGCGCTTGTCTGGATTTCACTTACAACATTTTGAATCAATTGGGGAAGATTGAACAATTCGTTTTTTGCTATGATTTTTCCCTCTTCCAATTTCCCAATGGATAAAAACTCATTTAACAATGTACTCAGGTTCAGTACCGTGTCAGAAATCCTTTTAAGATGTTTGTCACGTGAACTTTGTTCTTCAGTTTTTGTATATTTTCCAATCAGCGTGGCAGAAGTCATGATCGTGGAAAGTGGCGTTTTGAACTCATGGCTTGCCATGGTCACAAATCTGCTTTTGAGCTCTCCCAAATGCTTTTCCCTTTCCAGCGCTTCCTGAAGCTCTTTTTGCGATTCTTCCAGTTTGGTCAGGGTTTGTCTTAATGCTTCTGTTCTTCGTTCAACTTCTTCTTCGAGGTTGGAATTAAGTGCTTTTACCTCTTTTGTTATATTCTCAAGTTCTGACTTCTGGTGAAGCAAAACAGCTTCACTTTCTTTCCTTTTGGTAATGTCCAGAATGAAGGCTATCACATACAAACCCTCATCTGTATTGAAGTAACTTAAACTTATTTCTACCGGGAATTTACTTCCATCTTTGCGGATGGCTTCGAGATTTCTCCCACTCCCCATGGGTCTGACCTGCGGGTGAATGGTGTAATGCTGGCGGTCGGCTTTATGGGTTTTTCTTGAAGATTCAGGTATTAAAACCTCAACCTTTTGCCCGGTAAGTTCAGCTCCCTCATATCCAAATATCGTTTCAGCCTGTTGATTGACCAGAGAAATTTCTCCTTTGCTATTGGCAATAACAATCCCAATTGTTGCAAAGTTGAAGAGTGCTTCAAACTTTTGCTTTTCCTTCAGGAGTTGGTCAATAGCCCTAGTAGTCATGTTTTCATGAGATTGCAAAGGCAAGTTAGTTTCTTTTAACACAAGCAAATATTGACTGCAATTTAATGTAAAACTGATTTATGTCAGTTCTTTGTTTTCTATAAAAAAACCGGAGGATCTCTTTTCTCTGGTTTTAGGTACTGTATGTTTCCTATTTTTTTAAAAGGCTCAGAACATCTTCAATGCCTGGTGTGTCGTTGATGTGCCATTTCCCTTTGACCACACCATCCTTTAAAAGCCATATTCCCACATTGGAACGCATGATGGTTTTTAATACAGTTCCATCTGCATAATAGTATGGAATGGCAAGCTGGGCTTCATGCCTCAGGTTTTCAAGTGATTGCCGGTCACTACTTGTCATTACAAATGACTCAACTTTCAGGCTACTCAATTTTGCCAGATTGTTGGTGAGGGAGGTTATTTTTTTGAACTCCTGGGGGTCTGCGATATCAGCCTTTCTTATAATGATGAAAAGCTTGTTTCCTTCAAAAGTCTGTTGGGTAAAATCGCCTTCATCATTCCAAACGCTGTAATCTGTAATTTTTGGTTTTGCTTCAGGATTTGCAACATCCATTGATTTAAACTTCCATGTGGTATCGGCCGGATATTCAGTAAACTCCTTAACCTCCCCATTTTTTTCCATAAAGTACAAATAGCGAAGGGGTTCTGTAGCCTGCATATTGGCTTTGATATCTGCCCCAACTTTATAAGGCCGGAAATCAAACATGGGTAAATGCATAACGGCATGAATGGCTACAAACATGCTGAGAATAAAAGAAAGAGAAACGCCGATGATATTAACAGAGTTTTTAAACTCTGATTCCAGTTTGTTTCTTCTCCAAAAAAGAAACAGCGTAGGGACCAAAAGAATCAAATCTTTCATAAAAGACTCAGAGGGCCGAAGTTTAATAAAATCTCCAAAGCATCCACAATCGCTTACGGCATTGATATTTGCCGGACCATCAACTCCTGCAAATGATGCAAATGAAATTGCAAAACTGGTTTCCGGATTTTCTTTTGCATACAAAGCAATGGCCGTGTAACCGGTAAGGAATGTGAAGAAAATCATGAGCAAAAGAAAAAGCCACATGTTGATGCGCATTTGATAGAAAAATAAAAGGGCAACACCCATAACTACCTCTGCCACACACATGAAAATGGCTATGGGTAGTGCAAATTCTACAAGATGCTCAAAAGCCGGATGAAAAGCCTGGGCAAATACTTCAAAGTATTCTTCCATTTTTATCTGGGTGCCAACCGGGTCTATAAGTTTAACCGAACCTGAAAAAATAAAAAGGGCTCCAGTAAATAATCTAAAAAACTGTGTAATAAATTTCATACCTGTGTATCGAACCGTAAAGAAAGGTCAAAATTCAATAAAATGACCAATTAGAACAAGGGGTAGGATTCCATTATCTGTTAAAATACCTTAATTTCTATTTCTGAATTCCTGATAAGATTTGAAAAGAACCCTGTTTCTTTGCAGCTTTATTTTAAAGTACCTCCTATGAGCAAAATAATTTCAAACCTCGAACCCATAGTGGCCCAGGTCAAAGATGGCGATACCCTCATGCTGGGCGGTTTTGGCCTTAGCGGTTTGCCGGAATATAGCATTGACGCTTTGTTGAAATCAGGTGTAAAAAACCTGACTTGTATTTCCAACAATGCAGGTGTGGATGATTTTGGAATTGGATTGATGCTCAAAACCAGGCAGGTAAAAAAAATGATTTCATCCTATGTGGGAGAAAATGCCGAGTTTGAAAGGCAATTGTTGAACGGAGAACTTGAAGTTGAACTGATTCCTCAGGGAACGCTGGCAGAAAGAATTCGTGCGGGCGGGGCAGGAATCCCTGCTTTTTTCACACCGGCAGGCGTAGGAACTGAGGTGGCTGAAGGCAAAGAAACGAGGGAGTTTGAGGGCAAAACCTATTTGATGGAACATTGGCTCAGGGCTGATTTTTCTTTTGTCAAAGCATGGAAGGGAGATGCCATGGGCAATCTGATTTACAAAGGAACAGCCCGGAATTTCAATCCGATGATGGCCACAGCCGGAAAAATAGTGGTGGCTGAGGTTGAGGAAATTGTTCCTGTTGGAGAGCTCGACCCCAATTTTGTGCATACCCCAGGAATTTATATAAACTATCTGTTTAAAGGAGAAAACTACGAAAAGAGGATAGAACAGCGAACAGTGAGTTCAAACTAGATTAATGGCAAAAGAAAACCTAAGCATACCCCGCGGTACCCGCGATTTCGGACCTCAGCAAATGATGGTTCGAAACCATATTTTTTCAACCATCCGCTCTGTTTTTGAGCGCTTTGGCTTTGCTCCTCTGGAAACACCTTCCATGGAAAATCTGAGTGTTTTGACTGGAAAATATGGAGATGAAGGAGACCAACTTATTTATAAAATTCTCAATTCCGGCGATTTTCTTTCAGAAGTTAAACCTGAAGATGTGCAAAATGGGCACAAAGCCATGCTAAGAAAAGTATCAGAAAAAGCCCTTCGCTATGACCTCACTGTTCCTTTGGCCAGATATGTGGTCATGAACCGGAATACGCTGACATTTCCCTTTAAAAGATACCAGATGCAACCCGTTTGGCGGGCTGACCGACCTTCTTTCGGACGTTACCGTGAGTTTTATCAATGTGATGCGGATGTAGTTGGAACTAAGTCACTTATATGCGAGGTAGAAATCATGCAGATGATAGCTGAGGTGATGGAAAGATTGGAAATCAAAGACTACATCATCAAAATAAACCACAGACAAATTCTGGCAGGTTTGGCAGATTTTTGCGGTGCCCCCGGCCGCGAAGCAGAAATGAGCGTGAGCCTCGATAAGCTGGATAAAGTGGAATGGAAGGTGGTTGCAGATGAATTGATTCAAAAGGGTTTTTCTGAAACATTTGTCCAAAAGCTGGAGCAGCTAAGGACCGGAATCATTTCATTTTTATCTGCAGATTTTCAAAAACTGAAAGAGGAAATGAAAAGCAATGAACTGGCGGCCAAAGGATTTGCCGATTTAGATGCCATTGTCAACTTGGTTTCAGGCTTTCCGGAAGTTCTGGAAAAAATGCGTTTTGATTTGAGCCTTGCCCGTGGACTTTCCTATTATTCCGGCCCTATATTTGAAGTAGTCCCCCAGGGTGTAAAGGTAGGAAGTATCTCAGGCGGTGGTCGATACGATGAATTAACTTCTGTTTTTGGAGTCGATGGCATACCCGGTGTTGGATTTTCATTCGGCATTGACAGAGTTTACGATTTACTCTCAGAATTGGGAAAAACTTCAGCCATGCCTTCTTCCGCCTCCAAAGTTTTGGTTGTTCAGTTTGATGAAAATCAGGTGCCTTTTTACCTCAGTTTGCTATCGACACTAAGGAAATCCGGAATTTCGTGTGAGTTATATCCTGAAGCAGCCAAACTCAAAAAACAATTTGCCTACGCCGATGCAAAGCAAATCCCATGGGTGGTGGTCGCTGGGGAAGATGAAATCAAAGAAAACGTATTAACCCTGAAAGACCTGGGCACAGGAACCCAGAAAAAAATGGGTTTGCTTGAGCTGGTGGAAAAGCTGCGTTAATTTCTCAGTTTCCTGGTTTGCCTGAATGTCAATTATTTATCATAATTGAAAGGATAGGTCTAAACTTTCTACATATTCCTTCGATACTGCCCACCCACCATATATAGGGCATTGGATATTTCTCCAAGGGAGCAATATTTTACGGTCTCCATCAATTCTTCAAAAATGTTTCCATTCGATATGGCCACATTCTGCAGATTTAGGAGGGCGGTTTCTTTTTTGGAAAGGTTCCTTTTTTGGAAATCTCCCAGGCTTGAAATTGCAAACTCTCTTTCCTCTATCGTACTGCGAATCACTTCATCCGGAATTACAGTTTTTGAGCCTTCTGCACTTAGAAAGGTGTTAACGCCGATGATGGGCAGTTTTCCTTCATGCTTTAAGGTTTCATAATACAAGGACTCTTCCTGAATTTTTGAGCGTTGGTACATTCTTTCCATCGCTCCCAAAACGCCTCCTCTGTCAGATATTTTCTTGAACTCTTCCAAAACAGCCTCTTCAACCAAATCTGTCAATTCTTCTATGATAAAGGACCCTTGCAATGGGTTTTCATTTTTGGCAAGGCCTAGTTCATGGTTGATGATTAGTTGAATGGCCATTGCCCGCCTCACAGATTCCTCTGTCGGCGTGGTGATGGCTTCATCATACGCATTGGTATGCAGCGAGTTGCAATTGTCATAAATGGCATACAGTGCCTGAAGCGTGGTTCTGATGTCGTTGAAACTAATTTCCTGTGCATGCAAGCTTCTGCCTGAAGTCTGAATATGGTATTTCAGTTTTTGGCTTCGGTCGTTTCCTTTATACTTGTGTCGGATAGCTTTTGCCCAGATTCTTCTGGCCACCCGACCAATAACCGCGTATTCTGCATCTATTCCATTAGAAAAGAAAAAGCTGAGGTTGGGTGCAAAATCGTCGATATGCATGCCGCGGCTCAAATAGTACTCCACAAAAGTAAAACCATTGCTAAGCGTAAATGCGAGTTGAGAAATGGGATTGGCCCCAGCCTCGGCAATGTGGTAACCGGAAATGGAAACAGAATAGAAATTCCTGACTTCTTTGTCTATGAAATATTGCTGGATATCACCCATCATCCGAAGGGCGAATTCAGTGGAAAAAATACAGGTATTCTGGGCTTGATCTTCTTTCAAGATATCTGCCTGCACAGTTCCCCTTACGGAGTTCAGCGTCTTTGCTTTAATTTTTTCATACACCTCTTTCGGTAAAACCTGGTCACCGGAAACGCCCAGTAATTTCAGCCCCAAACCGTTATTAGTTTCAGGAAGTTCACCCTGGTAGGTTGGTTTTTCCTGGTTCTGAAAAATGGATTTCAGTTTTTCATTTACCTCATTCTCAAGGTTATTTTCTTTGATATAAATTTCGCATTGCTGGTCAATGGCGGCATTCATAAAAAAGGCCAGTAACATAGGTGCGGGTCCGTTAATGGTCATAGAAACGGAGGTTGCCGGCGCACAAAGGTTGAATCCGGAGTAGAGCTTTTTGGCATCTTCCACGGTGGCAATGCTCACGCCTGAGTTGCCTATTTTGCCATAAATATCGGGCCGATGTGCAGGGTCTTCACCATATAAAGTAACTGAATCAAAGGCGGTTGAAAGTCTTTTCGCCGGCATTCCTTTGCTCACATAATGAAATCTCTTGTTGGTTCTTTCAGGTCCACCTTCACCAGCAAACATCCTTGTCGGGTCTTCTCCCTCACGTTTGAGAGGGAACACACCGGCAGCGTATGGAAATTTTCCCGGGACATTTTCAGTGAACCTCCATTTCAAAATATCGCCCCAATCGCTAAATCTGGGCATGGCCACCTTTGGGATTTTTAGTCCTGAAAGCGTAGTAGAATATAAATCCTGCCTGATTTCTTTGTCTCTAACCTTGTATACAAATTGGTCTGCCTTGTATTTGCCAACCAGATATTTATAGTTTTGGATTACAGACCTGCATTCCCCGGAAAGCTCATTTTCGGTTTTGGCATAGAGTTCTTCCAAAGTTTTTATCAGTGCGTCATCGCCTTCGGCTTTGTTTCTTTTTTCTTTTACTCCCTCAATCGTACCACCAATCTGATAAAGCCTGCGTGCAATGCTTGCCTGCTCTTCCACATAGTCCTGGTACATTCGGTTTAGCTCTGCAATTTCTGCCAGATACCGACTTCTGTCTGGAGGAATGATAAAGCTTCTTCCCATATTTTCAGGAAGATTGAGGTATAATGAATTCTCCTTTCCTAGTTTTTTTCCAAGTTTGGTCTCCACTTTTTCCACCAAAAGGCCAAACAATTTATTGACGCCCGGGTCGTTAAACTGAGAAGCAATGGAACCAATGATGGGAAGATCCTCGTCTTTGGTGTCCCAGAAATTATGATTTCTCTTATATTGTTTCCGCACGTCCCGAAGGGCATCTTCAGAACCTCTTTTGTCAAATTTATTGATGGAAATAACATCTGCAAAGTCCAGCATATCAATCTTTTCCAATTGAGTAGCGGCTCCATATTCACTGGTCATCACATACAATGAAACATCAGAATGTTCTATGATTTCGGTGTCTGATTGTCCGATTCCTGAAGTTTCGACAATAACCAGATCAAATTTTGCAGCCTTACAAATATTGATGGCATCCTGCACATATTTGCTCAAGGCAAGATTGCTTTGTCTCGTTGCCAGACTTCGCATGTAAATCCTCGGATGGTTTATGGCATTCATCCGGATTCTATCTCCCAACAAAGCACCACCTGTTTTTCTCTTGGAAGGATCAACAGAAATGAGAGCCATCGTTGCATCTTTATAATGAAGCAGAAAGCGCCTGACCAATTCATCAATTAAACTGGATTTTCCAGAGCCGCCGGTGCCAGTAATCCCCAAAACAGGGACATGGCCATTTTTCAATTTTTCTGTTAATTTCGATTGTAATCCTGAGGCCATTTCAGGGTCGTTCTCTGCCAAAGAAATCAAACGACCTAAAACCCTCGCATCTTTTTCTTCAATTTCTTCAACCACAGAATCAAGGAAATCTTCTTCCACATCCATTCCGGTTTCCAATTTCAGATAAGGCATTGGAATTCTGCTGGTTGGAAAATCGCAATGCTTGATCACATCATTGATCATTCCTTGAAGTCCCATCGCCATTCCATCATCCGGAGAATAAATCCGGGTAATTCCATAAGCCTGTAATTCTGCGATTTCAGTTGGTAAAATGGTGCCACCCCCACCTCCAAAAATTTTAATATGTCCGCAGCCTTGCTCCTTTAAGAGGTCGAACATGTATTTGAAATACTCCACGTGCCCGCCCTGATAACTCGTGATGGCTATGCCTTGTGCATCTTCCTGAATTGCACAATTCACAATTTCCTGTACAGAGCGATTGTGCCCAAGGTGAATCACTTCAGCACCAGTGCTTTGCATGATTCTCCGCATGATATTTATGGCGGCATCATGGCCATCAAACAGACTGGCGGATGTTACAATTCTGACAGGATGGATTGGCTGATAGGGAGCAGGAGTTGGATAAGACATGCTGTATAAGGTGTATAAGCCGCGAAATTAGGCAAACAAATGCACCTTCCCAATGGAAATTCAATAATACCGGAATTTTAAACTGGTGAATTGACCAAAGGCTGGTTCATCTGAAATGCGCCCGATTAATCCAAAATCAGAGGTCTGAAAGGTTCACCGACTGGGCTTGCCGCTGCTGTTTCCTTTGAAAAAAAGTCCATCACCGTTGCCAGCAGATTCCGGAAAAACCTGTTCGGCAATATTAGCTTAGCCTCCGCCTCACTCACATTGAAAAACTGAGCTTTAGAAAACCTTGGAAAGCCTGGGATTGGATGTCCGTGCATCATTTCTCCAAATGTTTTATTTTAAGACATTGAATTACAAAGAATTGGAAATTTTATCGAATCGAAAATAGTCAACCGCATTCTGAAAGCAAATGTCTTCAACCATTTTTCCGAGGAACTCATATTCACCTGGTAATTCTCCTTTTTCAATGTCTTTGCCAATCAAATTGCAAAGAACTCTTCTGAAATATTCATGGCGACTGTAACTCAAAAAACTTCGGCCTTCGGTACGCATTCCGACAAACTGAGACAGTAATCCGAGGTTCGAAAGTGCATTAATTTGTTTTTCCATTCCATCTTTCTGATTAAGAAACCACCATGCAGATCCAAATTGCATTTTCGCTTTGATTGAGCCATCATTAAAATTTCCAATCATTGTTGCAAAAGCTTCGTTGTCAGCGGGATTAAGGTTGTAGATTATGGTTCTTGGGAGGCAATTTTCTATATCCAAATGGTCAAAAAATGCTGCCATAGATTTTATATGAGAAAAATTACCAATGGAATCAAACCCTGAATCCGGGCCAAATTTCCGCATCATCCGGGTATTGTTGTTTCGGATGGCACCCAAATGAAATTGTTGTGTCCAACCTTTGGCATGGTCCCAAAGTGCAAATTGAACCAACATGAAGGACTCAAATTTGGCAATTTCTTTTTCTTCTATCTGACCACCAATCAAGGCTTTATCAAATATTCTTGAAACTTCTCCTTCAGAATGTTCTGTAAAATCAATTCGTTCAAGGCAATGATCAGAAAGCCGGCAACCCATTTGGTGAAAGAAGTTGTGCCTTTCCCTCAGTGCCGCTGTAAAAGTTACCAGATTCCTGATTTCAAAATTTGTAATTTTTTGTAAGTCAGAGATATAGATTTTGAAATTCAAAATATTTCTAATGTTCATAGCCTTGTCCGGTCTGAAGGTTGGCAACATGACAAGGCCTTTGTCTGTTTCTTTCACCATCTGGTGATTTTCGAGGCTATCGATCGGGTCATCTGTTGTGCAAACGAGCTTCACCTGAAACTTTTTAAGTATACCAAGAACAGAAAATCCGGGAGACTGCAATAAATCAGAAGTCATTTCATAGATTTTTTCACCATTTTGGGCATTAAGCAGCATATCTATGCCAAACGGATTTTTTAGTTCCATATGGGTCCAGTGATACAAAGGATTCCGCATGGTGTGAGGCACTGTTTCAGCCCATTTGAAGAACTTTTCTTTATCCGTTGCGTCTCCTGTGATGTACTTTTCATCAACACCAAAGTTTCTCATGGCTCTCCATTTAATGGGGTCATGACAGAGGCCGATTTGGGCATAATTTTCAAAAACTCTATCCGTTGCAATTTCTGCCGGTGGCAAATGGCACTGGTAATCCAAAATGGGCATTTTCGCCGCATAGTCATGGTAAAGTAATCTGGCAGATTTTGAATGCAGGAGAAAATCCTCATTCATAAATGGAGTAAATGGCATTGGATTATGGTAAGAAAATCTTATTGCAAGATTATAAATCAAATCCGGAATAACCGTTTTAAAAAGGAAAAACTGGAGTTTGGGTTTTCACCTTTGAGGAAATCAATGGAATACCCGGTTCAATCCGGGTTCAATTTCAAATCAAAATTTAACCTGTATCCTGAGATTCAGGAACCTTGTGGATAAGGTGTTTGGAACGGCGTACTGGATGTCATTCACATCTTTAATCCAGGTATAGGAAATGGTGTTTTCTGCGCCAATCAGATTCAAAATTTCCAGACCTAACCAAATGGTTTCAAATCTTTTACCCAGCCACTTGGTCTTGTCTCCTAAAGAAATCACCTTTGAAAATCCAATGTCTACCCTTCTGTAAGGTGGCGCTTTGAGTGCAGCCCGATTTTGAATGTTATTGGGCGGGCCAAATGGAAGACCTGTTCCAACGACCAAATTCAAATACATCCTTGCACTTGGATTTTTAGGCAGGTGGTCCTGAAAGAATACGCCCAAGGTGACCCTTTGATCGGTTGGTCTTCGGATATATCCATTTCCATCTCCTTCCAGATTTTCTTTTGTGCTTAAAACGCCAAGACTGAACCAACTTTCAGCTCCTCGTATAAATTCTCCACCTAGCCTCATGTCATAGCCGATGGCATAAGCAGTGGCATTGTTTTTGGCAAAATACCTAAGTCTTACATTGTCAACATCATAGGGAATTACATCCCAAAGATATTTGCCATAGACTTCCTGATTTAACTGAAATTCCCTGTCCCAGAGCTTGAACCGGTAGTTGGCTCCTAAAACTGCCTGATAACTTTTTTGCGATTTAAGGTCTTTGTTGAGGTTTCCCTGATAGTCCCTAAGTTCCCGATAAAAAGGCTGTTGCTGATAAATGCCAGCGGATGCTTTAAACAACCAATCTTTTTCCCAGTTCGGTTTGTGAGAGAATTGAATTCTTGGGCTTGCAATAAACTCCTTGTTTAAAGTCCAATAAGCAATTCTGACTCCATAATTTAAAGAAGTTCTTTCTCCAATATGATAGGTTTGCTGGGCATATCCACCATAGCGGATGGAAACTATTTTCTGCTCGGTTATCAATGGGGGAGATACCTTGGCAAAATCTGCTGAGTCAACAAACTGGTATTCATAGAGATTATCCTTTAAATTTTCAGAGGAAACATTCCACCCAAATTCGGTATCAAACCGGCCGGAATCCGTTTGATGATAATTTCTTTGCATGGCGTTTAAAATTAATCCGTCCAGCCTGTTTCTGGCGTATCTATACTCCGTGCCTACACCCCGTGTGACAATACACTGGTTGAAATTTGATTTCGATTGGTTGGTTTCGATGTCGCAAAGTCTGTATCCTCCTTCAATATCGGTTCTTTCTCTTTCTGAAGTAGTTACGAAAGATGTAGCCAAATCAGATCTCCAGTTTCTATTCCAGTTGTGTGTAAGCTTAAGTCCTGTTTGCCAGGTATCATAGCTCATGGTTTCTTCTCCATCGTATGCTGTAAAAAGCCTTAGAACCCTTTGAATGGTTCCAAATTGAGTTTCCCGGCTGGCGGGTCTTACAAGATATCTGTTTCTGGAGTAGGCATTTAAAATTCCCAAAGTGGTTTTGTTGGGCCATTCCTTTCTTTTTTGGCTGCCTGTTAAATCAATGGTAATAAAGCTTTGGCCATCTACAAACTGCGGTAGATATTCACCTTTTACATCCAGACCTTTCACGGCTTTGCTGGCGCCCAGAAGGTAACGGGCATCTTTTCTTCGGATTCCGACAATATAAGAAATCCGTCCGGATGAATCGGCGCCTTCTATGTGGCCGGTTTGTGTGAGAATACCCAGTGAAACTGAACCTCCAAATTTTTTCGGGGTTTTGTAGGAAACGTTGAGCACTGAGGCCAGCTTATCGCCATACCGTGCCTGAAATCCGCCTGAGGAAAACTCAACGCCTTTTACTAAATCCGGATTGATAAAACTAAGACCTTCCTGCTGCCCAGCACTGACCAGAAAAGGTCTGTAAATTTCTATGTCATTGACATAGACAAGGTTTTCATTATAATTTCCACCCCTGACCGAATATGTTGATGAAAGCTCAGAATTGCTGACAACGCCCGGAAGGGTAGCCAAAACTTTGTTGAAATCTCCGAAAGGGGAGGGCAAAAGTTTGGCTACTTTTGGGTCGAGGGTTGTTACACTTACCTGTTCCCTCAAATCTTTTCTGGCTGTAATTTCAATGGCTTTACTTTCTTTGGTTTCTTCTTCCAGACCAACATTCAATTGCCTCACTTCGCCTGGTTTCAGCTGAATGTTATAGCTTCTGGGAATCATCCCCAGATAAGAAATTTCAATTTTTAGTTCTGTTTCAGAAGGTAGTTTTATCGAAAATCGCCCTGCGCCATCCGTTTGAGTACCCCTTCCTATATTTTTAATCTGGATAAAAACTCCTTGTAAAGGTTCTGACAAATGTGTAACCGAACCATTAAGTGTCCCTGAGGCCTGCCCAAAGGAATTAAATGAAATAAGCAATAGTAAACTACTGAAAATCAGTAGTAATAGCTTGCATTTTGCTGAGTAATTCAAAATTCGGACCAGCCTGTTACCTGAGAAATGGAGAACAAAGAAAATGAGAAGAATGGAGAAATTGTTAATTCTTTGCTTTTGATCTTTTAAGGGTATTAAATATTGGTTAGAATTAACGTGAGTTCGAGATAAGAAAGGTGTCAAAAAGGGAAATTTTTAGAACTGCTTTAAATCAATAAAAATATTTATAAATATTTGGCTGTCAATTTGTTGAATCATAGTCTTTGTGTTA
>JAIXQU010000082.1 GCA_027485575.1 Cytophagaceae bacterium
TCAATTGCCAGATTAAATTTTAACTGAAACTTTTATTCCCTTAGAGGATAAGTTTTAACAACTTCCAGAAACTGCCCAACATTTCTCCCATCCGTAGGCATTTCTTCCGTTTCTTCCACCATTTCATACTCATACCAGTTATGATCCAGCTCGGGGTCGTAGGGCTGGCTGCGGATGTTGGGCAAGGACCATGGAAGGGGATCGAAGTTTTTATTGACGTTGCATGAGGCCAGTATCGCTTTTCTGATTTCTTCCAAAGGGATGTTTTCCAGATTGGCGAAAACGATGGCGGCAAAGGTTTTGTAATTGGCGGCATTGCAGTAAAAAGAACCCAAACTTTTGAATTTTAACTTTTCTACTTTTGAATTAAACATTATGGCCGACGTTAAAAGCCCCGAAACCCGCAGATTGAATATGAATTTGATATAAAATTTATATCTTTGTATCAACCAAAGTTTTTAAAATGGTCTCAGCAAAAAACCCCTCTTCTAGTTTAAATCCAGTCCAGCAATCGCTGCTGAGGTTGTTTAGCAGGCCAATGACTGAGGAAGAAACTCTTGAACTTAAGCGTATCCTGGTACAGCATTTTGGCAGCCAACTTCGTGAAGAACTAAAAAAGGTATCCAATCAAAAAGGATATGCAGACAACGATTTTGAGAAAATGCTCAACAATGAAAGTTAATGCGGATTGTTGTAGATACAAATTGCCTGCTTGCCTCCATTCCACCACAAAGCCCACATTTCTGGCTTTATGAGGCTTTTGAAAAAGAGGCTTTTGATTGGGTTATTAGCAACGAAATCGTTTCTGAATATGAAGAAAAACTTACTGAATTTTATTCACCCAAAACGGCCCATCTGGTACTTTCTATTCTAATGGTGGCACCCAATACCATATTTGCAGAGCCATATTTTCGGTGGCAACTTATTGAACAGGATTCTGATGATAATAAGTTTGCAGATCTGGCAATAGCTGGAAGTGTTGATTTCCTTGTTACTAACGATCGACATTTTAACTCCCTTAAACAACTTGATTTCCCAAAGGTAGAAGTAGTTACTTTACAGGAATTCAAAGATATTTTGAAGTTCAAATAACAAGGCCCCTTCTAAAAATCCTGTAAAGGATTCATTATTACCACTTCAAGAAACTGCCCAATACTTCTCTCATCCGAAGGCATTTCTTCCGTTTCTTCCACCATTTCATACTCATACCAGTTATGATCCAGCTCGGGGTCGTAAGGCTGGGTGCGTATGTTGGGCAATGACCATGGAAGGGGATCGAAGTTTTGATTGACGTTGCATGAGGCCAGTATCCTTTTGCTGATGTCTTCCAAAGGGATGTTTTCCGGATTGGCGAAAACGAAGGCGGCAAAGGTTTTGTAATTGGCGGCATCTCGGTATAGGAAGGAAAATTTCATATTTGGCATGGGGAGCGAATGAGCAATATTTCTTTTTTGGTTTTGGTTGAATTAAGGAGAACCTCCTGGATTGTAAAGACAATTTTGGATTACAAATATTATTTCCTTTTACTTTATCCTTTGAAATATTCCTTTGAAGCACTATGATACCAAATATTTGGGTTGAGAAAACAGACGTAAAGAAACGAGTAGATAGACAATCAGGTCCGTATGCATTTGGAGTAGCGCTTTGGTCGCCTCAAAAGGATAAAAGAGGAGCAGACATATATTCTAACTTACGGAAGGTAAAAGAAGGAGATATAATTTTGCACATTACCGATAGAGCTGGGTTTACGGCAGTTTCCAAGGCCAAATCTAATTTTTATGAGGAGAATATTATTGCGGGTACCGAATGGGATGGACCTGGATATTTAATCCCTCTTAAAGAATTTACTTCTATTCCTTTAATCGATAGAAAGCTTATTCTAAATTCAAAAAATAAAGTACTGCTAGATCGGCTAAGAGGTGAATTTAATGTATTTTATAATTCTGAGTTAAATTTGAATCAAGGTGGATATTTTACAGAATGTCCTCTTGAATTAGCTAATTTAATAAATAATTTATACTTTCTAGAAAACAAGAAGAATCTTCCTTTTTTAGAAAATATCAGTTCTTCTAATAATACCATTGCGGGTATGAATTTTAAGATCCAAAGTTTAATTAGTAGCTTATTATTATCTGGTATTAAAGTAAGCAAAAATCTAACCGAACGATATATTATCTCACTACTAACAAAACCATTTGTTATACTAACCGGCCTTTCTGGTTCTGGAAAGACAAAACTAGCCCAAGCCTTTTCTCAATGGATTTGTGAAGATGAATCCCAAGTATGTATTGTTCCAGTTGGAGCGGATTGGACCAACAGAGAACCTTTGCTTGGTTTTCCAAATGCCTTGGAACCTGATAAATATGTAAAACCTGATAATCGGGCTCTAGATCTTCTATTGGAGGCTGGGAAGTCTGAAAACCATTCCAAACCCTATTTTCTGATTTTGGATGAAATGAACCTAAGCCATGTAGAACGTTATTTTGCTGATTTTCTAAGTGTAATGGAATCTAAAGGTAAATTTTCCTTGCATGCAGGCCCGAAAGAAAGAGATGGCGTCCCATCAGAAATTTCGCTTCCAAGAAATCTCTTCATTATTGGTACTGTCAATATTGATGAAACTACTTATATGTTCAGCCCAAAAGTATTGGATAGGGCCAGTGTGTTGGAATTCAGGGTTACATCGGATGAAATGAAAGATTTTCTGGATGGGAATACCATTGTCGATCTTGGCAATCTGAAAGGGAAAGGTGCATCGATGGCATCCAGTTTTGTTGAAATTTCAGCAAACAAACAGTTGGCTCCTAAAGATAATGATGGACTTCAATCTGAACTTCTGAAATTTTTTAACGAATTGAAAAAGGCTGGCGCTGAATTTGGTTACCGAAGCGCTTCAGAAATTTATCGGTTTGCGGCTGTCGTTAATCATCTGGAGCCCGCATGGACCACAAATGAAATCATAGATTCAGCGATAATGCAAAAGCTGTTGCCCAAAGTGCATGGCGCCAGAAGGAAACTGGAGCCGATTCTTAAAACCTTGGGTAAACTTTGCCTTGTAGATGGAATAGAAATTGACTCTTATTTAGTTCCGAATACTGAATTTAATTTTAAGGAGGGGACAAAAGTTAGATACCCCATTTCCCTCGAAAAGATCATCAGAATGTATCAGAACTTAATGCAGAATGGCTTTACGAGTTATGCTGAAGCATAATTAAACATGGCAGAAAGTAATAGTAAATCTGTAACCCTGATTGTAGAAGGCAAGTCCATTGTTCTTAATCTTTTTGCCGAAAAACCTGATTCAATAATTGAGTTGGCAGATGCAAAAGAAAATGCAGAAGCCCCCATTCAGATAATAGAAGGACATTTTTACGAATATAATCTGACAATAGGGTATGTGCTGGAGCCTTCAGAAGTGGTTACCCAATCCAGAATAAACCAATCGACAGGTCGGATTTCTCCGAATACCTATGTAGGAACATTGTCTCTTCCTGTTTTAAATTCTCAAGGAAGCCGATGCGGAGAAGTCAAAATTGAAGTTCAATCAACTAAATCTAAATACAGATCAGAATATAGATTTATGTTGGAGGAAATCACCGACAAATGCATGGATCTCCTCATGCATCATTCTTCACCGGTAAGTCAAAATGTAGAAATCAATTTTGATGCCGATGCCAATACCCTATATCAGCGTTTTGCTTTTTTGAAATCGGTTCTTGATTCCGAAGAATTTAAAGATTCCGTCCATAAAATTTTATCGGCTCCGGTAAGCCGTTGGAAAGAGACAGAGATAGAAAAGGACATACGAGGGGTACGTAGAATGAATAGTTCCCTGACCCGGCAAATAGGCAGTGCAAAAAACCGTTTAGATTTACCAAATCAACACCCGCTCAAATCTATAGTTTGTTCTATTCCTGCAAGGGTCAGAATGACGAATAAAATTGAAACAGTTGATACACAGGAAAACAGATTTATAAAATTTGCGCTTGAATACTTTCAGACATTTGTAGGAGATTTCAGAATCAAAGCTAAATCGAACCCAAAAGTACAGGAAGAGGCAAAAATACTGGAAGACAATTTGGAACAGGTTCTTGGGCACTCGGTTTTTAAAGAAATTGGGAGGCCAACAGTCTTGCCTTTGAATAGTCCGGTACTTCAACGAAAGGAAGGATACAGGGAGGTTTTACGGGTTTGGCTCATGATTGACCTTGCCGCGAAATTGATTTGGCATGGGGGCGATGATGTTTATTCAGCAGGAAAAAGGGATGTTGCCATTCTTTATGAATATTGGGTCTTTTTCAAATTGGTAGATCTGGTTAAGGAAGTTTTTAAAATTGATTCAAAATCAATTGAAGATTTGATTGAAAAGACTGACGATGGGCTTTTATTGAAATTAAAGCAAGGAAAACATTTACCGATTGAAGGTGACTTCATTTCTGATTCAAGAAAACTCAATATTCAATTTAGTTATAACAGGACATTTGGTGGATCCAGTCGATTCCCAAAGGGAGGTAGTTGGACAAGCAGTCAAAGGCCCGACTATACCTTAAGTATTTGGCCCAAAGGAATAAATCAGGAGCAAGCTGAACATGAGGACCTCATTGTTCACATTCATTTTGATGCAAAATACAAAGTGAATGAAATAGGCGAAATTCTGGGTGAAGCAGATCTGGACGAATCTAACGAATTGACATCAGAGGCGCTGATTGCTGAAAAGAACCAGCAAAAAAAAGGTATCTACAAAAGGGCGGATTTACTAAAAATGCATGCTTACAGAGATGCGATCAGGCGGACCGGAGGTGCCTATGTTATTTATCCGGGTTCAGAAACATTGGTAAAACAAGGTTTTCATGAGCTCCTTCCCGGGCTGGGTGCATTTAGCTTGCGTCCTTCCAGAACTGATAGTGGGTCAGAAAACATCAAGTCATTTCTACTAAAAGTTGTGGAGCATTTTCTGAACCGGACTTCACAACGTGAAAAGATAGCATTGAAAACCTATGAGACTTATTTTAGTCAGGAAATAAATATTTTGAAACATCCGCTTCCTGAAAATTTTGGTCCAAACAGAAGCTTCCAAGCTGATGAAACCTTTGTTTTAGTTGGTTTCTTTAATGACCAAGAACATTTGGCTTGGTATATTAAGGAAGGACTTTATAATTTCAGAACCGGAACTGATCGAGGGTCTTTGCCTTTTGGAAGGAAAGAAACAGAAGCAGAATACCTACTTCTTCATACCCATGGCAAAACAAAAACAGACCTCCTATTTAAAATAAAGAAGAAAGGACCACGCATTTTCTCTAAGAACGACTTGATCAAAAAAAAGTATCCTGGCAATCCGGGAGGCGAACTTTATCTGGTTTATGAACTTGGACCAGAAATCGAAATTGAGTTTAAAAACAAGGTTTGGGATGTTACCAAGCTTCAGGGATTTACCTCAAACAGAGGTTCCGGAATACCATTTACTACTACAATTGCGGAATTAATGGGTGTGGTTAGTAATTAATTATTTCTTTACCCATTTTACATAATCTTTGACCACATCATAGTGAGGGCGAATCTTAGATTCCGCTCTCCTCGATTTGTAATCCAGAAGCCAAATCGTAGGATATTCAATCCGACAATTCTTCTTTTTTTGAATTTCCACTCTGTAGCAACCACTCCCAAAACCCTTTACCCTGCTACAAAGTTTGTAGCAGCCTTGTCAAAAAAAACATCCCCTGCTACAATATTTTTGAATGGTTGCCGTTTGTATGGGCAAGTAACAAATGGTATGAAAAACATCCTTTCCCAATTGCGGCTTTGGCTTGGCCTTAGCCAATCAGAAATGGCAAGTGCTTTGGGCATTTCCCGGAGTTGGTATTCTTTGGCCGAATTGGGCCAGCGGGAACTGGCGCCAGAAAAATGCATTCTATTGGTGGCCCTGTACCGCCACATGGAAAATGCGCCCGGCCATACTACAATAGTTCAGATTGAAAAAAATGTGCTGATAGATTTTCTGAAAGAAGTTGAAGCAGAAATTGAGCTTAAAGAAATGAAATCTAGAATCAATGAAAGGAATGCCATTTTCAAAGAGCCATTTCCGGAACGGAATTTTGAAATGCCAGTTCCGGGAATTGATCCGGAGAGAAATGCAGAAAATGAACTTATTCTGGAAACCATCAGCCACCTTACTTCCCGCAGACTGCATAGATATACAAGCGCATTTGAAAAAAAACTGATTGCCGAACTGGAAATTGTTTGCAAAAAGGCAGTTGCCGAATATCTACATAACAAACTGGAAGCCAATGGATAAGTTTCTTTTGAAATATTTTAGAAAAAAAACATAAAAAATTTTTTTTATTTTTTTCAACCGGACATAATATTTCAAAACACTGGCCGTTTTACATGTAATTCTGCCCCCTGGCAGAGGTAAACATTTTTAAAAAGTAAAGTTTAAAACGCATGGATTTAACATCAATAAGTAAGGGGTCCGAAGTTGACAACCTACTTAAATTCGCAACCGAACGTAAGGATGATCTTATTTTTCGCCAGATAGTACTGAACAGGGAAAAAAAAGATATGAGTGGAACAGTAACCGATACAGTTACTGAGCTGGGCAAGGTAAACGCAAAAATTGTGGCTTCAAATGCCATATTGGGTGTATTGACCGATACTGATGAGATTCGGGATGAAAATCTGAGAAAGGAGCGACTGGAATTGAGGCGAAAAGGATTGGAAAACCGAAGAGAGGACGCCAATGTAGTGGCATTGATTATGTTGGAATTTGAACTGGAAGAAATTGCCGTTCGGATAACCAAAATTGATGAACTGATAAGTGGCCTTAACACAAGGAAAACCGAAATAGGGGGCGCTTAACGCAAGAGTAAAAAAACATTTTAAACAAGAACCAGGGGAAAGAGGCCGGCAGCGAGAGTTGCCGGTTTTTTTGTACATTTCAAGAATCTTCTTTTTAAGAGGATGTTCATGTTTTAGAAAAAAATGTAAATTCGACTACATTTTACCTAAATGGTTTTCACAATTCCTGATTCACTTTTTCCAACAACCGTGGATTTCTTTGATAAAGCGTAGTGCTTTTCAGAAAGGAGATAAAGGGGATTTGCAATACAATGTCGTTAAGTTAAGGAGTAATCATAACGGTTTGTAATTCATGTGATAAGGTCTTTTACTGCGGTGTTTTCTTTCGTGTTTGCGCCCAGGGCGTACAATTTCTCTAGTTTTTTCGACTAAAGCATCAAAGGCTTCAATCGCCTTTTGAAATTGCTTTCGGATGATGGCCCCAAAGATGAATTCATGAGTCATAGATATTGCTGAAGTACGGTTTGTTTTCTGCGGGTATTTTCTTGCGTTATCCATAGTGTTTTCAGCTCGCACTTTTTCTTCAATCGGAAATGAATTGATTGCACAGAGGCTCATTACTAATATTTTAGCAAAGAAATCCTGCTTGACAGCTATTGCTGTTTTTCCCGAAAATTGCTCTACTTCCATCCTGCACTTGAATATTTTATACGTCTCTTCCTGACCCCATCTATAGAAATATAACTGGGAAAACTCTTTCGTAGGATTCTCTTTTTGATTTAAGAGTGAGGTGCATAAAACTTCGATTGAACCATCTTCCAGAACCACTTTAATCAGGCGACAGGAAATAGGCTTCTCCCACCATTGAGGATAATCCTTGAGCCGATTCCGATCTTTTCGAGGCAGAGTAAATTGAACGATGTGCTCGTCTTCTTGGCTTTCTATGAGAGACTTGAATTCTTTCCAATGGTTTCCCATCCGAATGCAAAATGACACTTCCCTGGCTGCAAGCAGAAACAAAACCCATTTGCAGCAGTACCCACGATCGAGCAACAGAAGGTCGCAAGGCTTTAAAAAACTGGAATGCCGCTCAAAAAGGGTCAGCTCCGAGCAATCGAACCGATCTATTTCTGCATCCAGCGTTACCTGATTAAAAACATCGTACAAAAGCGAAATGGTGGCCATCGAAGTGTCACAATCGGCCTTACAGCCCATTCTATATTGACCAAATTCCTTATGAATGGTTTTATGATTAGGGAGTTTAACAATACTTCCGTCAATGGCTAAGAGCCGCTTTCCACTCCAGGTATCAAAATCAGCCGTTTGATAAAAAGCCTCAACGGCTACTTGATTAAGCTCTTTAAAGGCGGCGGGCTCCAACTTCGCTCTGGATTGACTGAAAGCACTTTTGGACACTTCCCGAATCGAATAGTCGCTTTGGCTAACCTGTTTGAAAAACCTATCCAGATCTCTTTGAATCGAACTCTTAAAGATCATTATACAAACCAATAAATTTTTGAAGGTTAACTTTCTATCTCTGGTAAATACCCTTGAAAGGCCGACTTTTGATCGGCTCCTAAATTGCTGACTTTCAATTTTATATGTTATTTTTTGACTTACATGTTCTCTAAAATCGCTGGTTGTTATGGTATTAAGGAAACCCCCTATATACCTGTATAAAGAAATGAAGAAA
>JAIXQU010000018.1 GCA_027485575.1 Cytophagaceae bacterium
GAATGAGGCAAAAAAGAATGTTGCTATAGCGTTGCGAAACCGGTGGAGGCGAATGCACTCCTCAGACGATATTAAAAACGAAATTGTTCCAAACAATATATTAATGATTGGAGCCACCGGGGTTGGAAAAACAGAAATTGCCCGAAGGCTTGCAAAAATCACCAAAGCTCCTTTTGTAAAGGTAGAAGCCTCAAAGTTTACTGAAGTAGGCTATGTGGGACGCGATGTGGAAAGCATGGTGAGAGACCTGATGGAACAAACAGTAAGAATGGTGAAGCAGGAAAAAACAGAAGAAGTTAAGGAAAAGGCATCCAAACTTGTAGAAGAGCAAATACTTGACATTCTGATTCCCCCGTTGAAGGATAACAAAAAAAACAATGAATTTCACAACCATGCTGAGGTAGAGCAAAACGAACAAACCAGGGAAAGATTCCGTGAAAAGCTTGCGAAGGGCGAATTAGACCAAAGGAAAATTGACATCCAGATTTCTAAAAAGGCATCTCCAAACATTGGAATTATGGGTGCCGGTCCAATGGATGAAAGTGCACTGATGAATATCCAGGAGATGCTTGGTGGAATGGCACCCAAAGGGCAGAAAAAAAGAAAAATGGCCATTGAAGATGCTAGAAAAGCCATGCTTGAAGAAGAGGTGGATCGACTCATCGACATGGAAGAAGTTAAAGAAGAAGCATTGAAACGGGCAGAAAATTCAGGTATTATTTTCATTGACGAAATTGATAAAATTGCCGTTTCTTCCGGTGCAGAAAGAGGAAACGGTGGAAGTGTAAGCCGGGAAGGTGTTCAAAGAGATTTACTTCCTGTAGTTGAAGGCTCCGCTGTTTCTACCAAATATGGAATTGTGAATACCGACCATGTGTTGTTTATAGCAGCCGGCGCATTTCACTATGCCAAACCCTCTGATTTGATTCCTGAACTTCAGGGCAGATTCCCAATCAGGGTTGAGCTTGAAAATCTAACTAAAAATGATTTTGTAAGAATACTTCAGGAACCCAAAAACTCACTTATCAAACAATATCAGGCACTTTTTGGATCTGAAGGCGTCCATTTAACCTTTACCGAAGATGCGGTTGAAAAACTGGCAGAAACTGCTATGACCATCAATGAGCAGGTTGAAAATATTGGAGCCAGAAGACTTCACACCATCTTAAGCCAGGTACTCAACGAATATCTGTACAACATGCCTGAACTTTTGCCAATAGGTTCTGCTTTGACAATTACAGGAGAATTGGTAGATTTGAAATTGAAAAGCCTTGTAAAAAACAGAGATTTAAGCCAATATATTTTATGAAATATCTTATCGTTAGCCTTGTAATTAGCCTTTTTGGCCTCAATGCGGCTTTTGCTCAAAAGTTCTGGCATACTTCCACAGGAAAAATTGATTTCTTTTCAAAAACACCTGTTGAAGACATAGAAGCCAAAAGCAAATCGGCGGGTGCCATAATCAATACTGAAACAGGTGCACTTGCATTTAAGGTTCCGATTAAAAGCTTCCGGTTTCCAAATTCATTGATGGAAGAACATTTCAATGAAAATTATTTGGAGTCTGAAAAATATCCAAATGGAACCTTTACCGGGCAAATCGAACCTTTGGTGGACTTTAAAACTCCAGGAATCTACCCGGTAAAAGCAAAAGGCAAATTGAATATTCATGGGGTTGAAGTTGAAAGAGAATTGACAGGAACCATGACTGTTTCAGCGGATAAAACCGCAACTTTGGTTAGCGAACTTGATGTTCCCCTCGCAGACCATAAGATAGAAAGGCCTTCTTTGGTTTTGGTAAAAATTGCCGAAAAAATAGCCGTTAAAACAGAATTTGTTTTAAAGCCCAAAGAATAGAAATTTCAAACAAGCCAGAGCCTTGCCGTAAAAGCAAGGCCAATCCGGAAGGTTTGAGACAATAAAGTCGAAATCCATAGATTTGACCAATCTTCTTTTTGAAAATTAAATGAAATTACCCTTCCGCATTCTCATTTCTTGCTCCATTGCTTTACCTTCGCAGCCTAAATCTTAAAGAAAAGAAATATGTTCGACATGATGAAGATGATGGGCAAACTGGGTGAGCTCAAAACTAAAATGGCAGAAGCCCAGGCCAAAGTTGCCCAGATTCAAGCCTCAGGAGAATCAGGTGCCGGATTGGTAAAAGCTACGGTAACCGGTAATAAAAAATTAGTTTCCCTGGAAATTGACCCAAGCCTTATCAATCCTGGTGATTCTACCATGATGGTTGACCTGATAGTAGCCGCAGTGAATCTGGCACAGGCAAATGCAGAGGAACTTGCCAAAGAAGAAATGAAAAAAAATACGGAAGGAATTCTTCCCAACATTCCAGGTTTGGATTTAAGCGGATTTGGACTTTAAAACCACGGTCGCCATCCTAAATTGGAATGGCCTGCACCACTTAAAAACCTACCTGCCTTCGGTAATTCAGTTTTCGAAAGAGGCGGTTATCCTCTTGATTGATAATGCGTCTACCGATGGAAGCGTAGATTGGGTAAAACACCAATATCCTGAAGTTCAGATTAAAATCAATCCTTCCAATAAAGGATTTACAATTGGATATAACCTTGGCCTTCAAGTTGTTAAAACCAAATATGCGATTTTATTAAATTCAGATGTTGAAGTATCTGAGGGTTGGTTGGCACCGTTGGAAAACCGAATGGAAAGAGATGAAATGGTGGCAGCCTGCCAACCCAAAGTACTTTCATACAAAGACAAAACTAAATTTGAATATGCAGGATCTTCGGGAGGGTTTATAGATGTTTTGGGCTATCCGTTTTGCAGGGGAAGGATTTTTGAGGAATGTGAAACAGACCTGAAACAATATGAAAAAGCCGTTCCCATATTTTGGGCCACAGGCGCATGTATGATGATCCGGATGTCGGCATTCAATGAAGAAAACGGACTTGAGGAGCATTTCTTTGCCCACATGGAGGAAATAGATTTGTGCTGGAGATGGCACCATCGTGGATATCAGATTTGGGTTGAACCAGATTCTGTGGTTTACCATCTCGGCGGTGGAACTCTACAGGAGTCAAGCCCAAGAAAGACTTTCCTGAATTTCAGAAATGGGCTTACCCTATTATATATCAACACAATAGATGCTTCAATTTTTTGGAAATTGCCCTCCAGGTTAATTTTAGATGGAGTGGCTGGTGCCTGGTTTCTTTTAAAAGGACAAGGAGCCAGCTGCCTGGCAGTGGTAAAAGCCCATTTTAGCTTTTATGGAAAACTAGCCTATTGGAGTAAAAAAAGAAGAGAAAATCAGGTTAAATTTAAGACTCCTGTTCCTCAAAATCTGGTTTATCCCAAAAGTTTGGTATTCTCTTTTTTCGGATTGGGGAAAAAGAAGTTTAGTGACCTGAACTTTTAAAAAAATCAGATTTGAATTCGCTCCAATATGAAAAAAACCTGTTTTTCATTGATTCCATTTTCAGGAGTTTTTCACCCAGCATCTCCAGCAGTTCGGGTTGGCTTTTTTGATTGGTAACATTCTCGAAAACACCTTTGGCTATCTGGTTAAAGTGAATATCTGAGGTGTAAGACAAGACAAATTTTCTTTGTAAAAACCCTTCAAAAACAGATTGAATTTTACCAGTTTCATCGGTATAAAATGACCTTGAAAATTGGTTAAGAAAATGTCCTTCAACAAGTTCCAGATTTTGATACATTTCAATTCCGGCTTCAGGATTTGAATTTAATAAGATTCTATCCAACCACATTTCAAAGAGTAAATGGTGAAGGAAAAAGGTTTTTGAAGACTTGAGTCTCTTTTCATCTAATCCGGTTTTCCATTGTTCAATTCCCTCCTTAAAAAGAAAAGAATTATGGAAAAATCGGTCAGCTTCCAAATGAAATTTGAGTCCGTTATACAGATTTAAATACGCTGACTGCTGGTCTTTTAACAAAGAATTGGGGGTTGAAAATCCTGCTCTTTTTGCAATATCAGGTAAAATGGCACCAGCAAAAAAATGAGGAGAAGTCTCCAAATCGGCTGCCAGCTGGTAATGGGCAAGAAAATTCATAGCCAGGATTTAGACGATATCAAGGCCAAAGAAACAGCTGAAACAGCCAAACCAAGCCATTGTCTTCCTGATATTTTATCAGAAAAAAGACCAAAAGACATCAGGCTTGAAATGAGAATTACTCCCAAATTGGCAATTGGAAAGACGAAATCTCCCTGATGATCAAAGCTATCCAAAGTCTGAAGCAGAAAGAAATAAGATGCATAATTGGGCAACCCAAGTGTTATTCCACCTAAAACAGATTTCCATGCCCAATCCACTTTTCCTTTCAGGGTTCGGGTCAAAATCAACAAACTCGAAGAAACGGCTGCCCCACCAAAAACCAGCCATGCAAAATGGTTTTGCTCGCCTTCCAAAACCTTGGTTTCGCTACACCATTGTGAAAGACTATCTGTAAAACCGGAAAGCAGAAAAATAGAAACCGGAAGAAAGATCAAGGATTTTTTGTCTTTCAACTCTGTAGGATTGCTTGAAGCAGAGACAAAAAATATGGCAATAAACGCCAATAACAGGCCGGTTGCAGTAATCAGATTCAGATTATCCCAGGACTGGTGAAAAACGAAACTGAAAACTACAGGAATGACCAAAGACATTTTATTGGAAACCGAAGTTACAGTAAGGCCTAATTTCTTAACTGTGAGTCCAGTTAGAGTGAAATTAAGATAAAAAAGAAATCCTAAAATTAACGCGAAAGGGGTCCAATCAAATTGAAAATGCCCCAAAAAGCTGTCGTTTCGAGGCAGAAGAAGGGCCCCAAGCGCAAAACAAACCCAATAATTAACTGTAATGGCTTGTTTTCGGTTTACCTTAAATCTATCGAATAGCCTGAAGTTGACAAACAACAAGCTACTCGATAAAATAAATAACAAAAGGTAAATCAACCCTTTAGAACTGCATTTAGGGTGATGTCAGTATTGAGCAATTTGGAAATAGGACAGTTGGCTTTAGCATCAAGGGCCAATTCCTGAAATTTTTCATCTGACAATCCTGGCACAACGGCTGTTGTTTCCAGATGGATATTGGGAATGGCCCCATTTTCTAAAGTAACAGTGGCTTTGGTTTCGAGGCTTGTCGGCACAAATCCAGCACCAGAAATATTAAAACTAAGTTTCATTGTAAAGCATCCCGCATGTGCGGCTCCAACCAATTCTTCCGGATTTGTTCCTATGCCCTCTTCAAACCTTGACCCAGATGAATACTGAGTTTGGCTGAGGACTGTGCTCTGCGTAGATAAATGTCCTTTCCCTTCCTTTCCTGTACCTTCCCAATGTGCGACTGATGTTCTTTTCATGTATTTTAAAAATAATTTAAGCCTCAAAATTAGACTGAAATCCAACATACTTTAATTCCATTTTTAATTCATGAGCCATTGGGCAATTGCTTGGATTGATTGAAAGGCAAAATCTGTTTTTTTTTGATATTGGATGGACTTGATTGAATCCAGTATTATTGTACCAAAATGATGGAGGGTTCAAAAACGTATTATCCCGCT
The DNA here is from genome assembly GCA_027485575.1 of Cytophagaceae bacterium. Taxonomy (GTDB): domain Bacteria; phylum Bacteroidota; class Bacteroidia; order Cytophagales; family Flexibacteraceae; genus CAMDMI01. The sequence goes on from JAIXQU010000018.1 coordinate 5,536, forward strand.
TTAACAGGTGTAAGGGCTTTGGCGGCATACATGGTTTTTGTTCACCATTTTGTTCCCAATCAAAATACAGAGATACAGGGCTTTCTGTCAAAATTTTTAGGGGAATTTCATATTGGCGTCAGTTTCTTTTTTGTCCTTAGCGGGTTTTTAATCAATAACAAATATTCAATCTGGTTTACATCTGGCACCCAGAAATATTGGCAATACTTTTCCGCCAGATTGATACGAATTATGCCCTTGTTCATTATCCTTTCCGCCTTTACATTCCTTTTCAATTTCTATTTTCACAAAACAGATCAAGGGCTATTATTTAAAAATATTCATTTTTTCATACTGAATGTTTCCTTGCTGAAAGGACTTTCTCCGGACCTTAAATTCACCGGAATACCCCAAACCTGGACACTAACGGTAGAATTTTGTTTTTACGGAATTGCTCCATTTCTATTCTTAAAAGCAAAAAATTATAGAACCTGGCCTTTGATTTCTGTTTTTCTATTGGGGCTGGGATTCATTCTGGCCTATTTCCTAAATTCGGGATTCGATTATGAAAATCTACATTTTGTTCTTACCTACACTTTTCTGGGCAGGAGTTTTGAGTTTTTTGCAGGCTGCTATCTTTCAACCCAACTTGCAAAATGGCCTCCACGAAGACCAGTTAATGGCTTTTTTACATATGCTGGGTTTGGACTGGTTATTGCGGTCGTTTCCGGACTTACAATTGGCCATTTTTTTCTGCAGAAAAATGGAATCCATTTGTTTGATTTTTGCATCCTAAACCTGGCACTTCCAATCGCTATTCTCTTGTTTTACAAAGGCTTATTGCTTGAAAATACATTCTTTTCCCAATTGCTTGGCTCTTCCATCGGTCAACTTCTGGGCAAATCTTCCTTTGCTTTTTACCTCATTCATGTTGGATTTATTGAAGTGGGATTATTTCATTTTGTCACCGAAAACATCTTTTTGCTATTTTTAATTTTAAATCTGATTTCAATCCTTTTGTATCTCTGGGTTGAAAAACCTCTGCAGAAGTTTTTTCAACCAAAACATCCTAAGATTTCACCTTCAAAAAGCCATCATGCAATTTAAAACTAAAATAGCCAATTTCATGGGTCATATTGATTCTGTTTACACATTGAAAAATGGCCCTGATGGAGGTAGTTTTTTTTCGAGTGGCGGAGACGGGATGGTTGTTTTGTGGAGATTGGAAAATCCCGCTGAGGGTAAACCAATTGTAAAAGTTCCGGGTTCGGTTTATGCAATGCATTTCAACAATGAAAGAAGAGAAATCCTGGTTGCCAGCAATCGGGATGGGCTCCATTTGGTTGATCTGGATTCAAAGTTAGAAACATGGAACTACTCAACACCTGACCATCAATGGTTTAGAATGATAGAAGTTGAAGGCAAAATTTGGATTGCCGGTTCTGGTGGAAGGATTATTGAATTTGACCCAAATAAAAGAACAGTTAAAGAAATTGCGATTGGCAGGTTTGACATTCGTGCATTAGATTTTCAGGAAGATAAGAGAAAGGTTATTATAGGAAATTCCAACAACGAGATAATCGTTTTTGATTTAGAGACCCAATCTCAAAATATCATTTCAAATGCCCACAACAGCTCTGTTTTTGGACTTAAGTTTTTTCCATTTGAAGCAAAATTTGTGAGCGTGGGAAGGGATGCAAAACTTAAGTTATGGGAGGAAACTGAAGCTGGAAACTGGGTCTCCATGAAAGAGGTAGCCGCCCATCTATTTGGAATTCATGACGTTGTAATTCATCCAACCAAACCATTGTTGGCAACTGGCAGCATGGATAAAAACATTAAAATCTGGGATGCAGAAACCCTGAAACTGCTAAGGGTTTTGGACAAAACAAGGCATGCGGGCCATGGAC
>JAIXQU010000040.1 GCA_027485575.1 Cytophagaceae bacterium
AAAGGAAAAAAAATAATACGTCTTGCGAGGGGAACCAGAAGTATCCACTTCTTGGTTTCCTTCAAAAGAAAATTAGGGGTGTAAACTCCCTCAGCTTACACACTTTTTTGAACACTACCGCTTTATAATCTCCCCTGGGCCTATCCAGGGTGATTATCTTACCAATATCAATTTAAGTAAAACGGTAGAGAGCTAAATCAAAAAGCAAATCCGAAAGTAAATGCCAATCCCATGGAAAAATCACCATGATCTGGCTTTGCAACTGAACTTGAAAAACCAAGTTTTAGAGGTGTAGGTATGGCCTGAATAAAGCTGAGGGCATTCCATCTCTTATATGAATATCTCAGGCCCAGCGAAAGACCTAAACCTGTGGAAAGGATTGTACTATTTGTTTTGATCTCTCTGTAGTTGTTTGGGTAAGAACCTATTACCAGGCTTGCATTTCTTTCAACACTTACATTGATGGGCAAAAACAGGCCAAACCAAGGTTGAAACTGATATTTTTTAAATGCAAACCACCTCTTTTCACATTGAAACTGGAACCCGAAAGTTTTTGATTTGTTGGAGCTATGGTTTGAATATTTTTTGTTATCTACTTTATATTCATGGGGATAAGACGAAACATAAGGATAGGCCCAGATTGTTGCGGCCACCTCCCCCCCTTTTTTCAGCTGGTATCCGTATGAAACCATAGGTCGGAGGGTGTATAACTTCAGCAATTTTGAGGATGTAATTGGATTTGAAATTGCATACCAGGTTTGCAAAACAGGCAGCTCGAGGTAAATTTTATGCCTTTTAAAAGAGACTGAATCACGCACAGAACCGTAGCCTGGAAAGCAACCTAAAAACAGGGCTGCCAAACAAATGAGCGACCTTACCCAAACTCTAAGGTGAAATATTTGAAATCTTTTCAAAAAACTCAATATGAATCAGAGGTCAGAATTTCCCTTGCAATTATTGTTCAAAATCCCCCTGATTAACCTCCTGAAGTAAAACTACCTGGGTGTAGAACGGCGAATAAACCGACCATACCCCTTTTGAATTTTGCAGTCATTTCCATCGATGGCCACTTCGCCTCTCAGAATCACCGTTTTGACTTTTCCGGTTACTTCAACACCTTCATAAGCAGAATAATCCACATTCATATGGTGGGTTTTGGCAGAAATGGTGTGCTTTTCGGTTGGGTCGAAGATGACAATGTCTGCATCGGAACCAATGCCAAGCGTCCCTTTTTGAGGAAACATGCCGAAAATCTTGGCCGCATTGGTGGAGTTAACTTCCACAAATTTGTTCAGGTTGATTCTGCCTTTGGCCACACCTTCACTGAAAAGCAATTCCATTCGGTGCTCAATGGCTGGGTGGCCATTCGGGATTTTACTGAAATCGTCTTTGCCCATCAGCTTTTGTTCCCATTTAAATGGGCAATGGTCTGTAGCAACCACCTGAACCGTACCTTGTTGAATGCCAGACCACAAGGAAGCCTGGTCCTTTTTTTGCCGAAGTGGTGGACTCATCACGTATTTGGCTCCATCAAAATCTTTTTCATACAAAGAAGCATCCAGCATCAGGTATTGAATGCAGGTTTCAGCAATCACGTTGTGGTTCATTTTGGAAACATCCCGAACTGCATTTAATGCACCTTCGCAAGTCATGTGCACGATGTAGCCCCTCACTCCCGTGTATTGCGCAAGCTCAGAAAAACGTCCACTGGCCTCTGCTTCTGTAACTTCTGGTTGACTCAGATAATGATACAGTGGAGAAAGGTTTCCCTCAGACCTGTGTTTGGCAATTAAGAAATCAATCATATCGCCATTGGTTGCATGGACAGTGACCAGGGCGTTGTACTTTTTAACTTCTTGCATCAAACCAATCATCTGGCTGTCGTTTATCATCAGGGCGCCTTTGTAGGCCATAAAGGTTTTGAAAGAAGTAATGCCTTCTTTTTCAACCATTTCGCCGATTTCTTTTTTGGTGTCTTCGTTAAAATCAGTCACAGCCATATGGAAGGAATAATCGCCAACTGCATTTCCATTGGAGCGTCCCTGCCAGGCCTCGAGGGCATTTCGCAAAGATTTTCCCTGCGTCTGTAAAATGAAATCAATGACCATCGTGGTTCCACCAAATAATGCAGCACGGGTTCCCGTTTCGTAATTGTCAGACGAATAGGTGCCCATAAAAGGCATATCCAAATGTACATGCGGGTCAATGCCGCCCGGGAAAACAAGCTTTCCACTTGCATCTATCACCTTGTCCGCCCGATAAGGCAAATCTTTTCCAATGGCTACAATCTTTTCGCCCTGAACAAAAATATCTGCAACCGAATCCTCCGATGCAGTAATGATTCTTCCGTTTTTGATTAAAATCGACATAATAATTTTCCGCCCAAATATATAATTTCTGGTTTATGAATTGACATTCACTGGTGTAAATGAGTTTTGGTTTTTAATCAAAATTTTCAGTCGATTGCTATTAAAAGTCCTTGGCCTCGCTGCGCAAAGACTAAGAAAAGATTATTTTTAAATCTTTGAGAAAGATGAGATTGTTGAAAATTTCGGGACAAAGTCCCTCGAACTTATTAAAAGTCCTTAGTCCCGCTGCGCTAAGACTAAGGACAGATGCGAAAAGAGTTTACAATGACTACAATTCTTCTTTAAATTCAATGCTTCAAAACTAAAGGATGCTGCGCCTCGTTCGGTTTATTTTGAGGCTTCCAGCCTCTTTTTACTATAATATGGCCGTGGATTATAGGTTTATTTTTTGGTTGGATATGCCTGTGGCGGACAAATTGCAAAATCCTTTTCATATGTTGGAGGAAGCAGTAAGTTGGCCAGAGGCCAGAAAATAGTACGAACGAGGTAGAACCTCGCCTGATGGGGAGACCAATGATTGCCAGCTTTTTGTTTCCCCAAAGCTAGTTTCTGGTCTTGGAATATCCATGTGTTTTCAATTTTTTCCATATAAAATTGTTATTTTTTTGTTTGACAGAGCTTAATTTACGAGCTCTTGAAAAATGAGAGAATTAAATTTAAAATGGATGAAGTCTGAGATTAGATTAGAAAGGCTGGAAATTTTCACCATTATGATTTTGTTGTTTTTTTCTTTTATCAGATTGAATCAACTTAGTCTGGAAAGTCTCTGGTTGGATGAACTTTATACTATGAGGTCTTCCAACCCTGAATTTTCATGGAGTTTTTTAATTGAGGATGTCGCAAAAAACCAAAGACATCCGCCATTTTATTTTATTCTGGTCAGGATTTGGATGTCATACTTCGGGTTTGATGAATCAGGTCTGAGGTCTTTTAGTGCCGTTATTTCGATCCTTTCTTTTGTCCCATTATTCTTACTGGTCGATAAGATATCCAATCGTAAGTCGGCCTGGTTTTCCGTCTTGTTAGTTGCATCTTCAAGTATCCTTTTTCAGTATGGTCAGGAAGGAAGATCCTATTCATTAACATTCTTTTTGATGCTAATGTCTTCATATTTAGTGGTTTCTTATGAAGATATTTCAAAAAAGAAATGGATAGGATTTATGGGGGTTACGAATGGCTTTCTGATTCTTAATTCATTTTTTGGAATTTTTTATATTGGAGCCTATTTTTTGTTTTTTCTATTCAAGTATTTCAATAAAAGGAAAGCTATTGTAGATATACTTCTCTCAATTTTAATTTCTATCCTGATTTATTCACCTTGGATAAGTTGTCTCATTGATAATATGGGGATGACTGGACTTTGGATACCTAAACCAACATTTTATACTTTTTTGAGAGGTTGGGTTTTTCTCTTTGGAGAAAAACTTAGTATCCCTCTTTTTTGCCTCTTTGCTGTTTCTAATCTGGTATTAATTTATAATATTTTTTATGGTGAAAAGAAGGTGAATCAACTTCTGCCAATCTTAGTAATATTCGCTGTAGTTTTTGGTTCTATACTCGTTTCTATTCTGATTTTTCCAATTTTCTATGACTCATACTGTGTGTATTTTTATTTTCCGGTAATCATAATAATTTCGGTATTTCTGGGAACTTTAAAGAGTAAAACGGTTGGAGTTTTTATGTTTTTTTTGGTTTTTGTCTTGTTCAGTTATAGAATATTAAATAACCTTTATTCGGAAAACTATCATACCCAATGGCGACAAACCCAGACATCACTTTCCAGGCATTTTAATTTACCTATATTGACCCATGTTCCAGAATTTGGAATATACGACTATTATAAAGAGAAGCTCAATCTTCAGCTAGATTACAAAAATGCAAATTCCATACAAGATTTAGTTGAGCGTGATTCAATTCAAGGTTGGTGGGAAATGGGGCTTCATGTTCCTGTCATTTTTTTTGATACCTTGAGAAATCCCAAAAAGGATGATTTTTTATTGGTTCTAGACTTGGATAATAAAAATGCGGTTTCAAAATTATTTTGGAGAAAAAATGACATTACACTCCCCAAAGGAATTCCATATTCAGAAGCCACAAAATTGTTGGACATTAAAGGAGGTAAATCATGGCAATTTGATAGTATTTCTAAAGGGGAATATAAGGTTGTTTTTTCAGGATCCGGAAAAATGAAGAATTCTGTTTACCCATCTTTTCAGCTGTTGGTAAATGGAGAACTAAGGGAAAAATTCAATACCTCATCTTTTGATGATCTTTTTGTAGGCAGCCTTTTATTAAATAGTTCAGGACGTATTTCTCTTTCTGTAAAAGGACTATTTGATGAAAATCTGGGACCTTCAAATCAGTTAAAAATTACTCCTCCAATTCTTTTAAAAGTTAAGAACCCCTCTTTTTAAGACCTCTTTAATGTATCTATTCTAAGCCTCCCTTTGGTAGTGTTCAAAAAAGTGTGTAAGCTGAGGGAGTTTACACCCCTAATTTTCTTTTGAAGGAAACCAAGAAGTGGATACTTCTGGTTCCCCTCGCAAGACGTATTATTTTTTTTCC
>JAIXQU010000061.1 GCA_027485575.1 Cytophagaceae bacterium
GAAATATGAAATATCTTTCCAAGAACCGCCTCTTACAACTTTTCTTGGTTCATTGCTATCAAAATAAGTAGGATTTAAATCCCAGACCACTGGAACTGATGCTTCGAAAAATGCGTCTTCACACCATTCTGAAACGTTTCCTGACATATCATAAAGACCGTAATCGTTGGAAAAATATTGGCCAATTGGGGAAGTGTAGGAAAAACCATCATCATAATAATTTCCTCTTCCTGGTTTGAAGTTGGCTAGCATACAACCCTTCATGTTTCTAACATAGGGTCCTCCCCAGGGGAATGGTGCCAAATCTCTTCCACCTCTTGCAGCGTACTCCCATTCAGCTTCTGATGGAAGTCTGAAATTTGGCATAACTGGCAAACCTGCATCTGACCTCGCTTTATTTAAAAAGCCTGTTCTCCATTTGCAAAATAATTTTGCAGCCTTGTAAGTAACACCTACCAATGGATAATTATCAAAAGCCGGATGAATCCAATAATACTCCATCATGGGGTCACCCATGTGATGGCTGAAATCTCTCATCCAGACTGTAGTATCCGGATAATATTTTTTCTCGGCCAACATTTTTTGGAATTCTTCACTTACGCTTCCAAGTCCAACAGTATCATCCGTTAAAATTGCTTCAACAAATTGCCGATACTCATTGTTGGTAATCTCGGTATCATCCATATAGAATCCTCCGATAGTTACCTGTTTGTTGTAATTGATGTGTGATGCAGCAATGTCTTCATCAGATTGCCCCATATGAAATGTCCCGGATGGAACAGTTGTCATACCAAAAGGAACCGTTTGAATCCAGCCTTCTCTTCCACCAACTCCAATTAACTCTCCTTGAATGTCTTTCTGCCCAAGGCCGCAGGAGCTTACCAATGCCAAAGTGGAAATGGCTAGCAAAGGACTCATTGTCCCCAAAATTTTAAACATATTCATTACACCCTTAAATTTTAAACACGACACTTGTCGCTCGATTTTATCAGATACACAAAACTAATACTCAATTTATATTTTTTTTCCTCAGGATAGTTTTAGATATAACGTTGTAAGGTTTAGCTTTATTTTATTATTTTCTATAACGTGGTGTTCGGATAATTGGTTTTGGACCTTTTAAGGTCATTGGAATGAAATATGAAGCCATAATCTCGTGAGAAGTAGGTCTTTTAGCCTCACTTGCCGGAACGGTATAATCTAAAGAATAAGTTATTCTCAATCGATTTTCAAATGCTGTCAGACCTAAAATTAAGGAAACAGCATCTTGTTCTCTGTAAGCTAAACCAGCTAAAAATTGGTTATTAAATTTAGCTAAAGCTGATAACTCATATTGAAATACTTTCGAATCGTATTTTAAGTTCAGGGATGGTGTTAATACTATATTTGGTGACAAATCTAAATTGTAGCCACCAGTCAAGTAATAATGCCTGTTTAAAGTGCTTTTTGCCCCTGAAAAATCAAATTTTGGTTCTGCAAGGTGCGTTGAACTGATTCCTCCGAAAAATTGGTCAGAAGAATAGAATAAGCCAAAGCCCAGGTCCGGAACTATTTGCCCTGAAGCTCCTAACATGTCTAGATAAATTTTGTCAGTGGGATCGTTTACCCTTATGTCTTTAGTGTCTATTGACCTTGAATGAATACCTAATCTTAAACCTGCACTTAATTTGCCATTCCCAACTTTGAATTGATAATTTACATTTGCCGATGCCTGTAAATCATTCAATGGACCAATTTGGTCACTATTGACAACAATGCCAGCACCCATATTGGCTTCAAGGATCGGAAGAGAACCGGTAAATAGAATATTTTGCGGGGCACCACCTCCACTAAGACCTTTATAGCCCGTCCATTGGTTTCTATATAATAAGCCGCCTCTGAATCCCTGCTCTATTCCGGCTGCGCCTGGATTAAAGTATAATTGGTTAAACATGTATTGGGTAAAGTGAGCGTCTTGCTGACCACTTACTTTTTGAACTGAGCAAAATCCTGCTACAATTAGGGCTGCGTATAGATGTCTTTTCATTATGAATCGATCGTTAAGAAGTTTCAATTTTATGGTAAAAATCCTATTTGAAAAAATTTTATTCTTTAGAAGCCTTAATACACCCTTTAATATACTCCTCAAGAGCCCCGGTCATGGAGGGTGCATTTGGCAATGGTGCCTGAATATCCAGGATGAGATTTGCATCCTTCACTGCCTTGGCAGTTGTTGGTCCGAAGGCTGCAATTCGTGTTGCATTTTGTTGAAAATCAGGGAAGTTATGAAATAAAGATTCAATTCCTGATGGACTAAAAAATGCAAGTACGTCGTAAAAAATATTTTTTAAATCAGACAAATCACTAGGCACAGTATTGTAAAAAGTTGCCTCAGTAAATTTATAATTATTTTTTCGAAGAAAATCTGGAAAATCTCCGTTTCGTATGTCCGAACATGGAAAAAGATAGTTTTCTTCTTTGTGTTTTTTAACCTGATCTACCAAATCCATTGCGGTTTTCTGGCCAACAAAAACTTTTCTTTTTCTAATTTGGATGTACTTCTGAAGGTAGTTTGCGGTTGACTCTGAAACACAGAAATATTTCATTTCTATTGGAATGTCCAATTTTAATTCATTGGAAATTCTAAAGAAATTATCTACTGCATTTTTACTTGTAAAAATTACAGCAGAGTGGTCTAATATATTGATTTTTTGTTTTCGGAAATCCTTTAAAGAAACTCCTTGAACCTCAATAAAGGGCCTGAAATCTATTTTTATTTTGTATTTTTTAGCCAGGACGAAATAAGGGGAATCTTCGTCAGTAGGTTTTGCCTGAGTAACAAGTATTGTGGATACTTTTTTAAGTCGTTGAGTAAGATCCTGATTTAGCGTTTCGCTCATAAAAGTCTAAATAATTCTTTCGACGCCCCCCAGGTAACAAACAGGAAGGTTTGAAGATTTAAAGTGCAAATATAGAAAACAGTTATCGGGAATTTAAATCTATATGACTTTTGGAAAATTTTAAACATCAAAAAACTTCTAAAAACCAGAAATAAGCCACATAAGATTAAAAAAAAAGTTTTAAACGAAATCTCATTTTCTATGTTGGAGCCAAAAACTAAAAAATTATAGGAGAGCCCAATAAGAGAAAGTATGAAGAGAGATTTTAAATCTGAAAAAATAATTGGAAACAATTTAAGGCTAAGATTTAAAACTATGATCAGTAAAATCGAGGATATTATTGGTACGGAAAGGAATATTAAAACAACTTTAAACGCCTCAATTTTGGTATTGATTGTGATCCCAAAATTTTTGAAAAACATATCACTTAAATCTAAGGCCGAAAAAAAGATAACAGCCAAAGCGAGAATCACTGGCGATGCTCCAATTTTTTGTAGGTTAAAATCTATCTCGTAATTGTTTTTTACACTTAAGAAATATTTTTGAAATGAGGTGAAAAACCTATTTCTAAAAATAATCAATAATAAAACTGAAAGAAGAGAAAATACCGGAATTGAAGTTTCGAGGTTTAGTTTTTTACCAACCTCAGCGTCTTTAACCTGGACGAGTTCTTTTTTTGCCAGCGTGGATTGATTAAACTCAAATTGTTTAACCTTGATGGAATAGTTTTCTTTGCTTTTAAAAACGATAAGGGCGTTTTTACTAAATTCGGAACTGCTATTTTCCTTATCAAATAATGAAAACGGCAAGGTTGCCTGAATTTGTTGGTTCTCAACCATTTGGTTTTCTTTTTGCTAGATATTCAAAAACCAGGAAGAAAACCAGGAAATAAACCATGAAGAACCAAAGCATATAACTATCGCCTTTATTGGCCCAAAAGATGGCTATCAATATTGTCAAAATATTTATGGCAGAAAGTAAGACTACTGTTTGAATCTGGCTTAATCCATTTCTAATTAGAATATGATGGACATGGTTTTTGTCAGGACTAAATGGGGATTTGCCATTAAAAATTCGTTTTGTAAATACTCTGGCAGTATCGAATACCGGAATTATTAAAATTGCAACAGCTATTGAAGGCGCAGACTCCACCGTCTTCATTTGAACAAATTCTATCGCCATTACGCTCACTATCATTCCACATACGAGCGAACCTGTGTCTCCCATAAATATGATTGCTTTGTGGAAATTGTATCTTAAAAAGCCTAAGATGCCACCCATTAGACAAAAAGCAACCAAGGCAAATGGTGCATAAGTTGTGCCACCATACTTGAAAAAGAAAAATCCAAAAGCAGTCGATGCAATTAAAATCAGACTTCCAGCCAGGCCATCTAAGCCATCTATCAGGTTGAATGCATTGATTAAACCAACAATAACCAGAAATGTAAAAGCATAAGCAAATCGGTCATCAATATGATGGATTCCAAGAAATCCTTGAAAGTCATTAATTTTTATATCCCCTAAAAACATGACGATTCCAGTGGCAAGAATTTGAACAAAAAACTTTTTAAATGCTGATACTGAGCTAATATCGTCTTTAAGTCCAATGAAAAAAAGAATGAGTGTTGATGCAAGCAACCTTTGAATCTGGGGATTTACTTCACCGAATATCGTGACTGCCGACATAAACCCTGCGAATATTGCCATGCCTCCGAGCCTCGGGGTTAAATTGGTGTGGACTGCCCGGAAGTTTGGTTCATCCAGCAGATTTTTTAGATGGGCAACATATATTATAGATGGAATTGCAAAGACTGCAATTACGAATGACCAAACGAATGAAAGTATTATATCGATGACAAGCATCCAGTGAAATTTGGTGCGAAAGTAGGTTAAAACCTTGCTATATATCCAAAATGAATTTTAGTGGTCTGTAAATCAATAGGATTACCAGATATAATTCCGTTAGCAATCGATAACTGAATGCTGTTTGCTCCCAAATCCAACTCTGTACTTATCCCGAGGCCTACTCCGAAAAGTGAATTTTTTAAAAAGAATTGGTTTAATTTTTCATTCACTACTATAAAATCTGAAAACAAACCAATAAGGAGGTTTTTGTCAACCAGGTATTGAGGCTGAATGGTTGTTGTGAAAAATTGGGAACCAAAAAACTGATTCTCGTTAAATCCTCTGACAGAGTAAATTCCACCAGTTCTCAGTTGGTCTTGTAAGGTTATTTCTTTGCTGATAAGTCCTGAAAATTGGGATGATAATTGGATATTAAACCTCTTTGATTTTAGGCTGAATGGGTATTTTAACAAGATGTCCCAGTTTAACTGAGGCATTGATTCAACAGTTTCCGGTTTATCTATTTTTTTTAAAGTTGGTGCCAGACTTAGCCGAAAGAAGTTCTTTTTAAGTTGAATTCCAGGCGGTTGAAATGAGTTTTTGACAATTGATAATGAAAATGAATTGGTATTAATTTTTACCTTTTGGTTGTTTTCCAATGAACCAGGACCGAAGGATTTTCCAGATGAAATTCCTAAAAGAAATTTCCAAATCCCACCCGGTGATGATGAAATCTTAAAGTCGAAATTCTGTTTGTTAATTGTAGAGTCCTGTTTGAATAGTTCAAAATTGGTTTCAAAACCAAGACCCGAGAAAGTCAAATTTGGACCAATAAGCTTAATATCGGCCATCTGTGACTCGGGGGCAAATCGGTTCCATTTGATATAAAATTGTAAACCTCTTCCAAATAGGTTGTTTAGGCTGCCATCAATATTGCCGGTAACTATGGTGCCTCCTTTATTTTCTCCCTGGGGCAAAAGGCCAAGAATTCCATTAAAATAGTTGGTTTTTCTTTTTATCAAATTTAAATGGACAATCGATTGATTTCCAAAAAACTCTTGCCTTGGTGATTCAATTGACTCAATAAATGGAATCTGATTTAGCAGAATGGGAATTTTTTTTTGCTTTGAATCTGAGAAAGCAAAATTCTTTTTGGTTCTCAGGAATTTTGAAATTGTAATCAAATTGATTGAGGTGTCACCATGGTTAATTATTTCTCCATTAAAAACGAAAGGACCCGGTTTTAAAGTGGCATATATTTCAGCCATTTTTGAATAGTAAATTGTATCAAAATGGATTTCTGTAAAAGGGTATCCGTTGTTAACTTTTTCTTTTAATGCTGTTTTCAAAAAATCATCAATTGATTTGGGGTCACTGTAATCTCTCCGGAAAGTATCAATGATTTGACTTTTGTCTCTGAAAATCAGTGTGTAAGAAGTTGATCCAATTTTTTTTTGGGCATTTATATCTCCCATGTTTAAGAGAAAAATGACAATATAAATCTGGAAGATGCGGGTTAATAAAGGAATCCTAGCCAAGTTATTTACCTTTGCAATTGATTGAAGAAAGGGAATGTCCCAAAATACGTTAAAAACAACAAACACGATTAAAGCTCCCAAAGACCCGGAGCCAAAGCGAAAATCAGGCCCAAAGCTACCAATTGGACGCAAGTTTCTATTGGTATCAGGCTTAATGTTCATTTCCACAGGCATTTTTCTTTTGATTTCGCTTGTTTCATTCCTTTTTACCGGGTCTGTTGATCAGAGTTTGGTAGAAGGAAGTTCTGGAAACAGTGCAATTGAAACTGCAAAAGAAGCAGAAAACTGGGCAGGTTTATTAGGAGCATATGTTTCTAATTTTTTAATTTTTAAAGGATTGGGCTATTCTATGTTGTTTGTTCCACTTTGGTTTTTTGATTTAGGATACAGGTTTATTTTTAAGAAAAAGCTTTATTTCATTCCCAATTTTGATTGGAAAGTAGTTTGTTTAATTTTATGGATATCTGTCCTTTTTGGAAATATAAATTTTAGCTTAAATCTGGTGGACAAAATGAGCGCATTTTCAGGCGCCATTGGTTATGAAATTGCTGTTTTTATTCATGAAATGGTGGGCTGGGGTTCCTGGCTTTTTGTTGGATTATCAGGTTTTTCAATTGCTGTTTTTGCGTTTCAATGGGATCCGGATAATAGCTTTGGCTTTTTCAAGCCAAAAAAACTTGCGGATTTGGTTAAGGTAAAAGTTCCAAAATCAAATGATGAGGAATTTGAACCAGAAGAAAAAGAGGAATCAGGGCAGGATGAAAAAACCGAATTTCCTTCAAATGAAGCAGGGGATTCTGAAGAGGATGAAATTCCTGAAAAAACGATCGAATCTAATGAAAAGGTTATAATTTCTTCTGCCGGAGATATTCAGATTGAAATTGGTGCGACATCTTCAGATAAAGAAGTTACTGATGTTTCAAGTTTAGAAGAAAACCTGACTGCTGAGCAATTACAGGACAAGTTTGGGCTTTTTGATCCAACCCTTGAGCTATCCGGATACAAGTTTCCTCCACTGGATTTATTGCAACAACATGGTTCTACAGATTTAGAAATCAATACTGAGGAAATCGATTTTAATAAAAACAGAATCATTGAGACATTACAGCACTATAATATAACCATTGCAAGCATTAAGGCAACTGTTGGGCCGACGGTTACTTTATTTGAAATAGTTCCGGATGCTGGTATCCGGATTTCAAAAATCAAAAGTCTTGAAGACGATATTGCAATGAGTCTGGAGGCATTGGGAATCAGGATAATAGCTCCAATTCCAGGCAAAGGTACCATTGGGATAGAGGTTCCAACCAAAAATAGACTTATGGTTTCCACCCGCTCAGTAATGGCTACTGAGAAATTTATGAAGACGGATATGGATTTGCCTATTGTCCTGGGAAGAACCATATCAAACGAGGTTTATGTTGCCGATTTAGCAAAGATGCCACACTTACTCATGGCCGGAGCTACGGGACAAGGTAAGTCTGTGGGTATTAATGTTTTGCTGGCATCTCTTCTTTATAAAAAGCATCCTTCTCAATTAAAACTAGTCCTGGTAGATCCCAAGAAGGTTGAAATGTCGCTCTATTCCAAGCTCGAACGACATTTTCTTGCCGCTTTGCCAGATGCTGAGGAATGCATAATTACCGATACAAAAAAGGTGGTTAATACACTTAACTCGTTGTGCATCGAAATGGATACCCGATATAATTTGTTAAAAGATGCGGGTTGTCGAAATATTAAGGAGTACAATCAAAAATTCAGAGAGAGAAGGTTAAATCCGGAAAATGGGCACCGTTTTTTACCGTTTATTGTTTTAATAATAGATGAGCTGGCTGATTTGATGATGACTGCCGGAAAAGAAGTAGAAACGCCTATTGCAAGATTGGCCCAGTTGGCAAGAGCTATTGGAATTCACTTGATTGTAGCCACACAAAGGCCGTCTGTAAACGTCATTACGGGTATAATTAAAGCCAATTTTCCAGCCAGATTATCCTTTAAGGTAACCTCAAAAATAGATTCAAGAACTATTTTGGACCAAAGTGGAGCAGACCAATTGGTTTCGGGAGGTGATATGCTCTTGTCTATGGGAAGTGATATTACCAGAATCCAATGTCCTTTTATTTCAACTGCGGAAGTAGAATCTATTTGTGATTACATTGGTAATCAACGAGGTTATGAGATGGCATATTTACTGCCTGAGGCAGTAGGGGATGAAACTGGAAGTTCTTCAGATTTTGATCCTTCGGAACTGGATCCCCTTCTTGAGGAATCTGCCCGATTAATTGTGGCACATCAGCAGGGCAGCACATCCCTGATTCAAAGAAAAATGAAACTTGGCTATAACAGGGCAGGTAGGCTTATCGATCAAATGGAGTCGCTTGGAATAGTGGGTCCATTTGAAGGCAGCAAAGCCCGGCAAGTTTTGGTAGATGAATACAGGTTAGAACAAATCCTAAACGATGTTAAAAGATAGAGGAAATATTTTTGCTCCTGTTAAACTCCTTGTCATACTCTTTTCAGGGTTTTTGTTTTTGGATTTTCAATCAAGGCAAGATCCAATGGCAGAAGAAATACTGAATGCTGTGAGTAAAAAACACAAAAAAATGAAAGGATTTTTGGCCAGTTTTTCCCACGATTCTGAAACAAATTCAGGAAAGGTTTCCGGAAATTCAAAAGGGGAGATTAAGGTTTCAGGATCAAAATATATTTTGACAACCGGCCCTGTTACAATGATTTGTGATGGAAAAACAGTTTGGAGTGCCAATAAGAAAAACAGGGAAATCAATATTGCCGACTATGAACCCGAGGCGGACGATATAACACCGGAGAGGATCTATAATTTTTACCAAAAAGGGTATAAATATATTTTTATGGGTGAGGTAAAGGTGAAAGGTCGGATTTGGCAAACCATTGATCTTGAACCAGAAAATTTAAATAAGGAAATTGTTAAAATTCGACTTTTCGTGGACAAGTCATCGCTCTTAATTACCAAATACATTGTTTTTGAAAGAGGGACTAATGACAGAGAGGTGTTTGAAATAGATACTTTTAAGGAGCTAAAAACAGTTTCTCAGGAAGATTTTTCCTTGAACAAAAAGCTTTATCCTGGTTATAAAATTGTTGACTTAAGGTAGATTTTGTCATTGTTTTAAACCTTTTCAAGGTTCCAAATCAAAAAATATTAAATTGTTTCGATAAAATTAAATCGTTGTTTTATTTTTACACTTTCTGAAGTCATTTTTTAGAGAAATTATCAATCAATCAAATTTTAAAATTTACAATTATGTCTAACGATCAAAAAGTAATAGTAGGATTCCTTTGCGGTGTTGCCGCTGGTGCATTAGCTGGTTTATTGCTTGCCCCAACCTCCGGAGAAGAAACCAGAAAAAAAATTACTGACAAAGCTTCAGATTTGAAAGATGACCTTTCAAATCAACTCAATACAACTTTTGGAAGGCTGTCTGAGCAAGTCACTAATTCGTTGGGTTTAAAAAAAACTAATGGCCTGGTTGACCAAATTACCCGAAAGACCGCAAGCGAAACCTTAGACGCTTGAACTTGATTCACTGAATTTTTAGAAAAGCCTCCTTTCCGGAGGTTTTTTTTTAACCTTTTTTGGGTTTATTCTGTTATAAGAACATGAAAACACTAATTGGTCTTTTAATTATGATATTAGCTATGTCATCTTCAAATGTTAATTCTGGCTCTGTTTATGCATTTAAAATGAAGTCAATTGATGGCAAAGAAGTATCCTTAAGTAGTTTTAAGGGTAAGAAAATATTGATTGTAAATGTTGCAAGTGAATGTGGCTTTACCAGACAATATAAAGACCTTGAGACTCTTAGTAAGACTTATAAGGATAAATTAGTGGTTCTTGGCTTTCCTACAAATGATTTTGGAGGACAGGAACCAGGAACAAATGAGGAGATTCAAGGGTTTTGCAAAAAGAACTATGGGGTTAGTTTCCCTATGTTTTCAAAAATTTCAGTGGTTGGAAAACTTCAGGATCCATTGTTTAAATTTTTATCCAGCAAGGATTTAAATGGGGTTGTCAACGATGCTCCGAAATGGAATTTTTGTAAGTACCTGATAGATGAGAAAGGAATGGTTATAAAGTTTTTCCCATCTTCTGTGAATCCTATGTCAAAAGATATTGTTGAACTATTGTAACCTGATTATTCAGGAAATCAAAAGCCTCTCCCGAAAGGAGTGGCTTTTTTTATTTTTTGACTTTGGTAAATATTCAACCGTAGTTTTTCTTTCTTTTACGTAATGGAAAATTATCCCAAATCAGGTCCATTTCGATTGTCTGCTTCAGCTGGGTCTGGAAAAACATATGCACTAACCAATTTGTATGTAAAAAGTGCGCTTCAATTTCCTGATGCATTTAAGGGGATAATTGCCATTACTTTTACAAATAAAGCTGCAGGCGAACTTCGGGACCGGATAGTCAAAAAGCTTCAAATTCTGGCAACATCAAAGATTGAACCTAAGGAACTTGAGTTTTTTGAGTTTTCAGATTCCCAAAAATTAAATTCTTCTGCCACTTCGATTTTAAATAAAATTCTTCACAATTATGATTTTTTCCAGGTTACCACCATTGACTCCTTTTTTCAAACCTTATTTTCTCAACTGGCTTTTGAAGCCAATTTGCCGCCAGGTTTAAAGATTGAATTAGACCAAAGTAAGGTGTCAGATGAAGTTTTTGAAGAGGGGCTAAAAGATATTCATGAAGAACTAAAATCAATTTTGCTTGAAAATCTAATTCAAAAATTGAAAGAAAAGGGTACAGGTTGGCGCCCCTCATCTTACCTAACAAAGAGTTTAAAAGAAAGCCTTTTTGCACCCCAGGTTTTGGAGTTTTATTACTCTGATATTTCTTCTATGCTTGACGATAATCACATCTTGTTGGCAAGAAAGAATATGTCCGATTATCTCATTTTGGAGCAGGAGAAAGCAAAGAATATAGCAACTGACTTGCTTAAAACCTGTAGCCAATATGGAATTTCAATTGAAAGGTATTCAATTGAAGATGAGGATTTTATATCAGAATTGAAAAAGATTCAAGCCATAGCAAATGGCGATCAAATTCCTGAAAAAGTTTATAAATCTTATGCAAAAGGAAAGTTCTTTAAAAAATCCACTGGAAATCCAATTCCGGTTGCTACCCAGGATTTAATTGCGCCAATCTTAATTGCGTATTATGAATTTTTTAACCCAAACTGGCTTGCAAATCTCAATCTGGCAAAGGAATTGGTAAAACATCTGTCGGCAATTCGTCTGCTTTTGTATTTTAGAAATGTCCTGAAAACCCGAAATGGAAGAAAAAATAGTTTTTTGTTGGCAGAAACCAAATACATCCTTAAAGGATTAATAGGTGATACGGATATACCTTATCTTTATGAAAGGCTTGGAAATCAGACTCATACCTTGTTGATCGATGAATTTCAGGACACAGATTTGATTCAATGGAAAGTGATTGAACCTCTTGCAAAAGCAATCGTTGACAAAAACGGTTTTTTTGCAGTGGTGGGCGATGTAAAACAATCAATTTACGGTTGGAGAGGAGCCGATAGTTCTCTTTTTAAAAAAGGATTAAACGCAGGTATGCTACCGCTGGAAGTTGTTGAGCAAACCCTCGATACCAATTACAGAAGTCATTTTGAGATTGTTTCTTTCAACAATTTCATTTTTGAAAATCTGGCTAAAATTTTTCCGGCTGAATTGGAAAATTCAAATCAGGTTTCAGCTCTTGCCAGTTGGGGAGAAACAATCCGGATGAACTACAAGGATGTCATTCAACAAGTTTCTGATGGAAAAAAACCTGGTCTTGGTTTTGTAGATTTACGGGCAAGGGCGAGAAAAAAGATTAGTAATATTGAATTGGAAGATAGCCAGGATGAGGAGGATGGTGAAGACCCAAATTGGATAGTTGAAGAGATTATTAAGATTCAGAAAGCTGGAATAGAAGCGAATGAAATTGCTATTTTGGTAAGAAATGGTGCCAATCTGGCCCATTTTGCCAGGATTTTAGACAAAGAAAGAAATAGGCCCGGTCAGAAATATGATTTCAGATTTTCAACCAGTGGGAGCGAAGTAAATGAAGGTCAATTTGTTCTCGAATTTTTAGCATTAGGCTTAACCAATGTTTTCAAGTTTGCAGATTTTCTTGTGACTAAAATGACAGAGTTGGCAAGGTATATTGGACTAGAACCTGTTTTTTGGAATTATGCACCTGGAGAAAAATTAGAATGGGTTACGAATTGGAAAAATCAGGATTGGCATGAAGGTGATAAAGGTCTATTTTCTGTGTATCAAAAAATTATTTCCTTTTTTCAATTAAACCAACTTTCTGAACACCAACAGGCTTTGATATATTTTCAAAATCTTATTTATCAGTTTGAACAGCAGGATTTCTTTGAGGCATCTGATTTTTTTAAATGGTGGAATGAGAAAATTTCTATCCAAAAATTAGAAACACCAAACTCTGATAATGGCATCCAACTTATGACCATTCATAAGGCCAAAGGTCTTGATTTTGGTGTAGTAATTTTGGCTTTAGACTCAACTTCGAAAGGTGACGATCTGCATAATTTTGATTATTGGATAAATTCCGGCGACAATCCATGGAATCTGTTTCCACTGCTTAAAGTGAAAGCAAACAGAAAATGGTTAGATTCTGATATTGGGTCTGATTATTCGGCTCAAGTCTACAGGCAGGCAATCGAAAACTTAAATTTATGGTATGTAGCCTGCACAAGGCCCAGTTATGGTTTGATAATTGATATTACACTGGACACGGATCTTAATCCTCCAAAAACCAGTCAAACAAAGCTATCGCGATTGACTTACCAGATTCCAAGATTTTTTAAGGACAATCAGGAACTAATTAAGGACCGTTTTCCTGGTTCTGAATTACAAATAGATGTTGGTGAGTTTCTTTTGAGATTTCAAAATGGGGAGATTCAAAAAATATTTGAAGTGAAGAAGGCAGAAGCCAATGCAGAGGTTCTCCTTGATTTACAGTTTTCGAAAATGCACGCCACCCAATGGCTTCCCATGGAAAAACAGAGTCCGGAAATCGCTTTTGGACTTGCATTTCATCAGATTTTAGAGAAAACTAATTTTGCTAAAGATTGGGAAAATGTTTTTGGCCTTTATTCTGTTACCCAAAGTTTAAGTTCTGACGTTAAAGCAAAACTACATCAAAGTCTTCGGCTGTTTTTCGAGAATGAAACGATAAAAAATTGGTTTTCAAATGCCTATATTTCGTATAATGAAATGGAATTTTTGCAGCATGGAAATGAGGTACTGCGGGCAGACCGTGTTTTAGAAAAGAATGGTCAAATTATTGTTTTGGATTTCAAAACTGGTGATGAATCCGAAAAGCACCAACTTCAGTTGAGCAGATATATGGCTGTTTTAAAATTCTTTTTTCAAGAACCAATTGAAGGATATCTGGTTTATGTGGATTCAGGGATAAAAATAATTCCGGTAACAGAGCCCTAAGGTATTGGGTTCTGGGCTGAGGTTCTGTTTCTACTATGCTGTTTTAGGTTATTCCAAACTTGAAATTGCATTAAATCCAATTTTTCAACTCCAAGATTTCTTAAGGATTTCTCACAATTTTCAATATTGTGGTCGAATGGAAAAAGTTCTTCAATAAAATATGAAGGAAGGACAGTCCATTTTAGATTCTTGGAAGGAATTTTTGATGCTACAAGAATTTTTCTATCCGGAAAATAATGAATCAGTTTGCATAAAATTTGCTCACTTTTTCCATTCCCTTAAGCACAAGCTCAATCAAAAAAATTCACATCATTTTGAACTGCAATTTTTAAGCTTTCGAAATTCTCACCATCTTCATGTCCTTGCCAACTGGAAAGACCCCACATTCCATACCCTCCAAACTCAACTCCTTTTGATTGGATGGGATTTGTAATAATAACAAAACTGAAAATTACCTTTGCTTACCCGCCTTTTTAACGGCCGCACTGCCGGTTTTCTTAGGAAGCTTAAATGTGTGCTGATATCCGATTGAAATATTCGCAGCTCTCCATGAGGCGGAGGGCTTTAGGTATTTACTAGTTGCATATGCCCTATTTTGTAGACTAAATTGCTTATTAAAAAAGTCAAGAAAACCAATTTGAATTCTTGCCTCTAAAAAAAGGACTCCGTTGGTGCCAATTTTCTGTTGAATTCCACCACCTAAAATCCCGCCAATATCCACGCGATTAAAATCTCCCTGTTTGAATTTTGCATTAACGGAAGTATCCTCTTCAAATAGAATGTACGACCCGTTAAGGGGTGCAGATGGATAATTATTCCATTTTCCGGAAAGACCAATTCCAATATAAGGACCAAAAGTGAGAAACCATTTCCTCTTTTTTTCACCAAAAGTTATCCTTCCAAAAATTGGTATTTGTAAATAGTTAACGGAATATTCCGTAAAAGCAGAGTTGGCAAAATCTATGGGCAAAGGTGAAAATTCAGCAGAATAATCAAGTCTTTCCTGAAACTGGGTATAATTTAATTCAAGTCCGGCAGCGAAGTTAAGATCAAGGTTATAAGAAGCTATAATTCCAAAAGTTGGTTTTGTGCCAATCTTTCTTTTCATCCCTGTAACCAATTCGGTAGATGAACTTGACGCACCAAAACCACCTCTTAACCCAACATTTATTTGAGAATACCCAGAAATGGAGAGTGTTAAGATAAAAATAAAAATAATAAGTTTTTGCTTCATGGAAATTGAAGATCTCATTTTGGATAAAATTAAATCAGGTGCAATTCTAAGCTCTTTATTATGTAAATAAAAGGAAATCAAATTAAAACGTGTTTTAGATGGAGATTTTTTTAAAAAATGCAGCATGGGCAAAATGAAAATTAAGAATAAAGGAATCTAGTTTAAAATCATTTATTCGACAGTAACTGATTTTGCAAGATTTCTTGGTTGGTCAACATTGCAACCCCTCATTACGGCAATATGGTAAGAAAGCAGTTGAAGTGGGATTACGGCAATTAAAGGCATAAGGGCTTCATGTGCCTGAGGAACCTCAATAACATAATCAGCCATAGTTTTTATTTTATCATCACCTTCAGAAACCACAGCAATTACACGGCCTTTTCTGGCCTTAACCTCTTGAATATTACTGATTACCTTTTCGTAACTGCTGTCATTTGTTGCAATAAAAACAACCGGCATTTCCTCATCAATAAGAGCGATTGGCCCGTGTTTCATTTCTGCTGCAGGGTATCCTTCAGCATGTATGTAGCTAATTTCTTTAAGTTTAAGTGCTCCTTCAAGAGCCACCGGGAAATTGTAACCTCTTCCCAGATAAAGAAAATTGGAAGAATCTTTAAATTCCTGAGCAAGGTATTTGATTTGGTCATTTAGCAATAAGGCCTTTTCTACTTTTTCAGGAATTGATTCTAATTCAAAAAGCAACTGCCTCAATTTTGCTTCAGAGATTGTTCCTTTTTTTGAGGCAATTACCAAAGCCATTAAAGTTAACACCGTAACCTGGGCGGTGAATGCCTTGGTTGAAGCAACTCCAATCTCTGGCCCGGCGTGGGTATAAGCCCCTGCATGGGTAGCTCTGGGAATGGAAGAGCCAACAACATTGCAAACACCAAAAATGATGGCACCTTTCGATTTTGCAAGTTCTAAAGCAGCCAGAGAATCAGCGGTTTCCCCGGATTGGGAAATTACAATAACCAGATCGCCTTCTTTTATTATTGGGTTTCTATATCTGAACTCAGATGCATATTCTACCTCAACCGGAATTCTTGTAAATTCTTCAAAAATATATTCTGCAACAAGACCAGCATGCCAGGAAGTGCCACAGCCAAGAATGATAATCCTATCTGTGACAAGAATTTTGTTCATGTATTCCCTCAGTCCACCTAAAACCAAATGGCCGGTTTCTGCAGAAATTCTACCCCTTAAGCAATCTTTGATAGATCTTGGCTGTTCAAAGATTTCCTTAAGCATAAAATGTTCAAAACCACCTTTTTCAATGGATTCTAATTCCATTTCAAGCGTTTGGATAAATGGAGTTTGGTCCTGGGCGTGAATATTGGTAATGCTCAGTTTACCATCTTTGATTGTTGCAATTTCGAAATCATTAAGGTAAACTACCTCATTTGTATATTCAATTATTGGCGTTGCATCAGAGGCAAGAAAAAATTCATCTTTTCCCACCCCCACAACTAATGGAGAACCTTTTCGAGCCGCAATTAATTGGTTGGGGGAGTTTTTGTCCATTACAACGATTGCATAGGCTCCTACAACCTGAGTCATAGCCAGTCTGACGGCCTCATCCAAATCGCATTTTAATTTGATGTAAATTTCTTCAATCAGATGAACAAAAACCTCAGAATCGGTAGCACTGTGAAAAACATGCCCCTTTCTTTCCAATTCAACTTTTAGAGTGGAGTAGTTTTCGATTATGCCATTGTGAATAATTGCAAGATTTTCATTTGCAGAATAATGTGGATGCGCATTGATATCATTGGGCTCACCATGGGTAGCCCATCTTGTATGCCCTATTCCAATTGTACTTTGCAGGTCGGTTTCTGAAAGTGAATTTTCGAGTTCGGAAACTTTGCCTTTTTTCTTATACACATTCAACCCTCCGTTCATTAAGGCTATTCCTGCAGAGTCGTACCCTCTGTATTCCAGTCTTTTAAGGCCTTTGATTATTATTGGGTAGGCTTGTCTGAACCCCACATAACCGACTATTCCACACATAAAAAGATTGAATTATTGTTTTATTTTAACGCGGCAAAATTAAGAAATCAATTTGACCTATTTCTAAGTCCATTTTTCAATCAAACCTGTGTTGTAAGTTTTATTTTATTAAAACCAGTTTTTGGGCCGCTTAAAAATCAGGATTCCAGAAATTCCCAGGCTGAATGATAGGCGCCAATTGAGTCAATATAATCGAAAAAAGATTTGTAAAATTTTGAACCTGAGAGAGTTGAGCTATCTCCAATTACTACAAGCCTTTTTTTAGCCCTTGTGATTGCCACATTCATTCTTCTGATATCTTTCAGAAAACCAATTTCCTGGCCAGAGTTACTTCTTACCAAACTTATATAAATCACCTCTGCTTCCTGCCCTTGAAAACCATCTACGGTTCCTATTTTTATGGGATTGGTTCTGTTTTTTGAAATTGTGGTTAGTTCCTTTTTTAAAAATTCAACCTGTTCCCGATAAGGCGAGATAACGGAGATTGTAAATTCTCTGTTCTGGTTTTCCTGGATATTGTCAATAAAAACCAACCATTTTTTGAGGTGCGAAAAAAGTAATTGTGCTTCCTGTGGATTTGATAGGCCTGCATTTCCCGGGTTAAATTTTTCCTCAAATCCTGTTCCTGCGGTATCTATGAACACTACAGGTTGGTTTTCTTCACCTTTCTCACTTCCCCATAGAAGTTTGGTTTTTACTGAAGCATCTGCCTGCAAACAATTATTGTAAAAGTAGTTTGAAGAAAAGTTCATTATTGTTTCATGCATCCGGTATTGGATATTTAGCATTCTAACCATCTGATTTCCTTGTCTTTCAATAATTTTATCCAGAAGGGTTTTATCGAGGCCCAATCTGGCGGCATCTTTTGATTTAACCGTTGGAGGAAGTTGACAATGGTCTCCAGCCAAAACTACCTTCTGGGCTTTAAGGATAGGGATCCAACAGGCTGGTTCCAAAGCCTGGCCTGCTTCATCTATGAAAACTATTTCGAAGTTTTTGCCTTTTAAAAATTGATTTGAAGCTCCAACCAGGGTGGAAACAAAAGCCTGGGTATTTTCCTTAGCACCTTCGATGACATACTTTTCCATGTCTGTGATTTGCCTTAAAATACTTTTCGCCTCTTTGATCATGATTTGTTTTTGATCCCTTTCACTCCTATCAAAGTACTTTTTATACTTATAAGCCATCTTTTTCAACTCATAGGCCAGTTTCCTTAATCTCTTTATTTCTTTTGCATCGCCATGTGATGACACCAGGAAATCCAAGGTATGCGTAAAAATCTCCTCTGAGATTTTTGCCGGATTGCCGATTCTTAAAACTTTTACATTGGCTAAAGCAAGCTTTTCAGTGAGCAGGTCTGCTGCCGTATTACTTGGGGCACAAACAAGTACTTGCTTACTACGGGTGAGGGCAGTTTTGATTGCTGCTACAAGTGTAGTGGTTTTGCCTGTTCCCGGTGGGCCATGAATGACACAAAAATCATTGGATGCCATTACCATTTTTATGGCTTCCTGCTGTGAGGAATTCAAGTGTTTGATCGGCCAATCCTTAGAATCGAGGCTTTCTATTTCAGCAAAATCAGGTTTTTCCCAACCTAAAGCCACATTCCTTAATTTTTCAAGTCTGGACCCAGGGATAGGATTCTTTACTTTTTCAAGAGCAAACTTCATTTCGCGATAGCTGTTCTCATCAAAAAGTAAATCGATTCCTATTAGCCGCTCATCAATCCAATCGGGCAAGTCTTCTTCATTTATCTGAATTTTTATTTCAGTTTGGTCAACCGCAAGTATGGTTCCCGCCAATTGCGGTGTTTTTTGTCCCGCTGGCGCATTCCAAAATATAACTGCCTGTGCACCAGGTGAAAACTGGTGTGGTTGATTGAATTCTATATTTCTAGAAAGTTCGATCACAAATTTCCCACCTATTCCTATTTGGGTATTTTTAACCCTGACAGGATACCAGGTAGAGCCATTTCGTTGCCTTTCTTTTAATGGTGTTTCCAGAATTTGTGACTGATACTGGGCAAGGTCTTCCGTTTGCTCCAGTGTAAGAAGTTTTTCAAGATTTTGAATCTCTTCTTCAGGACTTTTAAAAGTATTTTTCAAATTAGATTTTTAACGACTGCTTACAGGAAAAAAAGAAGTTCAGTTTTTTTAATCCAGCCCTTTTTTTCATTCCACTTTACTTCAAACCAAATGTCAGATTCTCCGGTCCACTCAAGCCTGTGGCCCTGGGCTAAAACATCTAATACAGATGATCCTGCTGATGGGCCTGACATTAAAAAGACTTTGTCCTTTGCAAGAATAGCTCTTTTGTAGGGCACCCTGAAGTTATAAAAATAAGCACCTACCAAAAGAAAGATAAGGGTAAAAATAGGCGTATATCCGAGCGAGATGTTCTTTCTTTTTCGGTTTAATAAAAATAAAAACAGTAAAAAACCAATTAACAGGAATCCACCTTCGACGTAGGAGGAATAGGCCCGGTAAAGAAAGAAGGCATAGTCGGCTTCATCAATGGAATAGCCATTAAGTTTTTTCTGATTTGCCATCTCCTCAATTTTTGCTTTTACCTTTCTTGAGGGATTAAAAAGGTAATATTGGTGCAGATAAAAGATGGACATTACATAATTGTCCATGCTTCCTTCAATAAAGGATAATTTTAATAGGGCAGCTGCGGTTGTTTTTTTCTGCGAAAAATAGGCTTTTTCATAATACAATTTTGATTCGCTAAACCGTTGAGCAGCAAACAGCGAATCTCCTTTAGAAATCAGATTTTGGCCTTGTACCTTGGTTATAGAAAGGGACAGAACCAGAAGCCCTTTTAAAAAAATAAAAAATA
>JAIXQU010000012.1 GCA_027485575.1 Cytophagaceae bacterium
CTATAAAGGCCGTGAAAAGGGTACAACGATAGATTCGGTGGTTGTCCTTCAGAAGTACAAAGAAGTGGTTCGTTTCCTCAAGATGAAAAAGTCATTGAGGGATGTGGCAGGTCGCTGTGAGGTGTCACTTGGGCCAGTGCAGAAAGTGAAAAGATTGATGGAACTTGTTTAAAACCTTAATTGTATCGTATTCCGAAAAAGTAGAAATCAAGGAAGTTTATGTGCAAATCTTGTGCAAATAAAAAAAGGGTTGCAAACTTATTGTTTACAACCCCTTGATTTTGAATGTGGGAGCAGAGGGGTTCGAACCCCCGACCCTCTGCTTGTAAGGCAGATGCTCTGAACCAGCTGAGCTATGCTCCCTTTCGATTTGGGAGTGCAAAAGTAGCTTTCACACTGAATTGCGCAAATTTATCTTCAAAAAAAATCAAATAATCTATTAAATAAAATTTAAATCGCTGACTATTATATCTTTACTTTCTACTCAATAATCTCAAGCAAAGTCCGGAATGCAACATACTTGTCTTTGAACCTTTCAGTATGTTCTGCCTGAAGGCCCTTGGCGAATTTATCCTGGTACCTTTGGTAATCTTCCATTTTACCAAAATAATACTGAAGGCTATAGGTGGTTCCATTATTTTCGATTTCAGAAAGAACCTTTAGCATCCGGTTAGCAACAAAGCATCCGGTGGCCATTACATCTGGCACATGTTTGGACTTCATCCAGTCTATCCATTGATCGTGAACATCATCTTCTACATTCACAGTTACATTGTATAAATACATTTTTTAAATTATTGATTTTTGAATACTTGTTAGTGACATTTCTACTCCACTGATTTCAGCCAAAAACTACCTCCTTGGTTGAATCATCCTACTTTTTTATGGTTTTAGGTTGACAATTTCTGAAATGATTACTGCATTTGGAAATGCAGATTCCAACTTTTTTAACACCATAAAGGCATCTGATTTCTGGTAAAAATCACCCATTCTTACCGTGAAAGTGGGAGATTTATATGTCGTATAAATGTCGGATTTTTTAATTAACCGATAGGCCATCTCTTTTGCTTTTATGGCTTTCTGCCGGTCATTGCCTGAATAGAGCTGAATTCGGAATCCATCAATTCGGGTGGCTTTCCTTTTGATGTCAGCCAAACTATCCAATTTCTTGTCAAGCGCAGAATTGATATACCCGGATATTTCCGGATTCCCTTGTTCAATTGGCTCTTCCTTTTGATTTTCAGTTCTTACCGAATCCCAAAAAGAACGGGTCTGGGCTGCAGCATTTTCAGAAACAACCCAAAAGAAAATCAGGAGTGCAATCCAGATGAAATTATAGATTTTTGTTTTGTTCAATTTATTAAAAGGTTCTATTTGCCATTCAAATTTTGAGCACGCAAAGCTATGAAAGGCTACTTACGTTTGTTTCCATTAAATTGGGTTATTTTTCCTGGTGAGGAAGTAAACCTCCATATTTTTGAACCAAGATACCTTCAATTAATTTCTGAATGCGAAACAACACAGGAACCATTTGGAATTCCTTTTTATGATTCAGGCTTACAAAAATTCGGGACCTTGCTGGAACTGACAAAAATAAAAAAGCGATATCCTGAAGGAAAAATGGACATTACCGCAATAGGCATTGAACCATTTGAAATTTTGACATTCAACACTTTAACAGAAGGAAAACTATACCCAGGCGGCATAATAAAGACCATACCTATTACCTTTAATTATGATGAGAAGGAAGCCATTTTACTTCAGGTTTTAATTGAAAAATTTTTCAAACTTCTTGGGGTAAGACCTAAAATTCCGATTGAGCACCTTGAAAAACTGTCCTTTCTTTTTGGTCATAAAATCGGACTGAGTCAAAAAAATGAAGTAGAACTTCTATTGATGCAGGACGAAAGCACCAGACAGCAATTCTTAATTGAGCATTTGGAAGAAATGATACCCAACATGGAACAACTCGAAGTGGCCAGGCATAGAATCAAACTAAATGGTCATTTTAAGGAGTTTGACCCTTTAAATTTCTAAATTCTTAAAAGTAAAAATTCTTATTTTTCAGTTTATCTGACAATTTAACCGGAATTAATTCAATCTGCATTCAATAAAAAATTTCACTTGCCAAAGCAAACAATTGAGGCCTTTTTGCAGGCCAGATTCTGACAAAGAATTTTAAGAAAATGTCTCAAACAGAAAAAGAATATCAGGCTATAATTTCAAGGTGCAAAACCTTGTTCCTGAAAAAAAACCAGGACTATGGAACTTCATGGAGAATCATGAGGCTGCCATCAATTACAGATCAGATTTTTATTAAAGCATCCAGAATAAGGAACATTCAGGAGAAAGGAGTTCAGATGGTTGAAGACTCCATAGAATCTGAATTTATTGGCATAATTAATTATTGTGTTATAGCCATTATTCAAGCAAAAATGGAAGGTCAGGATATCGGCATTGACTTAAATATAAAGGAGTTAGAAAAACTATATGAGGAAGCCATTTTCGAAAACCTTACACTTCTGAGTCAAAAAAACCATGACTATGATGAGGCTTGGCGAACCATGAGGATTAGTTCGATTACCGATATAATTCTTATGAAAATCCACAGGCTGAAGCAAATCGAAAACAACAATGGCAAAACGGTTGTTTCGGAGGGAATAGAGGCTAACTACCGGGATATGCTCAACTATTCAGTTTTTGCGTTGATTCTGGGCACAAGTCAAGCCAATTAACAATTTAAAATACAAAACTTTGGACATTCAAAATATTAAAACGATTGGTGAGCTTAAACGATCTGGATGGAAATCCAGGTCTGTAAAAGAAGAACTTAGACAAAACTTAATCTTCAAATTAAAAAATAAGAAAAACGTTTTTGAGGGAATCTATGGTTATGAAGACACTGTAATTCCGGAATTGGAAAGAGCCCTGTTAAGTAAGCACAACATCAACCTATTGGGACTGAGAGGGCAAGCCAAAACCAGATTGGCGAGGCTCATGGTCAATCTATTGGATGAATGGATGCCCATTATCGAGGGTTCAGATTTAAATGATGATCCTTTACATCCGATTACTGAATATGGAAAACTACAAATTGCTGAACTTGGTGAGTTAACCCCTGTTTCCTGGATTCACAGCAAAGACAGATATACCGAAAAACTTGCAACGCCAGATGTTACGGTTGCAGATTTGATTGGAGATGTTGACCCCATAAAGGCAGCAAGCCTGAAATTATCGTATTCAGATGAAAGGGTTATTCATTATGGCTTGATACCGAGGTCTCATCGTTGCATATTCGTAATCAATGAATTACCAGACCTTCAGGCAAGAATCCAGGTTTCACTATTCAATATTTTACAGGAAGGTGACATTCAGATAAGGGGTTTTAAATTAAGATTGCCGCTCGACATTCAATTTGTTTTTACGGCCAACCCAGAAGATTATACCAACAGAGGCAGCATAGTTACACCATTAAAAGACAGAATTGACAGTCAAATTATTACCCACTATCCGGGTTCGATAGAAATTGGCAAGAAAATAACAAGGCAGGAAGCCGTTGTAAAGGAGGGACAAAATCAGATTGAGGTTCCGGAACTGGCCAGGGACTTGATTGAGCAAATTGCGGTGGAAGCCAGAAATTCTGAATTTGTGGATGCAAAATCAGGTGTCTCGGCAAGGCTAACCATTTCAGCCTTTGAAAACTTGTTAAGTGCCGCTGAAAGACGCTCACTTATCAACGGCGAGGACAGCGCAGGAATCAGGCTAACAGATATTTATGGAATTATTCCGGCCATAACGGGAAAAGTTGAACTTGTCTATGAAGGTGAACAGGAAGGTGCCGGAATCGTTGCCCGAAATCTGATTGGGAAGGCAATCCGGACGCTGTTTGTTGGTTATTTTCCAGACCCTGAAAAGGCGAAGAAACAAAAAGAAGGTTCTGTTTACAGTCCAATTTCTGATTTTTTTTCTAATGGAAATCAAATTCAATTGTTGGTCAATGATCTCCAAAAAACCTATCAGGAGAAAATAGATGCCATTCCTGGAATGGACGATTTAATTTTTGACAGCAAATTGAGCATTGCACCGAATGAAAGGCTATTCTGGAAGGAGTTTATTCTTTTTGGGCTGGCTGAATATTCAATAATCAGTAAAAAAATTCTTGAAAATGAAACCCGGTTTTCGGACTTGCTAAGCTCCATGATCGACCTGGACGACATGGATTTTGAAGATGAAAACTAAAGCTCATCTTATTCTGGGCTTGCGGAAAAAGTCGGAAGTTGAAGGTAATTAGTCAAAATTAGTCCGTATTCAGGCTTATTTGGCTAATGGACCGGCTGAAAATTGGACTTAGAATTTTAAAAAAATGGCACCCAACTTTCCCTGGGTGAATAATATTCAATCGTTAGGTATTGGTGCTGTTTATCTCTACTGCCCGTTGGAAGTAAAAAAAACGGTGCTTCCCTCCCCTACTGACCCATGAGTTTTGTATTTTAAAGACTTGGGGGTTTAGAACTTTATACACTTCTAAGCACAAAATTTACTAATTGTGACTTACCTCCAGCGATGTGATACAGCACCACTTTCTTTAATTTATATAATGGCTGCTGCTGGTGGGATTTGAAAACCAGGCCAAAATTGGGTATCCTAATGCAAGCAAAAGAAAAAGTAGTATTGATGCGTGGGATACTCACTCAGGCGGAGAAGGGAGAAATTCCAATC
>JAIXQU010000024.1 GCA_027485575.1 Cytophagaceae bacterium
CACCTTATTGATAAATGAAGTTGGGATAATTGCCTGACTTGTGTTAATTTGTTGATTGCTAACCATGGAAGAAAACCAGGATAATTTTTCAGAACCCAAACTTGGTAAAAAAGAAGGAGGTACCCTATCAAAACTACCAGGAATAAGCCAGTATTTAGAAAAATTATTTCCTTTTTCTCCAACAGATGGGCAAAAACAGCTTTTCAGATTGATTGAAAAATGGCTGAACGACAAGGATTCTGAGAAACCAACTTTCATCTTAAGAGGATATGCCGGGACTGGAAAAACAGCTTTTCTTGGCTCTCTGGTCAAGGTTTTGCCAAAAGCCGGTTTGAATGTTCAATTGATGGCCCCAACGGGAAGAGCATCCAAAGTGATGAGTGGTTTTACGAAAAAAATGGCCTTAACCATCCATAAAAGAATTTTTAAATATGAGCTGGATCAATGGGGATATCCCAATTTAAAACGGCAAAAAAATTCATTTTTCAAAACCTTATTCATTGTAGATGAAGCCTCTATGGTTGGCAATAAAAGTGAATATGGCATCAAAGGCATATTGGATGAATTGGTAAGTTATGTTTTCGAAAATAAGGGAAACAGACTTCTGATTATTGGTGATACTGCTCAGTTACCTCCCGTTGGAACCGATTTAAGTGTAGCCCTAAAGGCAGAAGAAATGAGACTTCACTTTGGCCTGAGCGTGGTCCAGCATGAACTTAGCGATGTGGTAAGACAGGAGTTAGACTCCGGAATCCTTTTTAATGCAACGGCGCTAAGAGAAATCATCAGGGGAAAAACCTCTCAGTTTATTCTCAATACCTCCTTCCCGGATATTTTTAAAATGAAGGCCAACCGGGTATATGAAGGAATAGAATATGCCTATCAAAAATATGGAATGGAAAAAACTTTGGTTTTGACCAGAACCAATAAACAAACCATGAACTACAACCGTGGAATCAGGCAATACATTTTGTACCGCGAGGAGGAATTGGAAAGTGGAGACTGGATTATTATTGTCAAAAACAACTATTCGATCGTAGAATCAGATTCAAAAATTGGATTTCTGGCCAATGGAGACCTGGCAACCGTCGGTAGAGTAGGCAAGTACATTGAAGATTATCCTTTGAGGTTGATTAAAATCGAAATTCAAATTGCCGAATCTGAAGAGCCTGAAGATGTTGATTGTATAGCATTTGCAGATTTACTCTATTCAGAATTGCCACAACTATCTGAAGAACAATTAAAAACATATAATCAGGTCCTGATGTCTGAATGGGGAGAAGAAGAAACCAATCAGAAAAAACTATGGGCAAGATTAAAAACTGACCCGCTGGCCAATGCACTTCAAATAAAATTTGGATATGCACTAACCTGCCACAAAGCGCAGGGTGGACAATGGGATGCCGTTTTTATTGACCATGGATTTTTAAAGGAGGGACCGCTGGATACAGAATTTTACCGTTGGTTTTATACCGCAATTACCAGAGGAAGAAAGGAGGTTTTTATCATTGAACCCGACACAAGATTGTTGGCCAGCCCAAAGAATGAAGAATCCGAAAATTGATTTCTGAAAGCCTGCCCTGTAGCGGAAAACGATTCCCTAAATAAAAATCTGGTACTGCAATATAAGGCAATTCCTTCGGCCGGAATTTTTCACAGTTCCATTAATTTCTGAATAAACCGGACGGTTTTGCCAATCCAGGGTGAATTTGGCTTTATGGCTATTCATCAACCAATTGATTCCTGAATTATAAACAGTCATGGGCATACCCAACCGATTCCAATCGGCATAAGTAGCAGATATATAAGGCATTAAAGTACCATTTTCTCCCAAAAGATCATTTGAAAACAAATATCCAAACTGCCCATAAAGCGACTGACCACTTCCAAACATAGGATATGCATTTCCAAAGGTGGCCCCAGATTTTCCAACTTTTCCAACTGTAGAATTTATTCCCGTTGCAGGGTTCATGAGTCCATTGTATCGTAAATAATCTGTACCGAAATTATAATTAAAATAGCCCAGATAGGCTGAAATGGCAGTGCCTTTTTCTTTATTGAGCGGCACATCCAAAAAAGCCTCTGCAGCCCACAAAACCATGGGTTGGTATACGGTATCCTTTTCAGTCAAGCCTTGTTTCCACATTGCATTGGGTTGATAAATGATTCCCGTTCCAAGGTTAAATATCTTTTTTTTGCCCAAATAAGTTCCTGTCATATAAGGGGTTGTACTGACTTCTCTTTCAAAAAACTGGTATTGAAAAAACCCTTGATATTGCTTGTTATGACCTTTTCTTGCAAAATTTGCCTGTGTAGAAATTGTAATCGGCGGTTGCCCGTTTGAGGCAATAGGAAATGGATCAGAAAAAATCAAACGGTAATCAATTTTGCCGATTTGCCCTTTTGCATAAACACTCAATTTTCTTGAAAATTCGTCCGTTTGGTCTACTGTGGCTTGTGCAAAAACAGGAACATCCATTGTCATAATGGTTCCGATGGATGGCTGACTAAACCGGCTAAGCCCATTGGCTATTGTGAGTCCACCTCCAACAACCAATTGATTACCAGCACTCAAACGATATTCACACAAGGCATCATGAAAAAATACAGCAACCTTCCGGTTGGCACCAACGGCGAACTGACTGTTAAAGTTGTTTTGACCAAATTGAAAATAAACAAATGCTCGGTCTGACAATTGCCCAAACATTTGAATTCTGGTTCGTCTCAAACCAATATCTATAGTGTGATTTTTTAAATCTCCTTCTAAAGTAGTTCCCGGATTGTTTTCGTTAAACCGAAGCCAGGTCTGATTTAAAAAAGTAATTTGAAAAAAATGACTGCCATCCTCATTTAGCTTAAGCTTTAAAGGTGGAATCTCGGTTGCCTTTTTAATCTCTTTTGCTGACTTCTTTGCCAAGGAGTCCGCTTGGGAAAAGGAATTAAAATGTAAAATGTAAATTAATGAAAATGTTAAAATTGATTTCATTCATGAATTTTATTTATCAAAGGTTGAATATCTTTTTGGAAAACTTCTTAGAAGAAGGTTAGAAGATTCTTAACCCCGTCTTGCCATTAGGAAATCCCTGTCTGCCGACAGGCAGGTATTCCGAGTCTAAACTGCTGCAAAAATCAGTTGAAAAAAATCAAAATTAGAACCAAAAAAAACTTCCTGAATCCCATATTTTGTCGATTTTTCATCTAAATCTCTAATATTCAATTCCTGGTGAAGGCTGTTTCACTAAATCCATCTATTTTCGCCCCAATAAAAATTATGAAACTTCACAAAGAAGGAACACAAACCCTGCTTCTTGGGGCAGTTGTTCTGGCAGGCATACCTCTAACCATTCACCATTACCTCGGGGAGGGAATTGTATTTTATATTTTTTCGGGACTATGTGCCTTGACCTATTTCCTGCTTTTAAATTTTTTCAGAATACCTGATAAAAACCTAATCCAGGATGAAGGAAAAATTATTGCCCCATGCGATGGCAAGGTAGTAGTGATAGAGGAAGTATTTGAACCTGAATATTTTAAAGAGAGAAGAAGGCAAATAAGCATTTTCATGTCGCCGCTCAATGTGCATAACAATGTCAATGGAATTTCAGGTATCGTTTCCTATTTTAAATACCATCCTGGAAAATATCTATTTGCATGGCATCCAAAATCCAGCACAGAAAACGAAAGAACCAGCTATGCAATCAAAAACATAAATTCTGGCAGGGAAATTCTAATGCGCCAGATTGCCGGAGCCCTTGCCCGAAGGATTTGTTGGTATGTAAAACCGGGAGACCCAGTTATACAAGGACACGAGTTTGGATTTATAAAATTTGGTTCCCGGGTAGATGTTTTCATTCCTCTTGAGGCAAAAGTAGAAGTGCAATTGGACCAATTAACCGTTGGTGGGGAAACGGTTATTGCATCGTGGTAATGGCCATTATTTTATACTCACTTATATGAAGTACCTGTTTATTATCTTAGTATTTATTTTATCAAATGCCTCAATGGCGCAACTTACCTCCCCTATTCAGTATCCACAGACAGCAAAAATTGAGCAAAAAGACAATTACCATGGAACCGTTGTTTCCGATCCATACCGTTGGCTGGAAGAGGATACAGCCAAAGCAGTTTCAGAATGGGTAGACCAGCAAAATGCAGTTACAGATAGGTACATAAGTCAGATTCCTTTTATCAATAAAATCAAAGCCAGACTAGAAAAACTTTATACACATAGCAGATACTCAGCCCCTAACAGAGTAGGAGAATACTACTTTTTTAGAAAAAACGACGGTCTCCAAAACCAATCTGTGATATACAGGCAAAAAGGGATTGATGGAAAACCTGAAGTTTTTATAGATCCAAATACATTATCGAAAGATGGAACAATAACTGCTGACCTTTCCGGAGCATCCATGGATAAGAAATACATTGGCGTTTCTATGTCTAAATCAGGAAGCGATTGGCAGGAACTTGCTGTATATGAAGTAGCTACGGGTAAAAAACTTGCTGACAAAATAGAATGGGTTAAATTCAGCGGTTCGGCCTGGGGAAAAGGAGGTTTTTATTATTCTGCGTATGACAAGCCAACAGAAGGCAAAGCCTTTTCAAATAAAAACGAATTTCATAAAATCTACTTTCACAAGTTGGGAACAGCACAAGCGGCTGATAAGCTGATATTTGTGGATAAAAAACACCCAC
The DNA here is from genome assembly GCA_027485575.1 of Cytophagaceae bacterium. GTDB lineage: Bacteria > Bacteroidota > Bacteroidia > Cytophagales > Flexibacteraceae > CAMDMI01. Next base: position 4,696 of record JAIXQU010000024.1, read on the forward strand.
TTCGCTATTTTGGATCCTTTGTTTCCAGAGATGGAAAATATCTTTTCATTTCTGGTTCAGAAGGGACTTCCGGCAATGAATTGATGGTAAAAGATTTAACAGTTCCTAACTCGGATTTCAAAACGATTTGCAAAGGGTTTAAATTTAACTATGACGCAGTGGAAATAACGGGTAGTAAAGTTTTTATTCTGACTGATGAAAATGCACCCAATTACAAACTGGTTTCTTTAGACCTAAAAACTATAGGAAAAGGAAAATTTGAAACCATTATCCCAGAAAGATCAGATTTGTTGCAGGCAGTACGGTCATGTGGCGGAAAACTATTCGCCCAATATTTAGCCAATGTTTCGACCCAAATGGAACAATATTCTTCAACAGGAAAACTGGAGCGAAAAATAGAATTACCTGGAATAGGAACTGCAGGCGGATTTGACGGAGAACCGGAAGATAAAATCAGCTTTTACACTTATACATCGTTTAACTACCCCTCAACAATATTCAAGTTTGATTTAGCAACCGGAAAATCAGAAGTTTACCGAAAGCCGGAAATAGAATTTGAACCAAATAATTTTGAAGTCAAACAAGAGTTTGTTCCAAGTAAAGATGGAACCAAAGTGCCTGTCTTTATCGTCAATAAAAAAGGATTGACAATGGACGGCAAAAACCCTGCATTGCTATATGGCTACGGTGGATTTAACATTTCACTTACACCTGCATTCAATCCAAATAATTTACCCTTTCTGGAAAATGGGGGCGTTTATGTACTTGCCAATTTAAGGGGAGGTGGAGAATTTGGAGAAGCCTGGCACAAAGCAGGAATGCTTGAAAAAAAACAAAATGTATTTGACGATTTTATTGCAGCAGCAGAATTTCTCATATCGAAAGGTTATACTTCAAAAGAAAAACTGGCCATTGAGGGAGGTTCTAATGGTGGTTTGCTGGTTGGTGCTTGTCTCACCCAAAGACCTGATTTGTTCAAAGTTGCGTTTCCGGCAGTTGGCGTTTTAGATATGCTTCGTTTTCACAAATTCACGATTGGCTGGGGTTGGGTAGTAGAATATGGGTCAAGCGACACAGCAAGTCATTTCCCATTTTTGATCAAATATTCCCCTTTGCACAACACAAAAAAGGGAACAAATTATCCTGCAACTTTGGTAACCACCGCAGACCACGATGACCGTGTGGTTCCGGCACATTCTTTTAAATTTATTGCAGCCTTGCAGGAAGCAAATTCAGGTCAAAACCCAACACTTATTCGAATTGGTAGAAAAGCCGGGCATGGGGCCGGAAAACCAATTTCTAAGGTTTTGGAGGAAGTTGCGATTAAATGGGGGTTTATGTTGTATAATATGGATTTGAGCTATCAATAGCCTTTTGTTAAATGCTCAAATTCCTGTAAACAATTTATAGCTCTCCAAATACTCTGGCACCATGGCATTCCAGCCCAAGGTATTTTTGATGTAATCTTTCATGGCAACGGCTGCATCTATTTCACCATGAACCACAAAAGTCATTTTCGGGCTTGATTCAAATCCGTTTAGCCATTGCCTGAGTTCATCTCTATCGGCATGGGCAGAGAAGCCAATAACCTGTTGAACATCGCAATAGACGGGAAATAACTCACCAAAAATCCGGATTTCATTTCTTCCTTCAAGCAAATCGCGGCCTCGGGTACCTTCCACCTGAAAACCAATAAATAAGATGGTGTCTTCTTTTCTTGCAAGCCGATTTGCCAGGTGATGCAGAATCCGACCCCCAGTTGCCATTCCACTGGCAGATATGATAATGGCTCTTGATTTAATTTCATTTAAACCAATGGACTGGCTTTGCTCTGAAACATATGTCAATTGGGGAAAATCAAAAATATTATCGTCCAGTGTGTTGCCCGGGAAATTCTCATCCAAATAGTGCTTATACAATTTGGTAGCGGCAATGGCCATCGGGCTATCCACATAAACAGGACAAGACTCCATCCTACCTGTTAAAAATAGCTGTCTCAAATAAAACAAAATCATTTGGGTCCGCCCTACTGCAAATGCTGGAATAACTACACAACCTCCTCTTTTTAAGGCACTTCTGAGTTTTAAGGCCAGTTCTTCCAGGATTTCAACATGGACTGGGATTTTGTTTGCATAGGTAGATTCCATAAACAAAATATCTGCAGATTTCACTTCTGCAGGAATGGGATGTAATGGGTCGTTATATCTTCCAATATCACCGGAAAATAATATGGTTTTTTCATGATCTTTCCCCCGAACGGTAACCCTAACCATGCTTGCTCCTAAAATATGACCTGCCCTTAAGAATTCGGCATATACATTGGGCCTTACTTCAAATTTCTCCTCATAGTTCACTGTTCTTAGCAGTGGCAAAACTCTCTCTACATCCTTTTCATTGTACAGAGGCTCAGGGTTTTGGTGAATCGAATACCCCTTTCTTTTGGTATATTCTGCTTCTTCTACCTGAAGTTTTGCTGAGTCTCTTAAAAGCAGCTCTGCTAAATCAGCGGTGGCATTGGTACAGTAAATCGGACCTGAAAATCCATCTCTAACCAACCTGGGCAGATAACCGGTATGATCTATATGGGCATGGGTGAGGATCATTGCGTCTATGCTGGACGGCTCAATCGGAAATGGCTCCCAATTTCTAAGTCGTAACATCTTCATTCCCTGAAACATACCACAATCAATCAAAAGCTTATAGTCATCAATTTCCAGCAGGTGCTTAGAACCAGTTACTGTGCGGTTAGCTCCTAAAAATTTTGCTCTTACGTCCATACTTTTTTGGTTTGAAATAGATTTTACCCTTTACCTCCTTTTTCCTGAAAACCTTTCAAAAAACACTGAAATCGGCTTGATTGCTCTTTTCTTTTGAATTTCAAATTTATTGAAGGTTTGATTCCTGATATATTCCACAGCCTCATCGACCGAATCTGTAACTAAAAATAATGAAAGGTCTTCTTCCAGAATGGTACCCTCTTCTGTCATTTTATCCATCATATCCAAAATTGGCTTCCAGTACTCTTTCCCAAAAAGAACAACGGGAAACTCTTCTATTTTTTTGGTTTGAATGAGGGTTAATGTTTCGAAAAGTTCATCCAATGTTCCAAAACCTCCGGGAAAGATTGCAAAGCCAAAACTATATTTGACCAACAAAACCTTCCGCACAAAAAAATAACTGAAATTCACATATCTATCCAAATAAGGATTTTCTATCTGCTCTTTGGGCAAAATGATGTTGCATCCAATAGATAATCCTCCCCTTTCGAATGCTCCCCGATTGGCAGCTTCCATTATTCCCGGACCACCGCCAGTAATTATGGCAAAACCTAATTCTGAAATTTTTGCACTGAACTCTCTTGCGGCCTTGTAGTAAAAATGGTCCTCTTCAAACCTTGCGGAACCAAAAACTGTAATCGATGGCCCGATAAAGTGTAGACTCCTAAATCCGGAAATAAACTCCCACCAAACTTTTAAAGCAAAAAAGAACTCAGTTTCTCTGGATTGAGGCCCCTGTAAGAAGGTATGAATCTTTCTTCTTTTTTTATCTTCAAGAAGAAGCAGACGTCGATATTGCTGGTACCTGTTCCACAGACTCATAAGGTACTTTTGTCCTACTTAGGCGAGATTTAAATTTGGAACCGGTTTTGTTTGAAAAAACGATCTCAATGCCCTTTCAACTTCATCGATTTCGTTGTGTGTATTGTACATAGGAACTGCAGAAAGCCGGATTACATCTGGTTCCCTCCAATCGCCCAGAATCCTTTGGCCGTGAAGATGTTGAAACAGTGCTTTCCCTTTTCCATTTTTCACTGAAATTGAAAGTTGCGCCCCTCTCTTTTTTGGGGTGATAATTTCCAATTCTTTGAATTTTGATAAAACATCTTCAAGGTGAAAATTGAGTTCTTTTCTTTGGTCAAACAGCCAGTCCATAGGTACCTGGTCAAATAACTCAAGAGAGGAACGCAACGAAGCCATTGACATTACATTTTCATTGCTCAGTTGCCAACCCTGGGCTCCCTCCATTGGCTTGAAGCCCTTTTCCATAAGGAATCTGGTCTCCTCATCATATCCCCACCAGCCTGCAAACCTTGGCAAATCAGACCTGTTTGCGTGTTTTTCATGAACAAACAGACCAGCAATTGAGCCTGGTCCTGCATTCAAATACTTATAATTACACCATGCAGCAAAATCCACATTCCATTGGTTCAATTTTAAGTTGATATTTCCCATGGCATGGGCAAGGTCAAATCCAATGTACGCTCCAACAGAATGAGCAGCATTTGCAATTTGGTCAAGCTCAAAAGCCTGACCAGTAAGATATTGAACACCGGAAAATAAGACTACAGCGATTTCTTCACCGTGCTTTTTAATTGATTCAATTATATCTTCATGGCGGATTGTCCTTTCTCCTTCTCTGGGTTTAACTTCAATAATATGGTCATTTGGATTTAACCCATGAAAACGAACCTGAGATTCAACAAGATATTGGTCAGATGGAAATGCACTTGCTTCCATTAAAACTTTGGTTCTTTTACCTTTAGGCTGGTAAAAAGAAACCATCAATAAATGTAGATTTCCTGTAAGAGTTCCCATTGCGGTTACCTCCTTTACATTGGCACCTGCCAATCTGGCCAATCCGGGAATCAATTTCTTGTGGTAATCATACCACCTGTTGGAGGCATAAAAATGCCCATCCACTGCAAGTTCAGACCAGTCGTTAAGCACTTCACTTACATAGTGCCGAGCCATAATGGGCTGTAAACCAAGGCTATTTCCACAGAAATAATGGACTGGTTTTCTGTCCATTTTTGGTTTTAGAAATTGTCTTTCCAATTGCTCAAAAAGACTCTGGGGTGTAGTAGAAAGATGATGAACCATGGTGCTTTAAAATAGGTGCTGGCAAGTTATAAGAATTTGTAAACTCATGCCATTTCATTGTTGAAATATTTTGAAATGGTTTGCATTCCATCTGTATGTCCTTTATTTTGATAACTCTATCTTTCGGATTATAACTTGGGCTTTTAACTAATGATTCATCCAAAAATTAAAGTAAAAATTTGCCGGCCACAACGAAGTGGAAACATACGGGAATTTTCAGCTTTAAACCCTGATCATTTGGGTTTTGTTTTTTATGGATTGTATAAAGGTTGACCGACCCAGAAAAACTAAAAACCGGGAAAAATGAGGAAAAAGAATTTCTCCAAAAAGGGAAAGAATTATTCCTGCTTTAGAAACAGCCCATGCTTTGGCTGAATCTGATAGGTTTTTTAATGCGGGCGATGTGGTTGTAAATTGTCTTTCTGGAAGATGAGATAAAGGTTCAGCGACTTACACAAAATTCATTGACAAATACACTCGTTAACTTAGCGTTTTGTTTTTTAAAAAAAGCCCGGAAATCTAATTTTCAGGGCTTTTTTTGGGTTTATCATATGGTCATCGGTACTTCCATCAATAAAAATTCGCCTTCTGAATTTGCCTGGATATCAAGGGTTTTAACATCCCAAATGCCCAAACCATCCCGAGTTGAAACATCAATGCCATTGATTGTCAGTTTCCCGCTAAGAATAAATGCATATACACCATTTCCAGGTTTCTTAATCAGATATTCTTTGGCAATGCCCTTGTCAAATTTTCCCAAGTGAAACCAGGCATCCTGATGAATCCAAACCCCGGCATCATCGGGAGATGGAGAAACAATTTGTTGCAGTTTATTGTGTCTCTCCTCTTCTTTTAACGTGATTTGGTCGTACCTTGGGGTTACGTTTTTCTTATTTGGGAAAACCCAGATTTGAAGGAATTTCACCTCCTCATTCCTGTTTTTGTTGTATTCGGAATGGGTAATGCCAGTCCCGGCACTCATTATCTGAATATCGCCATTTCTTATGGTGGCCACATTGCCCATGCTGTCTTTATGCTCCAAATCGCCCTGCAATGGAATGGAGATAATTTCCATGTTGTCATGAGGATGCGTCCCAAAACCCTGACCTCCGGAAACTTTATCGTCGTTCAAAACCCGAAGCACTCCAAAATGCATTCTTTCGGGGTCATAATATTGGGCGAAACTGAATGTGTGATGAGAATCTAACCAGCCATGGTTGGCGTGACCTCTCGTTTCTGCTTTATGCAAAACTGTATTTGCCATTATTTTTGAATTTTTAGTTGGTAAATGATTGAATCCCAATACTTCAAGCTCTTTTAACTCGTCAATCTTATTGTCTGTAACCTGTCCCAATAAACCTGAACTTGCAAAAATTCCAGTTCCAAGTAATCCTTTTTTGATGAAGTCATATCGTTTCATAAGAGATTCATTTTGTGCTACAAAGATGGTGGCTAAAACACATTTTATAAAAAATATAGGTTAAGATTCAACCTTTATTCAGCTTCCACTTTATTTGAACCAAAAGGGAAAGAAAATATTCCCTTTCCTTCGAAGATAGCTGAATATGAAGGGCGATCTGGTTTAGGATTTGTAATGGCTTACTTCTTGAAAAAAATTGCAAATTTCCATTTCTTTGGTTTGAATTCTCCATTCTCTAAAAATAATGTTTAACTATGATTTCCATTCCATTTTCTTATCCAAAGGACAAGAATCTAAAATTACTTGTTCAGTTTGATCATTGGTTTAGTCGGAAAAAGGATTTTATTCTCTTGCATAATAATGAAAAGGTAGTTGAATATGAATTAGTTACGGATTTTTTTGTGACTCAGGCTGGAGAAAAGTATTATTCTATTCGATATGAGCCTAATTTTTTAACACCCACATTATTCATTGAAAAAGAACCATTTCCACTTGGAGAAAAGTTAAAGTGGCATGACCATCTGGTTCTTTTTTTAATGTCAATTGCAATTGTATCCTTTCCAGGAATTATTAGGAATCCAGAGGAAGTGGGATTACGATTTTTATCTGGCCAATAATTTACTTTCCAGCAAGATATATAAGTCTGAGCCTCTCCGCCTGGAAGCGAATCTTAATTTGGGCAATAACCAGCCTTTTGGTTGTGATGGAATTGTTTTTTTGGTTTTTAAACCACTAAACAAATTCGCTTTAAACAAAAAATCCCACTTTCGAAGCGGGATTTTTTGTTTTGCGGAGAGAGAGGGATTCGAACCCTCGGTACAGTTACCCGTACGACAGTTTAGCAAACTGTTCCTTTCGGCCACTCAGGCATCTCTCCGAAACCGGCCTCAAAAGTAGGACTATCAATCGAAAATCAAAAGGCATTTTATTAAATTTGAAAAAAATCAATGGTCTTA
>JAIXQU010000108.1 GCA_027485575.1 Cytophagaceae bacterium
CAGGATTAAATTTTCGCCAATCATTCCGAAATGAAAAAGCCTTTATTGTTTGTTGAGAATAACAATAAAAATCTGGAAGCAACAGAAAAACCAAAAGAGGATATAGTTTTAATCTCATAAACGTACAAAATTTAGGGTTGTTGCTCCATTAGGGTTCGTTTTATACAAATCTATACAACTCTCTGAACAAAACCATCTTTCGTGCATTCCATTCATTATTTATAACTCAAAATTCATAATTACCTCTCCACCATCACCGCAAAAACCTGCATTTCCTTTCCTGCAAAAACCTTCAACTGATATAAACCCGCCGGAAGTTTTGAAACCGAAATCGATGAGATGTTTCTGCCTTTTTCTTTAAGCACAATTCTACCCAGGGCATCCATCAAAACCAGTTCGGTGGTTTGGCTGGTTTCGGGCATGTCGATGTAGAGTTTGTCTTTTACGGGTTGGGGATACAGTTTGATGTTTCCTTGTACCAATCCATTTCGAACTTCTGTAAATGTAAGCACGGCTGAGGTATCCAGACAGCCGGTTGCATTTTGAGCTATGGAATAATAAGTTCCCGTTTGCAAATTACTAAGTTGATTTCCGTTTTGGCCTGGTAGTAAGACATTGTTAAAAAACCATTTGATATTTTCCAAACCATCCGGCGAAAGTTTGATGGTATCATTGAAAAGGCTTAGCGTGAGAATTGGTTTGGCAACTACCTCAATGCGGACAGAATCTACTGCCTTGCAGCCAGAGTTGTTGATATTGAGCTTGCCTGAAAAAATGCCTGGCGAAATGGTGGAAACACCTGTAAGACTTAAACCTGTACTTGCCACCCAGCTCACCACGCTGCCATTGGTTGAAAGTGGCAAGGAATAAAAACCGGGCTTTTGGCAAAGATTGGTATCCGGACCCAGGCTTACATTTGGTTTTATAGTAACATACTTTTTACTGGCTTGAACAATTCTTGGTGCTACACAGGTCTCCGAACTGCGCATTTCTACCCGAACGGATAAGGAATCCTGTGATTGGGCAGAAATAGAAATAGAGTCTGCCAGATTTGGATTGATGGCTCCGTTTACAAACCAACGGTACCCAGGCTGAGAACCAGCATTTTGTTTGGTAAGTTTTATTTTGAGCACATCACCAAAGCAAAGCGTATCTCTGCTGGCACTTGAAAGTAAACCCACATTTGGCACAAGGGCTTCTGTGATGCCAAAGGAATCTGAAGGAAAGCAGATTTTGGCCGTAGGCGCTGTGGCAACCCATCGAAAACGATAGTTATTACCAACCAATATATCTGCTGGAAATGAAAAAGAAACGGAATCCTGCTGTTTGGCTTTTACGGTTTTGAGCTGTCTGGCGTTGGTAAAGGAGCCCGAAGAATCGCTGATTTGTAATCTCAGGCTGTCCTCGGGCTCAAAGGCCTGGCAGCGGTATGCTATTTTTTGGATGCCGGCTTTGCAAAAGCGTTTGCCTGCGACGGAGTCGGTGAGGACATCGGCTCGTTGGTAATAGATCTTTGCCAGGCGATTTCTGCCTATATCTTTATAGGAGGTAAAGTCTCCTCCTATTAAAAAGCGACCATCCTCTAAAGGTAGCAAGGTTCTTCCTTCAAGCATTTGGGTGTTACCTCCAAGGCCGGTACTCATTCTAAAAGATGTGTCGAATGTAAAGTCAGGGTTAATTCTGAAAATTCGGCTTTTACTGGTACTGCTTGCAAACGGAAAATTTCCACACCCAATTATTTTGCCATCCTCTTGGACAAAAAAATCATAAATTTTTGAGCCCTCAGTTGGACTTATTGAATTTGTATTTAAACTATTCAAAAAGATGGCCCCCGTACTATCTCTGACCTCAAGACTTCCGCTACTCGTCCAAAATACTTCTTTATTTTTTCCAAAATAAATTTGCTTAGTATTCAATCCGGTTGAATTAAAAACGCTAAATCCTGCATCCTGATAGCCGGTATGGCCTAAACGTACAAGATTTTGAACAGCGGAGCCTCCGACCAAAAGCCTGCCATCCGTATAAGGCCCAAATTTGCTAATTGTACCCAAAGGGGCAGGGTAATATGTAGAATCCGGCCATCCGCTTGGCAATAAACGGCTCAAATTTTGTATTACTAAATTACCTATTTTAAAATACCAGCCTCCCAAATAAGTATATCCTTTTTTTCCTTCGCAAATGTCATACACAAAACCATCCACTTTCCAACCATTTGGATTGGGAGTAATGATTTGATAAAGAGAATCATATAGCTGAACAATATTTTCTTTATTAATATTGCTTCCATACACAGCGTATCGTTTGCCGCTTAAAGGCTGGCAAATCAATATTTTATCAATGCCCGCAAAGCGAAAACTTGTGTCTTGCCGGCCTGTTTTGCTATCGATTTTGATGTAGCCACTATTTACTCTTCTTTGGTTATAATAGGCAAAACTGCCAATAACTAAAACATCGTTTCCCTTAAGCTTTACCAATTTATCTACTGCACCTCCTATAATTCCATTGGGCAAAGAGGTGGTCAGGTTTAGAATGGGACTAAATGTAGAATCTAAAATCCAGGTGGCTTGCCCAGAGCGGCCAAGGGTATCCATCCAGCGGCCAATGGCCAGTGTTCTTTTGCCGGAAAGTTCGGCAAAAAACAGGGAGGAACGCAGTAGGTCAAGTTGGGGAAGAAAACGCCTGGTGGTATCCAAACTCCCATCTGTCCTTACAAAAGCATAGCCCTTAACACGCCTGCCTTTAAAAATCCGAAAATTTCCTAAAAATAAATATTGATTTTTGAAGCCTTTTACCACCCTTGGTGCTTCGGTTAAATCCTCTGTTGAGTCCTTGTAAATTGGGAATAGAGAAAATGTTGAGTCTAATTTTTCGTTGGGTAGTATCTGATAAGCGTCTGAGCGGATAACAGAAATTAATAAATTATTTCCAACAATTTTTTGAAGATTTGTTATGATAGGCCCACCGGCCACGGGTAAATTTAGATAAATTATAGTAGTATCCAAGGTACCATCCGGCTGAAGTCGGGCCACGCTGTTAACTTGACGGGTTCCAAACCTATCAAATGAACCTGCACACCAAACTCTGTCTTGTTGATCCACCATAACTTTGTAAAGCCGGTTTGTACTTCCTGTATTGAAACCCGGGATGACTTGAAAGGAGGGGTCTGAGATGCCATTGTCCAGGAGCCTGGCGATGTTGTTGTTAGCCCCAAAAGGTGAATCTGAAAAGGTACCTGCGGCAATTACTTTGCCATCTGATTGAACATCGATACTTTCTACAATTCCATATAGATTTGAATTATAGGTCTGATCCATGCTGCCATCTATATTAAGGCGGCAAATATTCCGTCTTAATACGCCATTGTACCGTTGGAAATAACCTCCAATAATAATTTTTCCTGTATTTAAAACTTTAATGGATTTGATGTACACCTTATCATCCGGAATTTCAGATGCTATTCCAACTGCATTGTTAAAACCCATATCCAATGTGCCGTTGGCATTGAACCGGCAAAAGCCTATTCGTCTGATTCCATTAAAGGAGGTAAATCTTCCTCCCACCAGCCACTTGCCGTCTGGCTGTTCGGCAACACATTCAACATGTCCATTAAAGCCTTCGCCCTGACCAAAACCCAGATCCTGGGGGTTGAACTTGTTGTCAATGTCACCGGAGAATTGGGCAGATGCAAAATGGCAAATACCGAGTATGATGATGGTAATTTGTACAATTATTTTCATTTTTATACTCCAATGAGTTCGTTTTTCACAAATCTATACAACTCTGAACAAGAACATCTTTCGTGCATTCCATTCATAATTCAGGCCCCAAATCCCCGAAGGTTGCTTAAATGCATTTCATTCATAATTCATAACTCATAATTCACAACTCATAACTACTTCTCCACCATCACCGCAAAAACCTGCATTTCCTTTCCTGCAAAAACCTTCAACTGATACAAGCCCGCCGGAAGTTTTGAAACTGAAATGGATGGGATATTGATACCTTTTTCTTTAAGCACAATTCTACCCAGGGCATCCATCAAAACCAGTTCTGTGGTTTGGCTGGCTTCGGGCATTTCGATGTAGAGTTTGTCTTTTACGGGTTGGGGATAAATGCGGATTTGACTGTTAATCAGGTCTTTTCCAGAGGTAAACAACGCACAGTTGGACGTATCAGCACAGTTGCCTTTTGTGGTTTTTACCGCATAGCTGCCGTTGCTGGTTGGGGTAAAGGTTTGCTGAATTGCTCCGGCAATGGCTTGAAAACTCTGGTTGCAATCCAGCCACTGGTAGCTGTCCTGGTTATCGGCGGCGCTGTAGCTTAAGCCATTGGC
>JAIXQU010000041.1 GCA_027485575.1 Cytophagaceae bacterium
AAAAGGAAAAAAGTACTATTGCTAAAAGTGCAATATTTAAGAGAACTCGGATTTTCAAAACAAATATTAATTATTTTGCAAGTATACTTTCAATTGCTTGAGAAATCAAAAAAAAATCAGGTTATCAAAAAAACTAGAATTTTCTTCCCTCACAATCCTCTTTTCATATGTTAAATGACTCACAATGATTAATGTACCAATGGGTCTTTCGAAACAATTTCTTTTAGTATTAGTCATGGCAATTTCGCTGGGATTCGAAGGCAAAACTCAGGTAATCAATGCCGACCGAAATGTGGTGTCTGATAGTCTTCATCCAAAAAGGCCCAAAGGCTTGTTAAGTATTTCGGCCTCCGCCGACAAGCAAAAAAAGAACCTGGTGGATCTTTCGTCTTCTGCTGATTTTTCCTTTTTCCTTCCGGCCAGGCACGTGGCTGTATTGCTTATGCGCAACGATTTGACAACCAACGGCTCGGACATAATTCAGAATTCCGGCATGTTTCATCTTCGTTTCCGGGACAATGATTCACGAACAATTTATCCGGAAGCATTTTTTCAATTTCAGTGGAATGGCCTTTTGGGAATGGAAGGCAGAACTTTAATTGGAGGAAATGCACGTTGGAAAGTAATCCATAAAAACGAACATGACCTGTTTGTTGGGCTGGGCCTGATGAGTGAAAATGAATCCTGGAATTTTGACGGGGTACCAGAAGACCGAATTCCCATCATGAAACCAGAGCGCATTAGCGTACATCGACTCCGCCTGAACCATTATATCAAATGGGCCTGGAAGCTTTCTTCGAAAACGGATTTTGTCTTATTTAACTTTCTTCAGGCCCCTTCGTCGTCTGTCTTATATCCAAGGCTTGCCTCCCACGCTTCGGTTAATTTTAATCCGACTTCTCTTCTTGGGTTTTCAATCGTTTTCGACAGTATGTACGACACCCGCCCCGTGGTGCCAATTGATAAATATTATTATTCCCTGAAAGCAAGCCTTAACCTCAGTTTTTAAAAAGTATGCAACAAAAAAAATCAAACATCATTGACAAGCCCAGACAAGCTGGAGCCCCTGATTTGTTGGCAGTTGATGATTACATGCGGGCCTTGATCCGTTTCATTGAAACATGCAATATGCCCACCACCATTGCCGTACAAGGCGAATGGGGAAGCGGCAAAACTTCTATGCTCAATCAAATCCGACATGAACTTTGTGAAACGGGGACAGACCCGGTAAGGGACAATAAATTGCCTTATTACGGCATCTGGCTCAATACCTGGCAGTATTCAATCATGAAAAGTCCGGAAGAAACGCTGGTTTCCATTATCGGTGGCCTCACCAATGAAATTACCAAAATCATCAGGAAGAAACACGAATCGCAGACCCAGGCGGTACTGGGAAGGGTAAGTAGCTTGTTTGGAAAGATTGCCAAAGCCGGAGCCAAGGCAGCCATTTCTCAGGTAGGTTTGGAAGGCGATCTGGTGGACGCCGTTTTGCAAGGTGATGATGAAACCGTTAGTCTGTTGAGTTTTAAAAACACACTGCAGGAAGCCATCAATAATTGTCTGGAGCAAGACCGGAAAACGGGAAATAACAACCGGGGCTTTATTTTCTTCATCGACGATCTGGATCGGATAGATCCACCGGTTGCGGTGGAAATTCTGGAATTAATTAAAAACATCTTCGAGGTTGACAACTGCATTTTTGTTCTTGCCATTGATTATGAAGTAGTGGTAAAAGGTTTGATTCCAAAATTCGGCCCGCTTACAGAGAAAAACGAAAGGGAATTCCGTTCCTTTTTTGATAAGATCATTCAGCTGCCATTTTCAATGCCGGTGGCGATGTACGATGTCAATCATTTCCTGCTTCAGTCGCTGGAGGATGTTGGTTACATAAACGATGATCTCGCCTCCGATGAAGCAGCAAAAGACCGTCTGGCAGACTTTGCTATGCTGTCTGTCGGGACCAATCCAAGATCTTTGAAGCGTCTGATTAACACGCTTTCTTTGCTCAACATCATCGATACCTTGAAATCTACTTCTGCAAGGCCAAAGTATGAACTGGTGGTAAATTTTGGTCTGGTATGTATTCAGATTGCTTACCCTGCCGTGTACAACGCTTTGGTAGAAGAACCGGACTATAAAGACTGGAATGAAAAAACAGCGAAAAAGATGCGGCTTCCCGAGCTATCTGAGTCCCAGGAATTATCACTCAAAGACACCACCGAATTTGATGAGGAATGGGAGCGGGTACTGTATAGGATTTGCCAGAAAGAACCATACCTTTCTTCAAGGGCATTTCAAGTTTCTCAGTTGCTGAATTTCATGGGAGAGTGCCTTCCTGACCAGGAAGATTTCGGGAATGAAATTTCACGAATTCTAGGCGCCAGTGCTGTAACCAGCGTGCATGTGGATTTCAACCCAAGACAAGGGAAAAAAGGGGAAAAAGTTCGTTTTGAAGGCTGGTTGGGATTTGAAAACATGCTTAAGTCCAACAAGAACATCACACCTTTTATTCCCACATTCAAGGAGATTCACGATTTCTTTGAAAAGGAGTATGCCGGCTTAATTCAGTTCAATTACACACCGAACTTCCTCACCATTGCGTGCAGCCATCCGCTTTCGAGATCCCGCACCTTGATTTTCATTCGAATAAAAAGAGACTTTGTCTTATTTGAATTTTCGGGTCAGGCACTGCCGGTAAAAACGTTGGCAGACTTTTCAGATTCGATCAAATCGGACCTCCAGAAGAGGTTCAATGAGCTGTCTTCAAGAAAGAAATAGAGTAAAAATCAAAAACCCTGCTTCGGTTCTTAAAGCCAGAGCAGGGTTCTTTTTTATAAAAACAACTTGCATAAACTTGAAATTTGTTGAAAAGAAACAGTTTCATTGATTGCAACCCATTCCATTCATAATACCATACTTATATGCCATTAACCGAATCCCAGCGCAACCAGATCGCTTCTTACAAAATCCAGATTGAACGATACCGTGCAGATTTACAGCGTCTTAAAGACGACAAGAAGAAAAGGTCCGAGCACTACGCCAATATGATTAAGAATGCACAAACCTCGGACGGCAAACGATCATACAGGGCAACTAAAATTTCAACCATCAACAGCCTTGTCAACCAGATGGAAGCAAAAAAACGGGATATCGAAAGATTGAAGGCAAATATTGCTTCTATCAGGAAGTAAAATGTTTTTTTGAATTCTCCGTTGGTTAGGGGCACACCAACCAATCCAAAGTGCTGTTTCAAAAGCTAAGTAATCTAATGAAGTTACCAGCCGGGGGTGTAGTTTTGAACGAAATGATGCTGGTGCCTGCCTACATCAAATTCTTCTCATCCGCCTACCTACTTCTTAAGTATTTTTAAATTGCTTGTCTTACCAGAGTTCTTGACACTTAAAAAGTAAATCCCTGGCTTGAAATTACCCATTTCAATCTTGTGGGATGAATTGGCTTTCTGTTCTATTAATCTTCTGCCGGAAAGGTCGGAAACTACAATCTGATTGGCTTCACCGGAAAGTTGCAAATGCAAAACATCTTCAACCGGGTTGGGAAAAAAGGATTGTACCAGGTTGATGTTTGGTTCCAGGCCAACCAAACAATTTGAGCCTACTACGTAAGGAATATATCTGGTCGTTGCAATACCTCCACCTGCATAAGCAAACTTAACCGCATATTCAATGGTAGAACCAAGGGTTTGACCTGTAATGGTTTTGGCAAATATCCTTCCTGAAACATTGGTCATTTGGACCTCGGAAAAAGGATTTTGTTTCCACAAATATGCAACAAGGCCTGGTAGGTCATCGAGCATTTCAAAAGTAATTTCTACATCTGTTCCTATGGTCTCAAACTTATATTTGTACCCCTCTGAAAACGACCCTGCAGTGGCAATTGAATCTATTCCGGAACAGATGAAAGAGGAAATGGTCGTAGCGCTTAATATTACAGGATCTGAGGAAAAAGTATTTCCAGAGGCATCTTTGGCTGAAACAACAAAACTATAGTTTGTAGCAGGTGATAAACCTGAAATGATTACCGATTTTGGAGCATTTGAAAGACCAGTCGCAGAAGTGATTGAGCCGCCGTTGGAAACATTATAAATTACTGTTCCGGAATTATCGGTTGCATTGAGCAACAACTCAACTGTAGAACCGGTAACAGCCCCTATACTGGCTGTAAAATTGGTGGGTGGCAGTATATCGGCAACTACATTTTGGTACACCCGAACATAATCTATCAACATTGAAGTTTGGGTAAAATTTGCAGGAACTGTACCGGCAAACCCTCCCATTGCTATATTAAATAACAAAAACTGTTCCTGGTCAAATGGCCAGGTGCTTGCATTTTTCACCGCCGGATTGTAGGTATAATATAAAACTCCATCCAACAAAAAAGAAATTTGAAAAGGCGACCAATTCATAGAATAAACATGGTAGTTCTGTTCTATATCACCAGCCTGAATTCCTCCTTTGTTTATTGTATTGCCTGAAGAAGATGGCGTATGTATGGCACTTCCAATGAAATTTGAAGGTTCATTAGGAAAAATACCATGCTCCATGATGTCCACCTCACCACATGCAGGCCAGGTGGCCGTTCCAAATTGAGAATCAAAAAAAGCGCCATCTTCATTCAGATTTTTACCCATTAGCCACAAAGCAGGCCATGTTCCATTTCCGTTTGGGGCTTTTGCCCGTATGTCAACACGGCCATATTTGAAAGCAAACTTTGAGTTTAACCGGGCCGAGGTAAACTGTTTGGTTTCATTTTGGTCTGTAAAGGTTTCCCGTTTTGCTACAATCTGTAGGTTACCACCATCCACGAAAGAATTGGCCTGTCGGTTTGTGTAATGCTGCAACTCCCCATTATACCAGCTGCCGCCAGATGGCAATTGGGTTTGGTGAAACCATTTCGATGAGCCAACCGGACCCGAAGTTTCAAACTCATCTGACCAAACCAGGTCGTTATAAATCACATCTACCTGGCCATAACCTGTTTGAAGAAAAAGAAAAAATGATAATATGAACTGATAAAATGTGTATTTATTCCGATTTGGCATAGAATCTAAAATTTAAAATATCTGTTAATAAACTGAACAAAAAGTAAAGAGATATAATTGAAATCGGACTAACCTTTTTTCATGCATTATTCCTGAATTAATCTTAATAAGGCTTGCGACTGGTGAGGCCGACAAGCTGGGGTTGTAGAAAGCCCATTCGGCCTTGGATTAAACTGGCCTCTAATCCAATTTTCAAGCTTCTCTCTCCGACCCGGAATTGACCAAAGGAAAAGAATTTCAATACTTTCTTCGTTTGCCCGATTTCAGAATCTGGTATTTCTTAAATTGAGTCTTAATAAAAATTGAGCCTAAATTCCTATCAAAACCTCATTTCTGTTTCTATCGCAAAGGCGAACACAGCCGGGAGAAATGATTTTAGACATGTTCAACTTTTAAATAGACATAATCCCAGAATAGTCAATAGGAAATCTATACCGAAACCCTGATTGTGAATTGGGATAATTTCGCAATCCCGCTTCCCATTGAAAATGCTGGAAAAAGTATTGGATTGCAGATTGGATTGGGATTTCATTGGCAATAAGTTCGGAACGATCGTTCCATTGTTTACTTCCAAATGCCTGTTTTTATCCTTTGTTGAAAAGCCTTTGGAGAAACGCCTGTTTGCTTCTTAAACTGCCGGATAAAGTATGAATGATCAGCAAATCCAAGTTTTTCCGAAACTACTGAAATGGGTATTTCTATATGCACAAGTAGCCGTTTGGCTTCCAGGAAAACACGTTCATAAATCAGACTTTGTGTCGTTTTACCAACGGTTTCCTGGCAAATCCGACTCAGGTGCCGGGTGGAAATGTGCATCATTTCGGCATATAGGCCTGGTAATTTTTTAAATTTAAAGTTCTCATCAATAAGCTTTTGTAGAATTAGTAGTTTATCGTAACTCAAATTATGAATTTGTTTTTGTTCGGCTTCAGTCGTGTAAAGTCGTGATAGTTCAATGTAAATCAAATCGACCAGCAACCCAATTTTATGTGGCGTATCCGATTTTGAATCGTGAAATTCCTTGTCAATCTGGCTGAATAAATGGCATATCTTAAGTGTCTCGTATTCAGATAGAAAAAGCACTGGCTTTCCTGATTTTGATTGGAAAAACGGATATACTTCCAAATTCCGATACTGGAATATCTGGTTGTAAAATTCTCCAGTATGAAAGAAAATAAAACCATCAGCATCTTCAGACAAATTCCAGCAGTGCACTTGTCCTGGCCGAAGTAAAAAAATACTACCTGGCTTTACTTCAAACGACTCAAAATCAACCTGATGGATGCCGGAACCTTGGGTAAAAAGAACAGCAACATAAGTAGAATGCCGATGCGGAGCATGTATAAACCGATGGCTTTCCAGATGTGTTTTCAAATCGCTTGAATAGAAATAGGTGGTGGAATGCCTTTCTGAAAACGCCTCAATTCCAAATACTTCAATTTCCTGCATAAATCTCCTGAAATAACTTAAATGTCTGTTTTATCCTATTTCCTGCTACTTAATGATCTTTCAAATTAAATAAAGAGGATCTATTTTTGGCTCAACAATTGTAAAAATAAACAAATGATTATTAAATATATAACGCAGGGAAGGTGCCCTAACTGTTACCAGGGATATATTTTCAAAGAGCCTGTTTTGCTCAGTCTGTCGTTAGGTCAAATCCACGATCGATGTCTGGTTTGTAACTATAATCTGAAGAAAGAGCCTGGTTATTATTGGGGAGCAATGTATGCCAGTTATGGCCTGGGTCTCCTGGAAATGCTGCTTACCTATCTTGCTTGCCGCATAATGGGTTCTGGTACATTTGATTGGGTCAATCTCTGGGCTATGTGCCTGGTTGTATTGGTTTTATCACTATTCAATTTTAAAATGGCAAGGGTGATCTGGTTATATATTTTTCCATAATGGGTGAAAAGCAATTTTCTCCCCCGTGATTGGTCTCCCACCAACCAGTACAAAATATATTGTTTCGAAAGCCAAGCCGTCTGGTGAGGACGACCAGCCTGGGTGCAGGAGCCCACAGACATAGTTTGAAAATTATGCCCTATGTAGTTCTAACCAGGAACGCTTTTGTGGATTTCAAACTTTTCCATGAATTTTGCCGATATAACAGATTAATGAAATCCTTAAACACCGGATATAAGACGTCCTTCCTGAAAGCCAATTGGTGTATCCCAGCACTTCGATGGAGGCTTATTGTCCCCTTATTCCTTGTTCAACATCTGGTTCTGGGTCAGGTAAAGCCTGCTGTTTCTTATAATCCTGATCCACTTGAGGACTCGATAAAAAAATACGATTCCAAAGGGGACTTTACGAAATCTCTGGCTTTTGCCAACAAATGGCTGGACAAGACAAAAACAAACCCGGGAAAAGACAGTCTGGATTATGCGGCGGCATTGAATGCAAAGGGAACTGCTGTTGGGAAGAAAAATGGTGGTCATAAAGAATCCGTTGAACTCATTTTGCATGCCTGTGAAATTCGCAAAAAAGGCCTTGGACCAAACCACGTGGATGTGGCTTATTGTTTAAACAACGTCGGGGTTTCATATAGCTTTCTTGGCAACCCTAAAAAGTCAGTTGAAGCTCTATTACAGGCACTCGAGATCAGAAGAAAAATACTCGGCAACGAGAACCTGGAAGTGGCTACTACGCTCAACAATCTCGGAAATTCATATGGTCGTCTTGGTGATAATGAAAAGTCAATAGAGTATCTTCTACAGGCCCTTGAGACCAGAATAAAAATACTCGGTAATGAACACAAAGACGTCGCGGCAAGCTTTAACAACATCGGAAATGCATATGTTTCAATTGGTGATGAAGTGAAAGCAGAAGAATATTTCCTTAAATCTCTTGATATTAAGAAGAAATTATTTGGGGAAGAACATTTCGAGGTGGCCAAAACCCTGAACAATCTTGGTAATTTGTATGCATTTGGAAAGTATCAACATTATTTGCGATTAGAAGACTACATAAGAGCGGAGAAGTATTTCTTAAAATCTTTAGAAATCAGGAGGAAAATATTTGGCGAAAAGCATCCGGAAGTAGCAACAGGCCTTCATAATCTGGGAACATTACACATTGTATCTTCTGAGTTTATAAAATCAGAACCACTTTTACTTAAAGCCCTTGAAATCAGGAAAGCAACCTTAGGGCAGGTCCACCAGGATGTTGCTTTGACACTTTTAAATCTGGCAAATATCTATGAAAGGTTTGGCAACTACACCAAGGCCGAACTTAACCTTCTGGAGGCGCTTGAAATAAGAAAAAAGACACTTGGCGAGAAAAATTCTCAAACCCAAAGCGTTATTAGTGAGTTAATTAGCTTTTATTCGAATAGAAATGACTTTAAAAGAGCAATAGATTTATTTAATAAACTTAACGCAAAAGGTGATAGCACCATGCCAGTCAGGAATAAGGACTTTAACTTTGAATTCGCATACATAAACTACAGGATGGAAAATTTCAAGGTTGCAGAAGAGATTTTCTCTGAAGACCTAAAAGATTTGTACAAAGCATATGGAAGCAACAACACCATTTTAACAAGTACAATTTTCAGACTCAGTGATATATATTTTAAGACAGGCAGATACGCTACATCCATAGAATACCTGAATAAGATATTGGGTATGTATAAAGATAAGGAAAGATCATCTACAATTGATGCTCATTTTATGTTGGCAAAAACCTACTTCTCACTTGGAGATATGCCGAATGCATTGCCACACTTTAGAAAATTTTCTACAGCCAATCAAGGTAAAATTCTTACGTATTTACCATCACTTTCTGAAAAGGACCAGGAGCACCTACTCGAGAGTGAAGAATCAAAGTTTCAAACCTGCCAGTCATTTTGTGTAAAAGCAGGGTCAACGCTTCCCGAACTCAGGGGGGAACTTTACAACCAACAACTCTTTTTTAAGGGCCTATTGTTGAATACCAGCGCCCGCTGGAAGCAGCGAGTCAAAACCAGTGGGGATATTAAACTCATTCGCCGTTACGACGAATGGGCAATCCTGCAACACAAAATTTCCAACCTTTATACAAGCACCGACCCAAAAGAGCGGGATGGTTTGGATACATTGGTGCAGAAGGCCGAGAAACTCGAAAAGGAACTTTCTCAGCGCTCGGAGAACTTTGTCCGCAGCGAGGAGCGCAAGGTAAGGACATGGAAGGAGGTGCAGCAAACGATAAAGCCGGGTGAAGCGGCCATTGAATTGGTCCGGATTAAGAAATTCGGCATAACCAAAACTCTTACCGATACATCTGACCCGAAAAAACCGAACTACCGGATAAAGGGCCTTACGGATACCGTTCATTATGCGGCACTGATCGTCACCAAAACAAGTACACAGCCGGATTTGGTGATATTGGAAAACGGCAATGACCTGGAAGGAAAATGGTATGAGTACTACATGAACTCCATCCGACAGAATAAAAATGACAAGATGAGCTATCTCAAGTTCTGGGAGCCCATCTCCAGAAAACTCAAGGGTATTAAAAAGGTCTGGTTCTCAGCCGATGGGGTGTATCATAAAATCAATCCCGGCACCCTTAAAAACCCAATCACCGGAAAATACCTTGCCGAAGAAATAGAGCTGAGTCTGCTGGGTTCGACCAAGGATTTACTGAAGGTTTATCCGGATGATGGCGAAAACCGTCTGGCATGTCTATTAGGCAACCCGGATTTCCAGCCAGTGCAGCTGGCAGCTTCAGGTAAATCCCGGTCCGGTACGGTTTTGCCTTACTTTTATCAGCCGAATCCAAATCTGGAAATTTCCAACCTTCCCGGTACACAGACGGAGGTAGACAGTGTAGCCACTCTGCTTAAAAGAAAAGGTTGGGAGGTGCAAGTTTATGCTGGTTTAGAAGCCAGTGAGGACAAAATAAAAGACAGCTACAAACCCCGCGTAATGTTGTTGTCCACACACGGCTTTTTTCAACCTGATACCACAACTGGTAATAATCCCCTGATTCGTTCCGGCCTTTTGCTTAGTGGCGCTGCTAAAACGCTGATCGAAGGTAGGAGTGGCGAAGAAGGAGAAGACGGAATCCTCACCTCATACGAGGCCATGAACCTCAATCTGGACAACACAGAACTGGTGGTGCTGTCCGCCTGCGAAACCGGCCTTGGCGAAATCAAAAACGGCGAGGGCGTTTATGGACTTCAAAGGGCATTTCAGGTTGCTGGTGCCCGTAATCTGATTATGAGTTTGTGGAAAGTGGATGATGAAGCCACACAGGAACTGATGGTTAGCTTTTTTAAAAATTGGCTGAATGGCAAAAGCAAACATGCTGCATTTGCACAGGCGCAGAAAGAAATCCGTGCTAAATATCCAGCGCCTTATTACTGGGGCGGTTTTGTATTGTTGGGAAAGTAAAACCGGGAATACAATGCAGCCTGGGGATTTCTCTACTTTGTTTGGTTACCCGCCGTATTGTTTCGAAAGCAAAGCCGTCTGGTGAGGACGACCAGCCGGGGTTTATTTCTCCCGTGACAGGCGTCTCTTCATTCCATTACATACAGCTTTTCCCGCTTCCTCCAACCCGCTTGTGAGCGATTGCCTACAAAGAAGATTTTGAGGTCGGCCTGGCTTTCAGAGGAAACGAAGAAGATTTTCTTCTTTGCCTGCGAAGGGTATTTGGTAAAAAACCAGTTTCCATCGTTGCCTTTTGCCTGCGATTCATACGGTACTTTGAATACCTTCAGGTCGGCCTGGCTTTCGTATTTCACTACATAAACTTTTACATCGGCCTGACTTCCATAAGGCACAGAAAATATTTTTTGTGCATTGGCCGAAAGCGACCCGGTCAGTAAAATTGAAATTAAATATTTTTTCATGGGGGTTTGTGGCTTTGGCTTTTGCATGTTGTGTCAGGAGAATGCAATCTGCTACTACTAATATCGGGTTTTACTTTTCGAATCCATTCGGATTCATTTAAAAAAAAGTTGAATATAAGGATAAAATAAAAATGCCGCTCCTATAGTATGTGTCCTCACATGATACGTTTTCTCCAAGGGTAAGTAGCCCACTTACCAAAATACAGTTTTGTATCGAAAGCTTTTCTGTCTGGTGAAGACACCAGCCGGGGAGTAGAATTATGGCAACGTGGCGGACCAACGCTCTATTGAATTTTTTGTAGGTGAAAACACCAACAAATACGGGATTCCTATAACTTTGGAAAATTATGAAAAACAAAATAGTATTCATTTACCTCTTTGTGGTTTCTATTGCCTTATCTATTCTGGGATTTTTGGTAGATTCAGACCCAAGGCCGGCAAATATTTCAACCCCAATATTTGAAATTTTTGCCATGAGTCTTATACTCTTTGTTTTTTTAGGTTTGCTATATTTTGGATTCAAATCCATTTTTGGCCAGGTCAAAAGGTTGTGGGCCTGATTTAATGATAAAAAACCTATAAGCTGGCGCCATGGCGCCATGAGCCATCTTCGAAGTGATAAAAAACCTTCCAGGTTTGGGGTGGGAAGGCAGCTTGGTTTTACGGCGCCAGTACAATTTTTTCGATCTCGATGGCATGCCGCTTTACCTCGCTCTGTGGCCCACAGAGCGAAATGCGTGTTCTGTGAGTCACAGAACACGGTAGAACACGGTTTAGGATTGGATAGGTTTGGGATGACGGCTTAAGGCGCCAGGACGATTTTTTTGATCTCGATGGCGTGGCCCTGCGGATTGATGAGGTGCAGGTAGTAAATGCCGTTGCCGCCCCAGGTGCTGAGGCTGATGTTGGTTTGCTGCTGGTTGATGGCCGTTTCGTTGACGACAGTTTGCCCGAGGGTATTGGCCACTTTGTATTTCCAGCCCTGCATGCTGCTGAGGTTGCCGGCATCGAGGGTAATGGCGGTATTGGTGGGATTTGGCCACACTTTTAACGTATTGCCATAGGCCACCGGATTGTAAGCCGTTAGGCCGGTGTGGATGAGCAAGGTATCGGTTACTGTGATGCTGGTTTGGCAGATGCCCTGGTTGTACAGCTGGGTGATTTCCTGTGGTGTGAGGGCCCGGTTCCAGATGGCTATGTCGTCGATGGAACCGTTGAAGTTGCAGCAACCATTTGCCTTACCAATGTTTACGTTGTAATTATTTGAAATAAAAGGTTGAATAATGCTACCTTGAGCAATATTATCCAAGAATAATCTCATTGTGTTATCATTGTAAACAGCCACTAAATGGTGCCAGTTCCCATCATTAATTGGATTGGGAGAAACAATCTGAACAGAACTGCTATAAAATCTGGCACGATTATCCCAAATTCCTAAAATATAACCATTTTGAATAGCCTGAAAATGTTTCGTAAGAAGCGGGTTGTCTGACTGGTTGGTAGTGAAATTCACCCAACCTGATAGAGAATATCCAAGAGGATAATTCATATTATTAGAATTTGCTATCTCAATAAAACCATCAATCCCATTAAATTGAAATGCAGAATTTGGCTGCCCAAATCTGTCTGTTCTTAAAGCTACTCCACCATAAATTGTACCATCATGAGAATTCCCGCTCTCATCATTAGCATTGCCGCAAAAGGGCCAGTAGCCCACCAGACCTTGTGCTAAGCTGGCTGGAAACGTAGGGCAGTTGCCTGTGGTGTTGGTACCCTGATAAAGTGCAGTGATTTCCTGCTGGGTGAGGGCCCGGTTGTAGATGGCGATGTCATCGATTTTGCCGTTAATACCGCTTGATCCAGAAGCAAGTCCTCCATTTCCTAATGCAAAGTATGTAGTAGAATTGTAAGCAGAGTAAGGGCTACTGCCGGTACTATTAAGTACTCCATTAATATAAAAGGTGAATTGATTTCCTGATTTTGTTAAAGTTACATTAGTCCATGTGGAAAGTGCTGGAGTAAATGTGGAGTTTGTAACGTTCATGTTTATACCCTGACATATAAACTGAAGAAGTCCGTTGTTACATGTAATGTCTCCACCAGTTGTGGAATTAGTACTTGTCTCATGCCATAAATCTCCGCCATTCGTTGATTTCTTATAAAACCAAAGTGATATTGAAAAGTTATCGCCTGAAGAAACTGGGCTATTTTTTAAAAAGTATTGCGTGCTATCAAACAGATAAGCTGAGTTCGCTATTCCAAAGCGGTCCATGGTCAATACAGGCCCAAAACTTGTAAGCACATTATTATTCCCCGATTCATCATTGGCATTGCCATTAAAAGGCCACCAGCCTACGAGGCCATTGGCGGGTACATACGAGGGTAGAGTTTGTGCCGTTCCGGTGCCGGCAAGGGCAAGAAGGGCGAGGACAGAGAGAAGAATTTTTTTCATTTTTTTAGGTTTTCCCTGCACTGTCCCGATGCAGAGGCTTGTAAAAAAAATCGGCGTGGGACACCTAGCTACTCTGCCTCGGAGGTACTGGTATACCCATGCAACGGAATAAACTAAAGCCCACGCCTTGCGTGAGCGTTTAAGTTTTTTCTCCGTTGCTTTTTTAAATTACCAGTTTTCCGAAGCAGGAATAAACTAACGCTGATTATACTATGTCAGCCATTAAGGCTGTGTTATTCTATGTCATTCAATTTTAATTGATTGATGCAAACATAGTCCTAAAAATGGTAAGTAGGTTAAATTCGTACATGAAATGCCATGTATGGGCATGGAAAAATTGGTCATTGTCGTTGTTCGTTTGTTCAGCAGATCCAAAAAATAAGATTTCTGTTTTGGCTTGTGGGCAGCTGCTTATCGGGCGGGGCTCCAGCCACGTTCGGACTATTCATAAGCCTCTGGCTTACAGGACTAACGTATCGCCAGAAAAAAACGGGATTAAGAAAGATATTTGATCTGGCCGGAGGCCTTACAATATCCGGAACGTGGCTGGAGCCACGCTCCATTGGCGGCGCCTGTTTATCGGGCGTGGCTCCAGCCACGTTCGCACTATTCATAAGCCTCTGGCTTACATAACCAACTTATTGCCAGAAAAAAACGGGAATAATTTTGTGGTTTATGAGAAAGGTGTTTGATTTGGCCGGAGGCCTTACAATAGGCGGAACGTGGCGGAGCCACGCTCCATTAGTGGCTTTTTATCGGGCCACGCCTTAGCGTGGTTCGCACTATTGTTAAGCCTCTGGCTTACATAACCAACGTATTGTTAGTAAAAAATGGGATTCAATTTGCAGATTATTAGAAACATGTTTGTTCTGGCTGGAGGCCTTACAATAACCGGAACGCGGCGGAGCCACGCTCCATTGGCATTACAAAGATGTGAGTCTCGCCCTTTTTTTAACTCCCAAAAACCAAAAACCAATTCCCAAAACTATAGTCCCAATTATAAATAAAGCCCGTGGTTTGAAAAAAGAACCTGATGTCTCCTCAACCCATTTCTTATTTTGGACCCGGAAGATAACCTCCCGACCATTGTCCATGTTGAATAGGTAAATTTTTTGGGGCAGGCCATTCAGGGAAAGGATTAGCTCGCACAGGCTGGAAGGAATGTCTTGAAACAGGGAATTTTTTATTTGCAAAGTGTGAAGTTTGGCGGGCATGTTTTCTACCTCAGCAAATACCGTCGTTTCATGGCCAAGTACCACAGAGGTACGAACCAGACGCATAGTTTCCTGGTTGGCAATCAGGAGGCAGTTTTTTTGGAAGTCTTCTACCACCAGCGCCCGAAACTCTTCCGGCGTTTTGTAGGCATTTTTTTTGTAGTGGTAGTCTATTACACCTTCATAAGCAGTTAAAGAACTTTTGACCATCAGCATAGTCCGGCCATTTTGCTCAAAGAGCATCATGGATGAAATATCTGGTTGGTGCCCAAACGCCCAACTGAGTGAAAGTAAAAAAATAATCAGGGGAAATAGTCTCAAGCTTCTGGCATTATTTGGCGTAAGCTCCTGCCAAACTATTGATGAAATTGTTGGCACCGGCTTTGTCCACATGGTAATGGTAGCCTCGCACTTTATCCGAATGGCCACGACTAGCATCCAGATCGGTGGATTCAGTTTTAGAAGCACTTAACATTTCATAGATTCCAAAGCCATCCAAAGCATATCCTATCATGGCTGCGTGTCCGTCTGATTGGGTTATTTTGGTGGTCAACCCGGTTGCTGCATGGTAGTGGTAGCCGGCACCCATATTGATGTGTCCACCGGCATCGTCAAACGGAGCTAGCGTATATGCACCTAAAATAGCATTAACGGGTGCAGGCGCATCGAAAACCACGCCATTAAAAGCTATGCCGCGGACGGAAGGTCCGTAAGAACCAGGTCCGCCCCCAAAAGCGGTCGCAGCGCTGAGGCGTACAGGAGAAACTGGGATATAAACCGTTTTTGTTAAGTTGGATACATAAGAGGGCAGGCACTCTACACAATAGTTTTTATACTTCACACCAACGTTTGGATTCGCCGCAGCCTGGCAATCGGCCTGGGTCAGGGTTTTTGTAATGGCCCCTGTGCTGGTGTTGTACATTTGCCATGTGGTGTTGTTGTAAAAGGTGGCGAGGTTTTTTACGAAGGCCCCGTTCACATCGTACACCTTTCCGTTTTCCAGCCAGATTCCACCTTTGCTTGCGTCATCAGAAATATTGGAAGGACACCAGGGCCCTTGAATATGGTCGGTTGGCGTACTTTTGGTTACAATCTTAAAACAGTCGGCGGTGGTTCCTGTTGAAAGCGTGCGGGAAACCACAGAGATCGGCTCGGCCAATCCGCCAGTTAGGAAATTGGAAGAGATTACTTTAACAATGGTATCGTTGTTTGTAACTGGAGTCGGACTGCTTTCCACGTCTTTTTTGCAGGAGCCCAAAAGGCATAAGAATCCTGCAAGAGCCAGAAATCCAGAGACTATGTTTATCGAAGGGTTGCTGATTTTCATAGGAGATTATTTTTCAAGTGTAAAATGTTGATTTAACGGATAGTAGCTTACATCTTTTGGAATCAGAATTACTTTTCTTACAAGTTCCTGTTTCTTCAAAATGGTTGGCGACTTTGTTGTGGGGAACAAGGTGGCACGATTTCCTCCGTTGGTTTTCAAATTCTTTGCGAAACGGACCAGTTTGTTGGTAAAGATTTTCTTCAATTACCGCAAGATGTTCGCCATTTAGCAAAGCGCAGGTTGGACAATAGATAAAGCAAGTTTGCAATTTTCAAGTGGCGCTTTGTGGTCACCACAAATGCCAATCGTTTTAAAAAATCACAAATGCTACTAAACCTCAATCGGGCTAGGCTCCTTGCCTTGTTTGGACTATTGATAAGCCTCTGGCTTACATAACCAACGTATTGTTAGTAAAAAAAAATGGGATTCATTTTGAGGATTATTAGAAACATGTTTGATCTGGCCGGAGGCCTTACAATAGCCGCAACGTGGCAGGAGCCACGCTCCATTGGCGGCGGCTGTTTATTGGGCAAGGCTCCTTGCCTTGTTCGGACTATTAAAAAGCCTCTGGCTTACATAACCAACGTATTGTTAGTAAAAAACGGGATTCATTTTGAGGATTATAACAAAGATGTTTGATCTGGCCGGAGGCCATACAATAGCCGGAACGTGGCCCGTGCCAAAGCAGGGCAGGCTCCGCCACGCTCCATTTGCAGTTGATCAAAACCATTTATACCAGCTTTCGTCTCATCTATAGTTTGAACTGGTGCAAGGATTTTTGGTCCGTAGCAAGCCCAAATAAAGATGAATGACTTTGAATTCACCCCTAAAAACCTGCAATTCACCAAGAGAATCTAAAAATTACCAGTTTACTTTTAAACCTTTCCGAAGGCGAGGCATCTGTAAGCAATGAAAAAAATACCCCTTTTACTTTTTATCTGCTTAGGTTCTTTACATGTTTTGCAAGCTCAAAACAAATCCATCATTCTTGGAAGACCTACCAACAATGCAATTACGGCCAATATCCTTTTTGACCAGTCGGTTTCTTTTTATCTGGAATACGGAAGCAGTCCGGGAATATATTCCAATACTACTCCAACCATAAACAATGTTGCCAATGTTCCGGATGATGTTGACATTCAGAATTTAAGTTCCAACACAAAATACTTCTATCGGCTCCGGCATCGGGTAGGGACAACCGGTCCATTTCAAACCTCGCCTCAATATACATTCCGCACTCAGCGGGCACCTGGCTCAACCTTTCGTTTCAATGTAGAAGCTGATGAACACCTGTATGATAAAAAGGGGGTGCGAAATATGTACAAAGTTACCCTGGCCAATCAGGCCAAAGACAGTGCTGATTTTATGTTGTCTCTTGGAGATATTTTTGGTGATGACCATACGCCTCTAGAAACCACAGCTGCGGATATGGACGCCCTCCACAAAGACTATCTGCAATACCTGACTGAAATCTGCCATTCCGTTCCCTTTTATGTTTGTCTGGGAAACCATGAGGGAGAAACCGGTTATTATCTAAACCAAACGCCTCCAAACAATATTGCGGTGTACGGAACGCAGTCCAGAAAATACTATTACCCAAATCCCTACCCTAATGGTTTTTATTCCGGGAATACAACCAACGAACCGTATGGAATCGGAATGCCGGAGAACTACTATGCATGGACCTGGGGCGATGCACTTTTTGTAGTACTGGATGTGTATCGTGATTGTTCAGTGAATGATAAACCACAAAACTGGGATTGGACACTGGGGTTTACGCAATATTCCTGGCTGAAATCAACCCTTCAAAACAGCAATGCCAAATTCAAATTCGTTTTTGCCCATCATACCCGTGGTCAGGGACGAGGTGGAGTAAAAACGGCAAAAGGATGTGAATGGGGTGGATACAGCGGAGCAAACAACACCAACTACCAATTCGACACCTACAGGCCCGGTTGGGGATTGCCTATTCATCAGCTGATGAAATCAACAGGTGTAAACATTTTTTTTCAAGGCCACGATCATCTATATGCAAAGGAAGTCTTGGATAGTCTGGTTTACCAGGAAGTGCCTATGCCGTCCGACTCAACTTATGAAATAGGATATCTGGCCAATGCCGATGCCTATACCGATGTTACTCTTGCCGGTACAGGCCATATCCGGGTAACGGTGGGACCCAACTGCGTAACTGTAGATTACATCAAAGCATTTCTTCCTGCCGATACCGGAGGGACCAACCACAACGGTGAAATTGCCTACAGCTATACCGTAGGGGCTTGCACCACAACCGCTGCCACAGATAAAATGACGGAAGACCGGACCATTTCACTTTTTCCGAATCCGGCAGAAAACGATTTGACTCTGGTTTCCAAATGGGCAACAGATAAGGAGAGAAAATTTGAATTGATTAATCTTCAGGGCCAAAGCGTGATTTCCCAAACACTTCCGGCTGGCAGTTCAAAATGCCAGTTCGATTTACGGACTATCCCCCGGGGTGTATATGCATTGCGTTGGCTGGATGAGAATAGTTCGAATAAAGTTAAAATGGTGGTTTTGAAATAAAATGGGTTTCCTAAAGATGAAAACGATGAAGAAAATCCTGATTCTGACAATCCTTTTGGCCAACGGCATGGCTCCATTGGCACAAACCCTCTTTCAGACTGAACTGGTGAGTAAACCCACTGCCTCTTCATTTGCTGTAAAATTGACATTCAGCAGTCCGGCAGAAGTTGCGGTTCAATATGGAACTGAAAGTAGCAATCTGATAAACCAAACCTCATGGAAAACTTTCCAGGTGAATGAACCTACTGAAATATTGGTTACCGGACTGCAACCCAATACACAGTATTTCTATAGAATAATTTACAGAACTCCCGGCGGTTCCGGTTTCATCACAAGGCCCGAACGCAAATGTCATACACAGCGACCTCCCGGTTCAACTTTCAATTTTATCGTTCAGGCCGATCCACATCTGGATGAACAAAGCGATACAGCAGTTTATTCACGTTGCCTTCAGAACCAACTCGACGACAATCCGGATTTTGTGCTGGATTTGGGTGATTTTCTGATGACTGATAAACTTAAAAGAACCGGGACCAACACCATTCCCTTCGACACCATACCATATCGGTGTAAACTTCTTAGGAGGTACTATGAAAAGGCCTATCATTCTATCCCATTATTCAATGTTCTTGGAAATCACGAAGGTGAAGCCGGATGGTTCAACAACAATACAGCCAACAACATAGCTGTATGGGATGCCCAGCAGCGAAACAAGTATTTCAACAATCCGGAGCCGGATGGATTTTATTCAGGCGACACTTCAAATACACCCTTTGTAGGAAAGAGAAAGAGCTATTATGCCTGGCATTGGGGAGATGCTCTTTTCATTGTTCTGGATCCATATTGGAATACAAAACCGAAACCCGATTCCCTGCATGGCTGGCGATGGTCATTGGGTAAAGTACAGTACGACTGGCTAAAGAAAACCTTGGAAACCAGTAATGCCACATACAAATTCATCTTTTCACACCAGATTGTGGGTGGAACCGCCGAAGGACGCGGAGGGGTGGAAGTTTCTCACTTATATGAATGGGGAGGTAAAAATCTGGATGGAACAGAAGGTTTCGCAACCAACCGACCGGGCTGGTACAAACCCATCAAAGATCTTTTGGCAGAACACAGGGTCAATATTTTCTTTCACGGACACGACCATTTTTTTGGCAAACAACAGCGAAACTGTCTCTATTATCAGGAAACACCCCAACCAAGTCATCCCAATTTTTCAACTGTAAATTATGCAGATGATTATGGGTATTTTGAAGGTCAGATCCAGCCCAATTCAGGGCATATCCGGGTCAATGTGAGTCCTGCAGGGGTTCGGGTAGATTATGTCCGGGTATATAAACCACAAAATGAAACGCCTACAAGGCAAAATAAAGATGTATCGGCTACCTATTTTATTGGTCCGGTGAACTGCTACGATTCCCTTACTACAGAAGTCCCCATGATATGGAACAGCAGCTATAAGGATGAATTGATTTATCCCAATCCTGCAGATAAAGATGTTCAAATTGAGTTTGGGCTTGAGAAAGAAGATTTCTGCCAGTTGGAAATTTTGGATGTGCAGGGAAAGATGGTGAAGCGCATTCTGGACCGGACACCGGTTCTATCCGGAAAATTCCTTGTGCATTGGAACAGAAATGATGCTTATGGAAACAGAATGCCCTCCGGACAATATGTATACAGGCTTATCAAAGAAAAAACGGGTTCAGTAACTGGAAAAATAATCTTGAAAAAAAAAAAAAAAAGTCTTTTTAACCTTGTTTTCAGGCATTTTGTTCAGCCTGGTTTCCTTTGCCCACTCTGTGGATTATTCCAAACTTATCCTTCGGAAATGGAATCTTGAAAAGGAACAAAAAACCATTGAAGGCTCATTCTATTATACTAAAAATGGAGAAGTGTATATCGAAGATGCACACAACAAGGTTCTCCATTTTCCCATACAAGCTCTGTCAAAACCAGACCAGGAGTTCGTTAGTCAAAAGATTGCCGAAGTAGAAGAAATCAACCAAAGAATAGCAGCTACCCGAACTGAGAATGGCGTAGTTCCTGATCGTTTTCTTTCAAAAGCTATAATGATTTGCCTGATATTCTTATTTGCAGCTAGTTTTATTTTTGTCCGAAACAGAATCAAACAGCTGGCTTTTTCAGGGAGTGTTTTGTGTTTAGGCATTTTGGGATTTGTTTCCGGATTTATACCGAAATCCAGTCAACAAACCCAAACCACAACCAATCCACTTACAATGGATTCTGCTTTTGTTCCTTTCAAACCGGATGTTTATACCCATTGGGACCAAACCTATTTTTATGTAGAATCCAACGGATTGGCCAAACATGAAATGATGACAGGCATTACAGGTTGGCAACAACAAGTACCTATTCCACAATGTTATACAGGCACCAATGCCTGGTCAATTCCGCTTAATCCTGTTATTGCAACTACCCCTGTCCCTGTGAATACCCAACATTTTTTACGGGGTGCCATTGCCGTTGCAGTTAACGGAATTGCCATTTTCAATCCTTATACCAATACGGGTGTCGATGCATTTCTGGATGGTCAGCTAGACAATTGGGGTGGGCATTCCGGAAGAGCCGACGATTATCACTATCATACTGCACCCATGCATTTGTATAGTCAATCCAATACCAGTTTACCCATTGCATATGGACTGGATGGATTTCCTGTGTATGGCAGTTTGGAACCCAATGGTGCGCCTATGCTTCCTTTGGATGACAACCATGGTCACTTTGGAGCGAATGGAATTTATCATTATCATGGCACACCTGCCGCTCCATACATGATTGGCAAAATGGTAGGACAGGTTACGGAAGATAATACCCTGCAAATCATTCCACAGGCAACAGCCAAACCT
Source organism: Cytophagaceae bacterium (assembly GCA_027485575.1). Classification (GTDB taxonomy): domain Bacteria; phylum Bacteroidota; class Bacteroidia; order Cytophagales; family Flexibacteraceae; genus CAMDMI01. Next base: position 21,324 of record JAIXQU010000041.1, read on the forward strand.
GCCCGGCCTTCCGGAACACCACTCAATGGGGCAAGCATTACTGGATTTACACCCAACGGAACCGGCAATGGCTACAACATGACCTATACAAATGCAGGACAAAATTATGCCTGGAATTACAGCTGGACCAACAACGGCGTATTCACATTTAACTATGTAACTCCTACCGGAACCACCACAACCAACTACACCAGAAACCAGCCGCCCTGCGTTTTAACGACTGCCAATTCAGAAATTATCTCTGAAAAATCTAATTTTCTTGTCTATCCAAATCCGGGTAAAGGTTTCATAAATGTTGTGTTGGGAAAAGGAATTCCTGAGTCAGAAATTCAATCCATGACTTTATATAATGTCAAAGGAGAAATGGTCCATCGGATCCAGGGATTTCAAAAAGAGCTGAAGGTTTCCGGATTGTCAAAAGGAAGTTACCTGCTGAAACTGGAATTGAAAAAATCATTCATCTCCCAAAAGCTGTTTGTAGAATGAAAACGGCAATTCTTCTTTTTCTGTTGTCTTTTCCTTTTTCGATATCAGCACAGTTTACGGGTTCCGTAACCCAGGGGCAGGGAACTACCACAACAGCCAACCTGATGCCCAATTGTCCCAGCAACCATGTTACGCCTCTTGGCAGCATAACATCCACAGATTCAAAAGTCTGGATTGTACCGGCAGAAACCAGTTTTAGTACCGGACCTTTCACATCAGACCTACACAACCAATGCAACAACAAAATGCCCGCCAACCTGGCTGCTGCCAATCTGGGTTCAGTTCCGGTTACAGAAATAGATGCCAACGGAGAAATTGTGACCGGATACCTTTTTGCGGACAACTATTTCGAACTCTACATCAATGGAATTCTGGTTGGGGTTGACCCTGTTCCTTTCACGCCTTTCAATTCCTGTGTGGTTAAATTTAAGGTTTCGAGGCCGTACACCATAGCGGTTAAACTGGTAGATTGGGAAGAAAATCCAGGATTGGGTTCTGAAATTCAGGGAGCCGACAACTACCATCCCGGGGACGGTGGGTTTATTGCCCAGTTCAGCGATGGTACTGTAACCAATGCCAACTGGAAAGCACAGACCTTTTATATTTCTCCTTTGATGTCTTCTTCTGTTGTTCAGGAATTGGCAGATGGCACCCGGTCCACTGCCAATACTACCAACGCACCCACCTGCAATGCCAATTGTTTTGGTGTTCATTATGATATCCCGTCGGATTGGAAAAGTCCTTCTTTTTCAGACAATGGATGGCCTGGCGCCAAACTATATACCGCTGCCCAGGTTACCAATCAGGCAGCTTATACAAATTTTGCATCTACCGCCTGGGGAAATGCCAGCTTCATCTGGTCTTCGAATCTGATTCTGGACAATCTGGTTCTTGCCCGATATATTGTTCCGGCATTGACCTCGGTAGTTGCTGAAAAGCCAGGGAAATTGGAATGGAAAATTCTACCAAATCCGGGGAAAGGTTTTATTTCTATTTCTCTGGAAGGACAACGAAAAACTTCCTGCATCGGCCAAATCAATATCACCAATATTCTGGGAGAATCGGTTTTGAAGCAAATCAGTCCTGAGGAAAAGATTGATATTTCTACTTTATCTCCGGGACTTTATTTTGTAGGTATTGAGATTGAAAATGAAAGATTTACCAAACGTCTTGTAATTGAATAAGCAGATGATAAAATCCATTTGCACCCTTTGGCTGATATTTTCATTCTTAAAAATCCAGGCCCAAAGCATCCAAAAAACCATGCTCCGTTTGCCCGACACAGGCGAAACCAACAGCTATACCATAACTTTTGGAGAGGACAATGATTACAACATCCATCCCCCAGCTTTTATAATTAATGGAAATGGAACGGTAACTGATACCGTGACTGGTTTGATGTGGGAGCGTTCGGATGGAGGAGAAAAAACGATTGAAAATGCCACCATTTATTGCGATACCTTAACTCTGGGGGGGTATTCCGATTGGCGTCTGCCCAACGCCCACGAAGCATTCAGCATCCTGAACCACCAAAGAACGAATCCAGCTTTAGACATCGCAGTTTTTCCAAATTCAGGCGCAGAATACTGGTGGACAAGCAATAGGCAAGCCAATGATGCTTCAAAAGTTTGGTGTACCAACGCTGGTGGCGGAATAGGCAATCACCCGAAAGCAGAAACCATCAGTGCAGGTGGAAGCAAAAAATTCCATGTACGGGCAGTGAGAGACCAGACAGTTCCACCTGCCCTGCCCAACCATTTTACAGATAATGGAGACGGCACAATCACCGATAATCTTACCAATCTGGTTTGGCAAAAGTCGCCTTCTCTTAATCCAATCACATGGGAACAAGCACTCACCAATGCAGAGAATTTTTCATTGGCCGGATTGGAGGACTGGAGGTTGCCCAACATCAAAGAGTTGCAATCCATCAACGATGAAAGTAAGATAGGACCTTCTGCTAGTCCTCTTTTTGGTATTTCTACAGCACAGAAATACTGGTCCTCAACCACCTTACCCAACCAAACCACGAAGGCCTGGTACTGGCAAACCCAATTTGGCATAACCACCTATGATTTAAAAACAGCCAGCAATCTTGCTATTTTCGTAAGAGGGAATACCGGAACAATCACTGAAATCGCAAACCCAACAATATCAGATGACATCAACATATTTCCGAATCCCTGTTCTTCCCATTTTGTAATCCAAAAAAACTATAATGGTCCGGCAGACCTTGCTGTTTCAGATATTTTAGGAAAGGTTGTTTTGAAGCAGAGAATTAATGGATATACCGCTGAAGTCAAGTTGTTAACCAATCAATTGCCCTGTGGGATTTACAGCCTCACCATATTTGAAAACCAAAAAACCAAAACGATCAGGATGTTGGTTAATCCACAATGAAAAAACATTTCCGAATTCTTCTTCCTGAGTTTGACACGATTTTGGCATAAAAAACTGGTTTTTAGCCAGTTGTATTTTTAGCTTTCCATATACAATCGCTATATATAATTGAATATCTGTG
>JAIXQU010000171.1 GCA_027485575.1 Cytophagaceae bacterium
ACGGGTGGCCTTAGAGGAATAATGGGTGTTGGTACCAACAGAATCAATATTTATACAATAGCTATGGCAACCCAGGGCCTTTGCAATTATCTGAAAATCAGCTTTCCAGGCAAAGATCTTTCCGTGGCTGTGGCACATGACAGCAGAAACAATTCTCCTTTATTTGCCAAAACAACAGCGGATGTTTTTACTGCCAATGGCATAAAAGTTTATTTTTTCTCTGAACTTAGGCCAACCCCTGAATTGTCTTTTGCAATCCGGCATTTTGGTTGTCAAAGTGGGGTGGTTATAACAGCCTCGCACAATCCGAAAGAATACAATGGCTACAAGGCCTATTGGGATGATGGTGGGCAAATGGTATCCCCGCATGACAAAAATACCATAGCTGAGGTTGAAAAAATTTCTTCCCTAACCCAGGTAAAAATGGAAGGAAATTCAAAACTGTTAATCCCTGTACTGGAAGAAGTTGACAATGTTTATCTGGACCTGATTGCCGGACTTTCCATTTCAAAAGAGGCGATCACCAGGCAAAAAAATCTTAAAATTGTTTATTCTTCCATCCATGGAACAGGAATCACATTGGTGCCAAAGGTATTGGCCAAAATGGGTTTTGAAAACGTAAACATAGTTCAGGCCCAGGCAAATCCGGATGGAAACTTCCCGACCGTAGTTTACCCTAACCCGGAAGAAACTGAGGCCATGACTTTGGGCTTGAAAATGGCTGAAGATTTGGATGCCGATATGTTGATTGCCACTGATCCAGATGCAGACCGATGTGGTTTGGGGGTTAAAAACCCTGACGGCAAATGGCAACTTTTGAATGGCAATCAGATTTCAACCCTTTTGGTTTACTATGTGCTGAATGCCTGGAGAAATGCGGGTAAAATCACTGGTAAAGAAATGATTGTCAAAACGATTGTTACCACCGATATCCAGGATAAAATAGCTGAAGCCTATGGCGTTAAGTGCTTCAATACCTTGACCGGATTTAAGCATATTGCCAATATCATAAAAGCATACGAAGGAAAATTGAAATTCATCGTGGGTGGAGAAGAGAGTTATGGCTATCTGGTAGGAGATTTTGTGAGGGATAAAGACGCCATTGCCTCATGCGCTATGATTGCCGAAATGGTTGCTTTTGCCAAAGACAAAGGACTAAGCCTTTTCGATTTGATGATTGAAATTTATAAGCAATTTGGTTTTTACAAAGAAGATTTGATTTCGATTACCAAAAAAGGCAAATCCGGTTCAGAGGAAATTCAGGCGATGATGGCTGGATACAGGGCAAATCCCCCAAAATCAATTGCGGGTTCGGAAGTAGTTAAATTATTTGATTACCAGGAGTCTACAATTTTAGATGTGAAAACCGGTCAAAAGCACCCGATTGAAATGGAGAAATCCAATGTGCTCCAGTTTCTGACAGCAGATGGGAATAAAATTTCTGCCAGGCCATCAGGCACCGAACCAAAAATCAAATTTTATTTCTCAGTGAATGCCCCTTTGAATCAGGCCTCAGACTTTAAGAAGGTAGAAGCAAGCCTGGATGCCAAAATCAAGGCAATCATTGATGACCTAAAGCTTTAAAATATTTTTTTCAATTGCTTTTTTTAAACCCTTGCCTCAAAAGCAGGGGTTTATTTTTTCCGGTCATTCGGGGAATGATAAATAGCACTGAATTCTCTTTATTCTCACCCAGGTTCGAGTATCGCTATGGCGTCCAACGCTTTGCGGGATTTACTCACCTAGGTTCGAGTCTCCTCGAACCCATACGACCGTCGGCCCCAATAGTTCTGTATCTTAACCCAGTTCTTCACCTAGGTTCGAGTCTCCTCGAACCCATACGACCGTCGGCCCCAATAGTTCTCCCTCACCTAGGTTCGAGTCTCCTCGAACCCATACGACCGTCAGCCCCAATAGTTCTGTATCCTAACCCAGTTCTTCACCTAGGTTCGAGTCTCCTCGAACCCATACGACCGTCGGCCCCAAAAAGTTCTTTAGCCAAATCCAGTTCTGGGTTCGAGAGGACTCGAACCCAGAACTGGGGGTAGATTATTTCCTCTCCACCCAGGTTCGAGTATCGCTATGGCGTCCACCGCTTTGCGGGATTTACAACATTTTCAATCTCCCCGAACCCATACGACTTCCAGGAAAAAAAATACCTAAAACTCTTCACGAATGTCTTTTAAAACCCCAAATCGATCCTCACCTTTTTCATAGAAAGAAGCAGAAGAAAACAAGTAATCCTCAGGTCTTGTGGCTAGATTCCAATGGTCTGCAAGCGGGTTTTTATGAATATAGTCCATCTTTTGAAATGCCATTTCCCTTGAGGTCAGCTTTACTGCCAAGGAATCCCTTTGCCAGAAGTTAAACTCTTTATTGCCTTCATCCACAAAAAACCTGGAGAGTTTTTCAGGCGTTTTTATAAGTTCCGCTTTAAAAGCATGTGCTGTAAATTTTAAGAAAGAAGCATGAGGGAGCTCTTTTCCATTTAATGCATTTAGTTTCCATATCAGGTGAATATGGTTGGGCATTATTACAAAGGCATAAACATCAATTTTATCTTTGGTTGATAAGTACTTTAGAGAATTCAATATCATATCTTTAGCAGAATCAGTTTGAAGCAAGGGTATCCATTTATGGATTGTAGCAGTCCAAAAATAAATTTCTCCAAGCTCCATGACTGATTTTCTTTTAACCTTAAACAAATTGTTTTCCATTTATTTAACCTGTAAATGATTTGTATTTTATCTAAACCGGGTATTGGTTCGAGAGGACTCGAATCCAGGAGAAGAATCCAGGAGAAGCAGTCCAAAAATAAATTTCTCCAAGCTCCATGACTGATTTTCTTTTAACCTTAAACAAATAGTTTTACATTTATTTAACCTGTAAATGATTTGTATTTTATCTAAACCGGGTATTGGTTCGAGAGGACTCGAACCCAGGAGTAGGGTTAATAGCAATGGTAAAAGTCAGACTTAAAAGTGAGAATTCAGAAACAAAAAGAGCCGCCCTTTCCGGACGGCTCTTTTTTCTTATTGGGGACACAGTCATTAGCCTGAATGTTCCAGCAAATGGTTTACCTCTTCACCACTTTCACTACTCTGTTAAAGTTGTTTCCTTCAATGCGGAATAGGTAAGTGCCAGAAGGCATTGAACTCAGTTCAACCTGCGTTTCGTTCATCAGGATTTCCTTTCGCAGTATTTCGCGGCCCAAAAGATCGGTAACCCGCAGAAGACTGCCCTCCAATCCTGCTGTGCGGACATGGAAGATGTCTCGGCCTGGGTTGGGGTAAATACTGATAGTACGTTGAATCATACTCTGTTCGCTGGTAATAACTATACTGGCAGAATCAAGGCAATTGTTGCTCATTGCCATCACCTGGAAACTACCCGTTTGGCCACCAAAAACATAGTATGGCAAATTCGCCCCTGTAATGATTCCTCCGTTGAGGTACCACTGGTAGGTTACTCCTGAAATGGAATTTACCTGAAGTGTATCGCCGTTCAAAATCTGAATAGTACCAATTTCTGGCGTTTGGTTAACCGTAACCTGAGTCGGTTGCGAAACGGCCGAAGTACAAGTTCCTGAAATCGTCTGAACTGTGTACGATCCTGTAGAGTTAACCGTGATGCTCTGGTTGGTTGAACCATTGCTCCAGAGATAATTTAAACCTGCCGGAGCGCTTAACGAAACGGAACCGCCTGAACAGAAACTTGTCGGGCCGCCGGCTGTGATGTTAGGCGTTTGCGGGGCTTGGTTCACCGTCACCTGCGTGGCTTGTGAAACGGACGAAGTACAAGTTCCTGAAATGGTCTGAACTGTATACGATCCGGTTGCACTCACTGTTATGCTTTGATTGGTTGAACCATTGCTCCAGAGATAATTTAAACCTGCCGGCGCACTCAGCGAAACTGAACCTCCTGAACAGAAACTGGTTGGACCACCGGCCGTGATGTTTGGGGTTTGCGGTGCCTGGTTAACCGTTACCTGCGTGGCTTGTGAAACATCCGAAGTACAAGTTCCCGAAATCGTTTGAACCGAATATGAACCAGTTGAGATAACCGTTATACTCTGGTTGGTTGAACCATTGCTCCAGAGATAATTTAAACCAGCAGGAGCACTCAGCGAAACTGAACCGCCTGAACAGAAACTCGTCGGGCCGCCAGCCGTGATGGTTGGAGTTTGAGGTGCCTGATTGACCGTAACCTGAGTCGGTTGTGAAACGGCCGAAGTACAAGTTCCTGAAATCGTCTGAACTGTGTACGATCCGGTTGAATTAACTGTAATGCTTTGGTTGGCCGAACCATTGCTCCAGAGATATGTAAATCCGGCAGGAGCACTCAGCGAAACCGAACCTCCGGTGCAGAAACTCGTCGGACCGCCGGCTGTGATGTTTGGAGTTTGCGGAGCCTGGTTGACCGTCACCAGTGTGGCTTGCGAAACGGCCGAAGTACAAGTTCCCGAAATCGTCTGAACTGTGTACGATCCGGTTGTACTCACTGAAATGCTTTGGTTGGTCGAACCATTGCTCCACAGATAATTTAAACCGGCAGGAGCGCTCAACGAAACCGAACCTCCCGAACAGAAACTCGTCGGGCCACCGGCTGTGATGTTTGGCGTTTGCGGTGCCTGATTAACCGTTACCTGGGTAGCCTGCGAAACGGCTGAAGTACAAGTTCCTGAAATCGTCTGAACTGTGTACGATCCTGTAGAGTTAACAGTTATGCTTTGGTTGGTTGAACCATTGCTCCACAGATAATTTAAACCAGCAGGTGCGCTCAGCGAAACCGAACCTCCGGTGCAGAAACTTGTTGAACCTCCTGCTGTGATCGCCGGGGTTTGAGGTGCCGGATTAACCGTCACCTGCGTGGCCTGAGAAACAAGAGAACTACAAGCACCTGCAATGGTCTGAACTGTATAGCTACCAGTAGCACCAACGGTTATGCTTTGATTGGTTGAACCATTGCTCC
>JAIXQU010000136.1 GCA_027485575.1 Cytophagaceae bacterium
TGGCAATATCCAGAATCAGCCCATCAACAAAATCCAGGATCTACTTCCAATGAATTGGAAAAAGGCAACTCTTATAAATAATTCAGAAACAAAAGGTACGTAGATGACCGGAGGCTTACTCTTTTTTTACCGATTTGCTTTCTTGTTGGAATTTCAAATGCTTTAGTCTTTCTATCAAATACACTTTAGTACTTGCTAAATCACTTTCTGACACATCTGGTGACTGCCATGTTTTTTCAAAATTTTGCCATCGCAATAACAATTGTGCATTTTTTAGATTTGGCTCTCCAGATAAAGATCGTTTACCCAGCTCAATAAGGGACAGCAATCCTTTTGTTATTCCCAAATAGTGAGCATAGTTGTCTTGAGTAAAACCTAATAGTTTTCGAAATGCTTGTTTTCGATTTTTACGCCGAATCCGGATTTTGTATTCCATGATAAAATGTAGTTAAGACAAATGTAGTTAAAAATCTAACTACAATAAGGCTAACTACAATTTAGTAGTTAGAAAAATTTTCAAACACGGCTTAACTACAAATTCAAAATAATACATGACTTTCGGTCCCTTGTTTATAATTAGCAAAAGTTTAAAAGGAAAGAATTCTCCGTCTAATTGCCAGGCAGCCAACAGTTTAAGCTGCCAAAAGGATGAGGAAATGGCAAAGTCTTTAAGAAAATTATTTTCAAAAAAGCTCTGCCCTAGGTGATTAAAGCCAATATAAAAGGTTGGTGGCTATTATTTTCAATATGAAGGCAAAAAACAATTATAAAAAACCAATAAACCCGATAATGGGGTTGGATAAATTCAATCATTTCCAACTGTTCCAAAACTTGATTTGTCCATAATTTCTTATTTAGATTTTTTGAGATTAGTCGCAGAAGGTCTAGTTTTGTATAAATTAATTCCTTTTTGACCTTAGTTCATACAATTTTTTCATTCCTATTTTAGTTAATTAACTCAATGCGATTATATCTCCTTTCCATATCAATTTTCTTTTTGTCCGGCACTTTGGTAAAGGCCCAAACCTCCGAAGGTTTTGAAACAAACGATGTTTCTCAATTTGGTATAGAAGGCGATGGTTCACTTTCCATACAACTCTCTGGTGGAAATCCCGGAAAGTGTTTACGGGAAGACGACAATACGCTTGGGCTTGGAAGCTGTGTGTTACTAAGTCCACAGTATTTGGGTTACTGGCCGGTAAATACAGATGGGACTGACAGTCTCTTTTATGATTATAAAACGGTAAATTCCAGCGGTGGAAGTTATCAGCCAGCCCCATTTCAAATGGAAATTTATGGACCTGGTGGTGTCGCCCGCTACAAACCTGGTTTTGTATTGCCCTCTTTTAACACATGGCACAAAACCAAAATACCTGTTGACTCTTCAAAATAGCAATTGGTTTCAGGTTCCTGGAACGGTTTATTGCAAAACATTGAACGTGCCCGAATTTTAACTGAGTTTGTGGTTGGTGATGAATATACATTGATCGACAACATCCGAACCACCTTTACACCTGTTGTATTTCCTGTTGCCGCTGGATTATGTTCCAGCTTTCCTGCAAATGCCGGTTTTGACGGATGGAGTTTTATGAATGCCACCAGTCCTGCTTCCATCAATACCGATGGCAACCCACCCAATTGCCTGCGTTTTACCGATCAGGGAAACACGATGAAATTAATTGCTCCACCAAAATACAAAGGCAATTGGTCTGGTCTGAATGGAACTCATTCTCTGAGTGTGGATTTAAAAATTGTAACCACACAGCCTACTGTGACTTTGCCTTCTTACTTTATCCAGATTCAGGGAAAAGGCGGCGTTGTCAAAGTAAACCTCACCGCAAGCCAGGTGGATTCAGCAAAAGGGAAATGGTTCCGATTTGAATTTCCGCTTCAGCAAAACACATGGCAACAAGTTTCTGGTTCATGGGATTCCACCTTTATCAGAGTAAATGACGTATTTATACAACCCGAGTTTTTTTCAGGTTCAGGAAGTGAAACTGTTTTTATAGACAATGTCTGCATAGGATTATTAACTGCAGTAAAACCTACTCAAGCTCAGAATATTGAAATTACACCTTATCCAAATCCAGCTGAAACCGAAGTTTTATTTCCAATGAGTGAGAACATTCAACTTATTTCTGTTTTAGGAAAGACGGTCTTGTCTTTATATGGTCAATTGGAAAAAGTAAGAATAGATCATTTTGAACCCGGGATTTATTTCCTGTCTGGTCAACGTGAGGGCAGAACCTGGCGAAAGCGGATTCAGATAAAAAATCAGAATTAATACCTCAGGTATTTAGCTCGACAATTCTGATACCTATAAATTCTGAACCTCCAGAAAATGTCAGCAGGCCGGACTTTACGAATGAAATAAAACCTTTGGCAATGTCTGGATAGATGGTATTCATTTTCAGCCAGAGATTAAATGAATTCAAATTGTATTGTTTTTATTTGTAGCCTGAAATTGCTGTTGAATTTTAATTTTCCAATTGAATTTGTTGTAAGCCTAATTTTCAAAACCGACTTAACTATAAACTCAAAACTAAGCCATCCATATTTTTCACCTGATCACCACAATCCGTTCGTCATACACCAAAGTTGAAAAAATGCCCAAACCGCCCTTGATGTTTGATTGGATATTGGCTGGCTGGGTAAATGGATTGCCATTTGCAGATTGTGAGTTGGATACCCTCTGTCCTGAGTTTTCCGAAGGAAACTCAGACTCAATTTGGCGGACATTCACAAAATTGACCTGCAAGTATTGCAGGATTGCCTGAAACGATTCCGGGGCAAACAAAGTCTTCGCATAAAAATCATTTCAGAGGAAGACCAGATGGAAACAGAAGGTGTCTCCAGGGTGTTCTCTGTCAATCCCAGCGAGGAATTTTTCTATGCATTAAAAAAGGAATGTGGACTTGAAGTGGTGCTGGTATAAATTTTAGGTTCTGATAAAATAAATTCTGTTTTGGTATATTTCTAAAGCTATATTTTAATTATCAAATAAGAATAATTCTAGTTACTCCTTTTTTTATGCCAACTTAATATAAGTAACATTTAATTTTTCTTGTTTGTATAGATTTTATAATTTTTATTTGTCAGAATGAATAAGGCAGAGTTATTTTTTGAAGCCGGTGCGGATGGGGGAGGAGAAGCTCTTTATCGGAATCCTGACGGCACATTTTTTACATCTGGAAGCAGCGGAGGTATGCTCGATGAAGAGGAAGATCCCATTATTTCCTGGCGGTTTGACTATCCTGATTTTCAAAATTACTGGGAGGATTTTATTAGAAAAAATGGGGATTTCTGGCTTTTCCTTTTTCCTTTGTTTATTCATCCTGAAGCGATTCCGCTTATTCAAAAGGCATTAGATTCTTTGGATGAAGAAAAAAAGGAACTATCTGCATATCAAATTAATAACTGGCGAATGGCGATGGAGAAAGGCCATAAATCATTTTAAAATTCAATTGAATCCTTTGTGATTGAGCACAATAGGAAGTGCTCTCAGTAAGATTTCCTCCCAACCCTTGTAAATACTACAACGCCAGCATCTGAAAGAAGAAAGTTCAGCATCTTTTTCCTTTTCCAAATTCGGCTTCTTCTATTGAAATGATGCCGTCTTGTCTTGCAATGGTTTCCTGATAATGTGGTTTAGTAATTGAAATTCAATGCTTTAATTATTTGCAAGCTTGCAAGAATTCAAGCTTTTGGTGGTCGGGCCCACACCTTTGCATCATCAAATCAAAAAAATAATCTCACATGGAAAATCAAAATTCAAATCCAATGCAAAACAGAAAAACCATTTATCAATTTGTGCTCGACCGCAGTGGCAGTATGGGCGATTGCTGGCCTGCTACCATCCAAGGACTCAGAAGCCAGTTTGCCAATATCCGAAATCTAAAGGTTGAGAATCCTGACCAGGAGTTTTACAGTGCCCTTTGCGTTTTTGATAGTGTTACTGAATTTCCCAAACCGCTAAGTCCAGCCGGACCAAACGACGAGCAATATTTTGCTGAAATTTCTCCTCGGGGAGATACTGCTTTATTCGATGCAATCGGCGACAGCATTCGCCACATTGAGAGGCATGCTGGTGAAATGCTTGACAACAATGAAGCGAGTGTTGTGATGGTTATACTCACTGATGGCCATGAAAATTCTTCCAGCCGCTATTCTTCCGATATGATTCGCCGGGAAATGGATCGTTTGCGGGCAACGGATTTGTGGAGTTTTGCTTTTATCGGCGCAGATTTCGACATAACGGCCACAGCGAATAATTTCAATATGAGTGCAAATAGCCGTATGAATGTTTCGAAAGACAATATGCATGAAACATTTAATTTGATTGATGAAAAGATGCATGAATATGTAGCACTCAAAAAAGTTGGAAACATCAAAAAAGATTTCTTTCAATAAGCCATCATACTTTTTAACCCTAAATCAATTTTCAGCCGGAGATGAATGTCTCCGGTTGTTTTTTATTTAACTTCGCAATCCTTTTTTTCTTCAATGCTAAAAATAAACCTTGTTCGTTCTGCCGACTGTAATGAAGAAATTCTTTCAGATGTATATAATCTTCTGAAAGGGTTTCAGGGTCCGATTGTTTTCAAAGAACAATCAGAATTTGTGCACATCCTGGGAAAGGAGCCTTCGCCAGACAGTCCAGAAAGTATGATAATGTATCGTTCTAGTAGGCAAATGAATGTAGGTTTGGATGAAGAAATTAATTTTGAAGACCGGTTTAAAAAACGAAATACGGTTTCCTGGGAGCAGATTTTTAAGGCATGCGCTGAATTCAGATCCAGCAATGACATTGGAAATGATGAATTTGTAATTCTGCTCACAAGCTACAACAACAAGCTGAACTGGTTTTCTGCAAGCAATCCCAATGGGCCCCGAGATCATTTTGTTCATACGGAAGATTGGGATTTTTTTCTAGGCAGCGACAGGCGATTTCCGATTGCCTACCAGATTGCGTCTGGTATCCTTAAAAAACTAGTATTCACAAACTATGAAGACCTGGGCGCACACTGGCACCATGAGGCAAAGGGCTGTATGCTCGATTTCTGTCAGGAGAAAGCACAGGTTACTTTTAAAATGCGGACTGGAGACATTTGCCCGGATTGCCTGAAGTTGTTTTCTAGTCGTGGTGTTCCATCCATGGTGATGGAGCAGGTGTTCCGGATAATTGACGGAATCCGGCTTCAAATGATTTATAAAAATCGATTTGTGATAAACCGTGAAGTTCCCGCAATGCTTATTGAAGGCAGGCAGAAAAACATCCTGTTTCCAGACATGGGTAATTTAATGGTTCGATTGAATCCCCTGGAAAAAACGATTTATCTTTTCTTTCTAAGCCAAAGTAAAGGTGTGCAGATTAGCCACCTTTCGGATTTCCGGAATGAAATCCTTTCTATTTATTCAAGCATCAGCAATTCGGATAGTCCGCAGACTCAGTTGAATAGAATTAATGATTTGGTAAATCCTTTGAGTAATTCGGTGAGCGAAAAGATTTCCAGGATTAAAAGAAAATTCGTGGATGCACTCGGTGACGATATTGCTGCAAACTTTATCATCAGTGGAGAAAATGCAGCGCCCAGGCGGATTTCCGCAGACCGAAGTCTGGTTCGGTTTATAGATTAAGTGCGGAAATTTTCAACTTGATTCATAGCCCCCTCTGTCCTGAGTTTTCCGAAGGGAACTCAGGACGACAAATAAAATGCAGGGACTCCCATGCCTTCGGCTTGGCAAGTATCCCGGAAAATACGCCAAACCCATTTTTTGGATGAATTTTCATAAACTTGTCTTATGGCACAGGCAGGATTTAAAATCAGAGATCAGCAGCAAGTTCATTTTATTACCTGCACTGTGGTTCAATGGATTGATATTTTTACCAGACCTGTTTATGCTGAGATTGCGATCGAAAGTTTGAATTTTTGTATAAAGGAAAAAGGGCTATGTGTTCATGCCTGGGTATTGATGTCAAATCATTTACACGCTGTAGTTAGCGCAAAAGAGGGATATGTTCTTTCTGATATTGTGCGAGATTTTAAGAAGTTTACCGCAGGAAAAATCTTAACAGAATTGGAGAAGTCTACCTTCGAATCCAGAAAAAGTTGGTTGATGTGGTTGTTTAAAAGTGCAGGGAAGCAAAATAGTAGAAATGAAACCTATCAGTTTTGGCAGCAGGAAAATCATCCGATAGAGTTAAACAATCCAGAAATTACAAGGCAGAGAATGAGTTATTTGCATCAAAATCCGGTAAGGGCTGGTTTGGTATGGGAGCCTTGGGAGTATCGATATTCTTCGGCCTGCGATTATATGAATAATAAAAAGGGCTTGGTTAAAATTGATTTTATATAGCTTTGATTTTTAGATGGTTGGAAATAGGTGAGATTGTTGGCATTACCGGGACGGAGTCCCTCGAACGTATTAAAAGTCCTGAGTGCCGCAAGCGAACACTCAGGACAGGTGGAATTCTCATTGTTTTGATTCGTGACACACCGAAACCAGGCAAAGTATGAAAACCCACTCCAGGGCAAAGGAGAATTCATCACAATGAAATCTGGGATGTAACCCATCTTACTTTCGCCGAAAGTTTCTATTTTTGTGTTGAATTAAATCCAATGCCAGAGATTTCAAGATTTTACGGGGTCATTATCTACATGTTTTTTTAATGATCATGTGCCTCCTCATTTTAAAGCAAAATAGGGAGAATTTGAAGCCAATTTTCTTATTGAAAATGGTAGTCTTAGGAATGGTGATTTCCCGATTGGTAAATCTAAATTGGTGCAGGCCTGGGCTGAAATTCACAAAGATGAACTACTTGATATGTGGAATACAAAAGACTTCCACAAAATTAACCCTCTGGTCTGATGCTTAAAGTTGGAGTTGTGGAATGTCAATTTCCCTTGATGTTGAAATGTACATTCACCACAGGCGCTATAAAATGGCTTGATGTTGCCCCATTATTACGAAACCATACACATCTGAAAGGAATTGAGAGGCTTTGGGATGAAAAGGTTTTCAATCAGGCACAGATAGGTGAAATGGGACAAGTTCTATGGCCTTCCATTATCCAAACAGAAGATCCAGTTCATGGCCCAAGCGTTTGGGATTATGACATTTCACCTGAATTTATTTTTGCCGAAGGCAGAAGTGAGGGGCAGGTTTCTATAAATTAATTCGTTTCCAGTTTTGGAGCTCTATTAAAAGTCCTGAGTGCCGCAAGCGAACACTCAGGACAGGTGGGCATTACCGGGACGGAGTCCCTCGAACGTATTAAAAGTCCTGAGTGCCGCAAGCGAACACTCAGGACAGGTGGATATTTCATAAGCTGTGTTAAGAATGTAGTTAAGTTAAATGTAGTTATTTTTTTAACTACAAAATAGCTAACTACCAGATTGCAGTTAGACAAGAAATCAAAAACTATTTAACTACAGAATTTCTCTTATCAAAGACAAACAAAGTTTGAAACCCAATTTGGCATGGCAATACCTAAACTAAATTTTACATCTGAAAATTTATGCATTTATTTTGAACTACTTAAACAAACAAAATGGGCTTCATTTCTTCAATCAAATGCTTTTCAGTTTTTCGGCTTGCAAGTTTTATTGTGAGTTCCTGTTGTACGAAAAAAGATTGTGACGTTTACAATCCACCGCTGCAAATCAAGCTAAAAAACACACAATCAATTTACCGATTTGTGGTGCTTAAATTTGACAAATTAAAACTAAAACTTGACAGTACAGGACTATATGGATTTAGAGATAAGGTAGCTTCCTATTGGCCATACGAAGCCGATCGCTATGGAAAGTTTTCGTCTAACCTATACTTTAAAATAAATGATGTTGTTGTAGATTCTGTTATAAACTTCAATTATGAATGGCAGGAGGCAAAAATTTCCTGCAACGATTGCTTTCCTTTTGGCAGAGATTCTCAAAAGACAAGAAAATTAGATAATTTCTCTTATTCTTATTCAGGAAAAGTATTCGGACTTTCTGATACCATTTATCTGGGGAAATAATGCGCCAAAATATTCTTCACACTAATCTTTGAGTCATAATTCAAAGAGAATAATCTGGCAGAAATATGGCAAAATCCAAAACAAGTCTTTTTCCAGGTATCAGGAATGCTACACCTGATTCAAAAGATGATCGATTTCCATCATTACCTTTTGGATTCGATTTTGGGCAACGCCAGCCTTTTCCAACAGATTCCTGTTCCGGGATAAATTTTCAACCAGAACCACGTTTTTTTCGAGCAAAAAGCCTTTTTCACTATTTGTTAAAGTTGTCAGACAAGTGATTGGGTATAAACCGGATTTGTCAATCCAATCTTTCAAAGCCTTGCCTTCCGGATAGTTCCAACCCAGGAGCTGAATGCCTTTGCAATTTGAAAATGCGATGGCATCATCAGAAAATCTGGCATTGGTTGCCAACCAACCGGTGAATTTTGAGAGTGTGCCGGTAAGAATGCCATTGTCCAGTAAATCCTGGAAACGGGAATTGATATAAAGCGGAATTTTGACATCAATTGTAAAGCCTGGATGGTTGCGGTACTTGCATTCTACCAATGCCAATTCATTTCCTCGGGTGGCAACGACATCAATTTCATGGCTTACACATTTTCCGGAAATTATTACCCCAACTTCTGTTTTAAATCCTTGGTTTACAAATAGTTCTCCAATTAAATGTTCGAAAGGAAAACCCGATGGCCCCAATTCCATGATTGCCTTTTTTAGTCCAAATCTGGCTGCCTGGCCAGGTACTTTTCTTTTCAAAAGCTGATGGGCTAATTTGTAAATTTCCCTGGTTTTTATGCCGGGATACAATTTCGATTCTAAAACCAAAAGCACATGATTAACGGCATCTTCATCCGCACCGGACCTTGAAAGTGAAGCCCTTAACTTTTTGACAGAAAATGGTTCCAGAAAGCCATTTGCTTTGGTCACCTGAATTGATTCTAATTCCATATGAAGGCTGAAAGCTAATGAAATTTCAAAATAATGATGAACTGAAAGCAGCAACCCGGATTGGTTATCAGGACATAGTTGTGAGAGGCTAACCCCGACAGCAGAGCTGTGCGGGACAGGTTTGCAAAAAATCAGCGCCTTGTATTTGAAATTCGCAGCCTCGCTACGGATACAGAAGAAAAGGTGGCAAAGCCTCTGATTTGAAACAGTTTAGAACCGGAATAACTGCCTGTTGGCAGACGAGGATTTCCTAAGGCAATTCAGGGTTTATGACAAATAGCCCCGAATGTCATGGATCTTAATGATGAGAATCATTTTTTTCAAATCTAAAAGAAACCTTCTAGCATATACTTTAATGCTGACCCCAAACGATAAGATTCTTTCAAATGAGACCGTTTCTCTTACTGCTTTTCCTTTGGACCATATTTACTTTTGGTTGTAAAAAAGATTTGGAAAAAACCCGTACGTCGATAGATTTATGGGACGTTGACAAAGATGGATTTCCCCAAATTATAGAAACCAACTACATCGAACTGCCTAAAATCCAGCGTATTTCTATATTCAGATCTTCGTTCGGGCATGATTATTCAGATGCTTTTGAACATTGCAGCAGCATGAAACACTATGTTGAACCAAAGGCCGGCGTGGATTGGTCAACCCTAAAAATTTTCGCCCCGGTTACAGGAAAATTAACCCGTTTGGAATCAGTATGGGCCGGCACTAAAACCAACTGTTGGAAATGAAAATATGTTCAAAAAGTAAGATTTTGAGAGTCACAATTTACCTCCTGTTCTTCTTCCCCAATCTGGCTATTGGTCAGGAAAACAACAACAAAAGTTTAAAGGATGGTTGGGCAATCCATTTGGGAGCAGGATTTATTTACGGCGGCAATATTGGGCTGCTTGGTGAAAGACAAATTCATGTGAAAGGCAAATTCAGCCTATCGCCCTTCTGTGCTGTTGGTTGGGCCGAAGGGGAAACCGACTCCATTTCTCACAAGAACAGTTGGCTTGGATTTTCTACAGGTCTAACCATGGAATATGGCAAAAAACACAGATTTATATTTGGTCCCCAGTTTGTTTATCAACAGCTTTCAGGCCGCTCTGTTGAAGTAAAAAAGAACCAATTACCCGGTGCTTCTTTCATTATTGGCTATAAGGGTACTGCCAGTTTTGGGCTGATCTGGCAAGTCTACATAGGAGATATTTATACTTCAGAGCCAACCTCAGACTCAAAAAAATATACACACAGCTCCCATTTGGGGCTTGGAATCGGATACAAATTTTGAATCAGATATTTTTTTTCAACAACAATTAAAACTTAAAACCATGATTAATAAAACACTAGCTAAAAACCTTTTACCCGGCTTTTTATCCTGGCTTATCCCCTTTTTGGTTTCATTTCTATTTTATAAGCCAGGCGGACAGTTGTTGGTGCCTTACGCCACATTTAAATCAACCATTATGTTGGTTGGGGTAATTTCGGGTTGCTATCTTCTGTTTCGCTATTTCTTGTTTGTAGATGGAAACTACATTTTGAATGGCGTCGTAGTTGGTTTCTCCTGGTTTGCTATCAACATTATCCTGGACTCAATTATTCTTATTCCAATGATGAAGACCAGCTTTACTGAATATTTTATATCCATCGGGATGAGCTATTTCTCAATTCCTACAATCAGTATTTTGATTGGTGTTTTGCTTAGTAAGAAGGTTAATCAGTAATGAAGATAAACAAAGAATGGCATGGATAGCATAAAATAGCCAGAAACGCCACCTTTGAAGAACACCCAA
>JAIXQU010000185.1 GCA_027485575.1 Cytophagaceae bacterium
GGCCATCTGATAATTCCCCGATTCAGCCATTGCTGTACAGGCCTGACTAATACCAGGATTGTGCGCAACTATTGCCAGCGTGGAAATTGAAATATCTGTATTTTGTATTTCGGAAATAATTTTTTGAAAACCTGAATTGTACAATCCCGGATTTTGTAAGATTTTTTGTTCCGGAAAATCAATCACTCCTGCCAAACCATAGGCTGTTTGAAGTGTTCTATTTGCAGAACTAGCTACGATTTGTTCTGGAATCAACTTTTTTTGTTTGATAAACCCACCCAAATTAATTGCTTCCTGAATCCCTGATTTTTCTAAATCCCGTTCGAAATCTTTCTTCAAAAAATTCTCTGATTCAGAAGTGGCGTGACGAATTAATATCAGGTGTTTCATGTTGGCAAAACAAATTGTTTTTCCTTTGCAGCACGCAAGTTTATTCAAAAAAAAACACCTGCTAAAAAAAATATAAAATGCAGAATTTCAATCGCATAAACAGGTCTGGTTTTTTTGTTACTTTAATGATTTCATTTTCAATATCCGCTTACCCACAATCTCCATTGAAAAAGATCTATAAAGTTCCTTTCGATTCTTCATTTTGTCGGATCAAAAAATTGGATTTTAAATCAAATCCTACTGATAGAACACTCTTTATCAAGCCCTTAAGCCATTGTATTGAAAGTAGCAATAAATGGATTTATATCAAAATACATGAACAAGGCGCTATTTTATGCTATGAAGATAGTTTACATTCCAAACCAATTCAATTACAAAAGCGCAGGTATTTTCCTTTTCAAAAACTTGACCCGGAAATAGAATATTTTTTAAAAATCTCAAATCAGGATTCCTTTAATGAATTTCTTGGGATAGCCATTTTTAGAAAAGAATCCTCTGAACCCATTGATGAAGTATTCCTTTTAAAACAATCTTGTAAGAATAAGTAAATTAGCGTCAATTTGTCATTATTTCTTCTATAAAAATTGGATAAAAATGCCATTTTGTCTTAAAAAGAAAGTCGGATGGACCATGGAATAAGTTTTGAGTTGGTGGATTTATAACTTAAAACAAAAATAAAATGTCACTTATAAGATTTAAAAATTCCGCATTTCCTTCCCTTCCGGAAGATTTTTTTCCTACAGATAGATTTGAAAATTTGAGAAATATTGGCAACCATTTCACTCCTTCTGCAAATATTATTGAATATGAGGGAGATTTTGAAATCCAATTGGTAGCGCCAGGTTCAAAAAAAGAAAACTTCCAAATCAATATGGATGAAAATTTATTGACAATCTCATATAAGAACCTTGATAAAAAGGAAGAAAACAATCCGAAGTACATCAGAAAAGAATTTGTAAGCACTTCTTTTAAAAGAGAATTCAGCCTAAATCAGCTGATAGATACAGATAATGTTTTAGCTAAATATGAGAATGGCATTTTAAGTCTTACTTTACCTAAAAAAGAAAAGGCGAAATCAAAGAAGCCAAGATTGATTGAAATTAACTAATTAAGCCAAAATCAAATGCCTAAAAGCCCGGACTTTACCTCCGGGCTTTTTTATTTTAAAATAACTATTATTTCTTTGTATCCGCAAAACTCGTTTATGGATAGCAGCTCTGCGGGAGATCCTCCCGAACAACCCCAGAAAAAATCAACTCATTTTCTGAACATTTTACTCTCCTTTAATTATGGCAAGTGAGATTTTTGTAATTCTTGGGTTAATACTTTTAAATGGGCTTTTGGCTCTCAGCGAGGTAGTTATAACTTCCAGCAGAAAATCAAAACTTGAAAATCTTGCAAAAAAAGGTTCGAAAGGTGCAAAAATCGCATTGGATTTGGCATCAAAACCCGCACGATTTTTATCAACAATTCAGGTAGGAATTACGGCCATTGGTATTTTAACTGGGATATTTGCAGGGAAAGGTCTGGTGATTCTTTTAATGAATAGTTTAGTAGAAACTGGAATTTCAGCAGAAACTTCTGAAATTCTCTCCTACTCAATCGTGGTCCTTTCTGTAACATTTTTGTATCTGATCTTTGGGGAATTGGTTCCTAAAAGATTAGGGAATAACCAACCAGAGAAATTGGCAAGGATTTTCGCCCCTCCTGTCAATGCTATTTCACAATTCGTACACCCTTTAATTTGGGTACTTACATTTTCTACAGATACCATTTTAAAGATTTTCGGAATAAAAACTCAGGTTGATGATGTTCAGATTACGGAAGAAGAAGTGATTGAACTCATTGCACAGGGAACCAATTCCGGAATAATTGAGGAGGTGGAGCAGGATATGATGGAACGTGTTCTTTTGTTGGGAGACAGGAGTGTAGCTTCTCTTATGTCCAATCGAATTGAAATAGAATGGATAGATATCAACCTGACCAGTGATGAAATTTTAAAGCAAATCACAGATTCAAATCACTCACTTTTTCCGGTTTGCGACCATGAACTTGATAAGGTATTGGGAATAATCTCATCAAAAAAATTCCTCTTGTCTATCCAAAATGGCAAAAATGAACCCCTCAGAAATCTTTTGGATCCAGTAAGAGTTGTACCTGAAAATATGAAAGCCCTTGCTGCTCTGGAAGAATTTAAGGCAAACAAGGCCAAAATCGCCGTTGTGGTAGATGAATATGGTGGGGTCCAAGGTGTACTTACGCAATCTGATTTATTTGAATCAATTGTAGCTGAGCATGATACTCCGGATGAAGAAAATGAAATTTCAATTGTACAACGTGACGAATTCAGTTATTTAATTGATGCCCTCCTACCCTTTGAAGAATTTTTACAGTACTTTGAAATTGAAGAAGTTGCGGCTGTGGATAAAACAGGATTTCACTCTTTGGGTGGCTTTATCCTGCATCTTTCCAAACAAATCCCTTCAACAGGAGACCGGTTTGAATGGAAAAACTATGAATTTGAGGTTGTCGACATGGACGGCAACAGGATTGATAAATTGATGATGACCATTAAAAATGGGGAATCAGAATAGGATTTATCTTCAATTCTAAAAACCACCTATCATTTATTTTTTTTTATTAAAAGGTAAAGCACCACATTTGAAACATGAGAAATGAAATGCCAACCATTCATGCCACTACCGTAATAGGCATTGTGCATAATGGACAGATTTGTATTGGAGCTGATGGTCAAGCCACTATGAACAATACAATTGCAAAAAGTAACGTTAAAAAGATAAGAAGGCTTCATAATAATTTGGTTCTGGCCGGATTTGCCGGAAGCACTGCAGATGCTTTTGCACTTATTGAAAGATTCGATCAGAAGCTCGATCAATTTAGAGGTCAATTAAAAAGAGCGGCAATAGAATTGGCAAAAGATTGGCGAACGGATAGATTTTTAAGAAGACTGGAGGCAATGCTTATCTGCGCTGATGCAAATGAATTGCTCGTCATATCAGGGACGGGTGATGTTCTGGAGCCAGATAGTGGAATAGCTGCCATCGGGTCCGGAAGTCTATATGCTCAATCTGCCGCTTATGCATTAAAAAGACATGCCCCGCATCTTACAGCAGAAGAGATGGTTAGAGAGAGTCTGACCATTGCTGCAGATACCTGTATTTACACAAACCACAATTTTATGATTGAAACCATATGACTCATCTGAAATGAAAATTGCTTATATAACCCTAATATCACTACTTTTTATTTTCAATTCATTTTCCCAAAACATAAAAGTTTATAAAAATGCTGCAGGAGACACCTCAAAAAGGTCCATTGTAAAAGTTATAGCCCTTTCCACAGGTGATTTCGTCCAATTGGGTGAGATTGAAACTGACAACGTGGATCTTACCCTCACAAAAGTAAATTCCGAAGGAACAATTCTTTGGCAAAAAACGATTGGAACCGCTGGTTTGGATGGAGGAAACAACCTGACTGCCTTGTCAGATGGTGGATTTGCAATAGTGGGTTATACAGCTGAAACTACTATTTCCGGAGATGATGGGGATGTACTTGTTATAAAAACAGATGCAAATGGAATCCCGCAATGGGCAAAACAATTTGGAGGTGCAGATTTTGATGAAGGATTTGGAATAACAGAAATGACAAATGGGGACCTGGTCGCCATGGGAACAACATTTTCTTTTGGTCCTTCCTTTAGAAATGCCATTGCCGCAAGATTTTCTTCCACGGGTGGTCTGATATGGCAAAATGCCTATAAGCAAGGGTCATTGTCCAATTATTTTTTAAAAGGATTTGCCCTTCCAAATGGAGATGCAGCACTCTGTGGCTATTCATGGCATGCAGGAGCTGGAGCCGCCACCACCTTTGACCCGTTTTTCGTAAAAATCGGCACCAATGGGGAAGTGCTGACAGCCAACAGACTTCGAATGCCCAACAGCCAAATAATCTATGATTTCGAAAGAGATTCAGAAGGCAATATTTTTTGGGCCGGGGTAACGTCTACATCGACTGCCAATCAAACAGTTATAGGAAAAGTTTCTCCTTCATTTAACGCCCTTTGGACCAACTATATGGGAACCCCAAAAGCCGATAGAATCTGGGATTTGGAGTTATTACCAGACGGAAATCTGCTTTTTGCAGGATTTATAAATAAAACAACTGCCGAATCATCAAAAAGGAATGGATTTATTGGTAAAGCGAGCTCAAATGGCACTTTTATTCAAGCCACGGAATTTGGAACAACCGATACAAACACCACCGAATTAACTGGATTGGCCTTTTCACAGGGTAAGGCAATTGCAGTTGGGGTTACTTATATGTATGAAAACAGAAATGGTGCAGGCATTGCAATTTCTATCGATCCACAGAATTTAACTCAGATATGCAATGGCTCAAATGTAACAATGACTTCCTCCATCCAAACCTCAACAGATTCCACCCAGGCTACTAAAGTTGAAGGAGGGGTTGTAGAAGATGCCAATGTTGTTTTCAACGATAACAACCAGGTTATGGAGCAGATTTGCAATTTTGTCTCAGTGGATGCACTGACTGAAAAAGATGAAATGCACATATTGCCCAATCCAGGAACCGGCATTTTTAATTTAAGTTTTCATGACCAAAAGGAAAGGAAAATTCTAATTTATCAGGCAAACGGAATGAAAGTCGCAGAGCAAAAGTCATCATTGGAAACACTTGAAATTAATCTGAATTCCCGACCTGCAGGAATCTATAAAATCCTGATTGTTACCGTCGATGGTTTATTTCAAACCACTCTTATAAAAAAATAGGTTTTTTTTCACTATTTGTTGTTACAGTCGTTTAATCAAAAAATTCTTAATCCAATGATTAAATCAACCTTGAATATTTTTATTTTGTTGACGCTCCTTTCCTGTTCAAATAGCAACAAGAAGCCAATTGAAGAGTCAAACAAAAAAGAAAAAACCGAAAAAAAAGAACGGCCAAGGACAAGAATTTTTCCAATTATTATGGCTGGGAGTATCAGTTTGGTACAAAAGTTTTACTTAAAGAAATAAGGTCGGGGTTCAATTTGATTGATTTTAGATTTCGAATCTAAATCCCAATCCTTCTAGCCTCATTCATATCCAACTCGCCTTCGCTTTTGGCGATAACCAAAGTGGCCACGCCGTTTCCAATGATGTTGGTGATGGCACGGGCTTCACTCATAAATTTATCCACGCCAAGCAAAAAAGCCAGGCCTTCCAATGGAATTGTGTGCATAGAGGCAAGAGTTGAAGCCAAAACGATAAATCCACTTCCTGTAACGCCAGCAGCACCCTTTGAGGTGAGCATCAGAATGCCAACCAGCAAACCGATTTCCCCAAGACTTAGCGGAATGTCGTACAACTGGGCCAGAAATATGGCGGCCATAGACAAGTAAATAGAAGTTCCATCAAGGTTAAACGAATAGCCCGTTGGAACCACCAGACCCACAACTGAAGGATGGCAACCCAGTTTTTCCAGTTTGTAAATGAGGCCAGGAAGTGCTGTTTCTGAAGAGGAAGTACCTAAAACAACCAGAATTTCTTCCTCAATATATCCAATAAATCTGAGGATACTCAGTTTGTAATACCGCATTATCCCACCTAAAATCAGGAGAATAAATAAGGCCATGGTGACATACATACATCCCATTAACTTGGCCAAAGGAACAATACTGGCCAATCCAAATTTACCAACGGTATAGGCCATTCCACCAAAAGCACCAAGTGGAGCGAGGTACATAACATATTTCAAAGCCTTGAAAACCAGTTTAGAAGCTTTTTCCAATTGGTGAACCAATTGCATTCGGTTTTTCATATATGTCAACCCTATTCCAACCAAAATGGCAAATAACAAAATCTGAATGGTCGTATTGGATTGAAAAAAATGAAGCCAACTGAACGGTTCTCCTGCTCTGCTGGTAAATTTTGAAGCATCCTGAATGGCCAGGCCCGTTTTGTCTATGTTTCCTGGTTTGAGGATTAGTGCAACGGCCACACCCAAAGCCAAAGAGATGGTGGTTACAATCTCAAAATAGACCAGGGATTTGAATCCGATTTTACCAACTTTTTTAAGGTCGCCCATGGAACCAATACCCAAAACGATGGTCAGAAAAATGATAGGGGCAATAAATAGTTTAATGATGGCAATGAACCAGCTTCCCAGAAACTCAAATTTCACAGCTTCTGCCGGCGCATAGTGTCCAATCAGAATACCGGAAACGATGGCGATTAGCACATAAAAAGTGAGGTGGGTGACGATGCGGCGGAACATATTTAAATAAGTAAAAAGATTGAATTAAAAAGTCAAAAGAAAATAGGAGTCAGTAGTTAGGAAACAGGATTCAGGAATAGTGATTTAAGAAATAGGAGGGATAAAATTTTTATTGGATTCCAAAGTATCATTCAACTCAAACCCCGTAGGGGTAATATTATTATAACATTTATAATTTATCGAAAACCAAAACCCCATCGGGGTGGCATTATTTTGATATTGTCCCCAATTTGTTTTCTTTCATTTGGTTAAAACAAATCTTAAAAAACCACCTGTAGCAGCAATTCCGATTGAATGGCTTTCACATTGTTTACAAATTTTATTTGGCTGACAGTGGCCTGGATTTTCAATCGGTTGTCGGGAAAATATTTGCTCAAACCAATCGTAGCCACTTCAGCCTTGGATAATACAGAAAGCGGTTCATTTGTAAATTCAGGGTCTTGCTTTTCATAGCGCAAGTCCAGAGCAAAGCCGCTTTTGGTGACATAACCCGCCTGGACATTAAAGGCATTTCCTAAAACCAAATACTGACTGATTTGGCCAGGTTTTAAATTTGGTGCATTTAGAACACTATCAGTATAAGTTCCCGAAAGTCCCGATGCTGAGCTATTTATAAACTCAGCTAACAATGAGAATCCTTTGAATTTCACCAATATATCTGCTGATATTTTTCTGTAATCTGGCAGATTACTGATTTTGTTTTTGTCATAAAAACGAAAATCTCCATGCCCTTCTCCTTTGGCAGAACTTGCGCCTTTGTTGAAACTTGCCGCACCTCCAATCAGTATTTTTGGTTTCGATTCATGCTTCAGGTCGGCAGCGTAGCCACGATTTCCTTCCGAAAATTCACCCAAAGGATACACATCTAACCGGCCGCCATATTTGAAACCACCCAAATCAATGTCGGTAGAATTAAGCCCAAATGAATTGGGACCATCCCCGGAAGTAATGGCCAATTGTGGGTGAATGACAAACTTTGAACCCAATTTTCCTTCCAGAAACAAACCAAATTCCCGACCGTTGCCAGAAAAAGAATTGCTAAGCATCCCTCTTTCGCTGAATTGCAATTTATCCTCATCAAATTTCATTTCCCTGTTGTTGGTAAATGTCCTGCGCTGACCTGCCGATATATTCCACTTCGAATTGAAATGATAGGCAGCAAAAGCATCCAAAAGGGGCGTAGAAGCCGAAAAATCAATCTGCACAAAAAAGGAAAGCCTTTCTTTTAGTGCTTTTCCACCAAAATTGAGATAGGAACGTTTTGACCTGAATTTGTTTTCAGCTTTCAGTGTGTCCAATCTGGAATATTGCCAGGAAGGTTGCAGGAAACCGCTGATTTTGAATTCGTACTGGTTTTCACTTAAAGAAAAATTTAAACCGTTTCCCAGTCCGGTTTCGGCTGATTTTTGGGTTTGGTCCTGGCCAATGGCAAAAGTTGAAATCAGCATAAAACCTAAAACGGTACAAAAACCTATAAGGTTTGATTCTAAGTAGTTGACGCTCAACATAAAATACCTTATAGGTTTCCTGAAAGGATTCTGGTTTTTCATTAGACTAAGGTGTTAAAATTTTGGTACAAAAACCTATAAGGTTTGATTCTAAGTATTTGACATTCAGTATGGAAAACCTTATAGGTTTACGGAAAATTCTTTGGTTTTTCATTTGGCTAAGGCGTTATTTTTTCTGAATGCATGTATCTATAAATCGGTATCTCCTGGTTGGAAATTGCTTTCACCACTTTCATCATCACAAATCCATTGGCATTTTCCGGCTCCAAAACTTCGCAGGCCAGATTGGCTCTATCTTGTTGCGTATAAACCACATAGCTACCCTTTGTAAACTTCATTTTTACTACTTTGGTATTGGCGGAGGCTTGTTTTGAATCGGCATCTTCTTCAGAATCTCCTTTTTCACCACCTTCAGCCTCCTCACTTTCCTCGGCAGATTCTATTTTTGAGGTTTGATAGCTTTCTACTTCCAGCTCCTTGTCTTCCTGTAAACTATCCACCTTCAAGCCCAAAATCCGTAGTTTTGAAGCAGCCTTTTTTTCCGAAACAGAAAGAATATATGCCTTTGGTCTTTCCCTTTGCAGCGATGGTTTGGATTGCAGAGCATCGTGAATGGTTACCGACATTTTTTCTTCCTTTTCACTGGCAAGGTCAATGACTAAAATGCTGTCTTTTCGGGTCAGTCTTTCCGAAATCACCACGACCGGCTGGTTTGTATTTGCGGCCTCAGCCAACACTTTTACTAATGTTACTTTTTCCTTTTGGGCGGTTTCCAGATATGAAAGTGCAATCAGAAAAGAGGATTTTACCCTACGCTTAAAGGACATTCGACCTACTCCAACTCCTCTGATTTCCAGTAAAGTAGAAACACAATTAGCCAGAGCAAAATTACTGGCACTTGACCGGGAATGAACCGATCCCAGATTGAATTGTACCTGTCCACCATATTTTTGGGTGGTGATGTAATCGTGGTGGATGAGTTTGTTATCATCCATCACTTTTTCGGCATTTTTCACAAAGGTTTGTTTCGTGAAATCACGCAGAACCTTGGGTACATTCAGGTTGCCAGAGTATAAAAACATGGCATCGTAGCGACTGGTAATGCCTGCCTGTCCCATTCGTGTAAAGTGCTTCCTGTAAGGGCGATACTCGTGAAAATCGAGTGCTACAGCCGCATGAAAAGTACTGAAAGCCGATTTTAAGGAAATGCTTTCCGGCGCTTTCAATCGGGTTTGGTCTCTGTTGAGGTCCATTCCATTGGCCGATTCCCGATGTTGTTTTTCATACCCATCAATATTGGCCATAGGTACAATCGCTATTTCCAAATCATCCAAAAGACCGGACATTTTTGGGTCATTCAGCAATTTATCTATCAGATATAGCATGGCTTCGGTACCAGCGGGTTCATCACCATGCAATCCGCCCTGCATCCAGACTTTGGTTTTGGGCTTCTGATTTTTCCTGGTCATAACCAACATCGGAATTGCTTTTCCTTTTTGGCTTTCTCCTATAAATGAAATACTTACAAGTTCAGAATGTGATCTGATAGTTTTATCCAACCAATCCATCATTTCCTTGTAGTTGGTAAATCCACTTGTTTTTTGAAATGCCGGGGTTAAAATATCGAGTTCCAGCTCTGGAAAAAACTTTTCGGCGATGCTTTTGCTTTGGGGATTAAACTGGGAGAAACAAATTGAAAGTTTTAAATTAAAAATAAAAAGTATCAGGACTTTGAAAATCAATGGTTTATAAAAATTTAATTGTAAGTTTTGATTTTCGCTCTTTAATTTAAAAAAGCACCAGTTATTCTGTTTAAAGCCAATTCCAACTTTTGAATTTTGAATTTCTACTTTTAACGTTAAGTCCATCTCCATTCCTACTTATAATGAAATGGTTAACATGACACTGCCTGAAATTTCGTTGCCAATTATAGGAGTATCTACAACTGATAAAGTTCCGGTTTCGGCTTTGTTGTAGGTGAGAGAAGCCTGAATTTTTGCCCCATAATTTCTGCCAAAATATTTGCTGGCACAAATGCTATAGTACTCTGGTCTGTTGAAAAAGGTGGGATTGTTCAGAAAGGAATTGTCATCTGGTTTTACCTGGGTAAATCTGGCGTTGAGCTCAAAGCCATTCAGAAAAAGATAGCCCGCCTGGATGTTGAATCCTTCACCCAAAATCATGCGGCCTTTTACATAATTTGGTATGTCCTGAATTCCGTTCACCAAAAAAGTACTGGCACTGGTGCCGTCTGTTCTTACTCTTTGCTTGATGGCACCGGGCACAGTTGCAGAAGATTTTACATATTCTCCCAAAACAGAAAAACCTCTGTATTTAAAAAGAAAGTCAACTCCGATTTTTTGATAATCAGGCAAGGTTTCGTTTCCAAGACTGTCTAAATATAAAATGATTCCGCTTTGGCGCCCTCTTCGGTCGCTTATGCCTTGGTTTCTGCTGAAAGTGAGGCCAAAAACAAGCTTTGGAGTTAGTTCTCTTTCCATATCCGTTTGCCGGTATTGACCGCCGTTTCCAAACTTTCCAAAAGGCAAAAAGTCAAGTCTTCCACCTATTTTCATACCACCTCTGTCTTTTCCAAACACGTTTGCCCCATCTCCATTCGTGAGTGCTACAGATGGCAGGATAAATGCATTTTCTCCCAGTTTGAAATTGGTATTGACAAAAACACCAAACTCTCTGATGCTGGAAAATGCCAGAGCTATCGGACTTCGGTCTATCATTTGTAAACCAGTGGAAACCATGCCCATTTCACGGCTATCCGTTGGTGAATTTTCCTGACCTACAACTACTTCCAATCTTTTGTGGAGTTTCCATCCCACCCATGCGTCCATCAAAAAATTGTTGTTTGTGCCATCGCCACCTCCATCCGATGAACCTGTTAAATCCACCTGAAGCTGGTAACTTATATTTTCTTTTGATGCATTTCCTGAAAGTTTGGCAATCATCCGCCTCATTCTGAACCGCTCATAGGTTTTGGTTTTGTCCATCTCAGGATAGTTCCGACTTTCAACCATGGGTTGGATAAAACCAGACAAGCGGACTTTATATTTTTCTCCATTGGAAAAACTCAAACCCTCACCTGGCTCATAAGGTTCCACCTCCATTTGTGCCCGGATCTGGAGTGTAATGCAGCTGAAAATCAGTAATATGAGGATAGAGAACTTCAATATTTTTTACTTTTCAAAATTGCCTTTAACTATTACTACGCCATCTTTCATCATAGTCTGGCCTCTTGCTATCACATCAGTAAGGTTGTAGGCATCATCAAAAAAGCAAAGGTCAGCATCAGCACCAATCTGGACTTTTCCTTTATTTTTAAGCGATAAATTCTTAGCTGGATTCGTGGTTACCAATTGTAATGCCTCTGAGAACCCAACATTGCCATCCCGAACTAAGGCTTGCACCTGTTCCAGATTCATATAAATAGGTGCTTTGGTAAATCCTTCTGGTTTACCTTCCGCATTTAATTTACTGATACCTGCATGTCCATCACTGCTAAAACTCAGATTATCAATTGAAACACCTCTTTCCATGGCATACAAAACTGCTTTCCAGGGTTCCATAAATTTGGAAGCGCCTGTGGTTATGTCCACCATGCCACCCAACTTCGTAAACTCAATGGCCTGGTCAAAAAGGACTTTTGAGCGGCCCACATGGGTTGGTGAAATATGCTTAATCGGAAACTCATACTTTTGAACCAGTTCGAAAAGAATATCCATTTTGGTACTCAATCCGCCTAAATGGATATGGAGAATGCCTCCTTTTCCTGAAATCAATCCACCTACGTGTACATCCCGGAGGTGTCTAAGCAATTCTAAAGTCTCGGGATAAGAAGAACGCTCATCACTGATGGCCACTTTGCAGCCCAGCACTTTGTCAATAAAAATGAGGTCGTCCTGAATGCTATCGGTTATGGTGATGGGGTCGATTCCAAAATAACTGGTGAACATGAAGGCTGAGATGCCTTCAACGTCAAGCGATTTTGTTTTGGCATACAGCGTTTTAATGCTTCGGGCACTGGCATCGGTTCCCAACAAACCAACAACCGTGGTGGTGCCACAACCCACAAACTCACCCATCATAATTTCTGGTGTCATGGAAGAAAAACCATGTTTTCCACCGGCACCAATGATGTGCACATGCTGGTCTATGAATCCTGGCGTTACCTTTTTTCCTTCCGCATCCCATGTATGAGCGAGAGAAGCAGGCATTTCTATTTTATCGCCAATGGCCAGAATTTTTTCGGCACCAATTACAATGTCTTTTTTGCCTAAAAAGGCTGGTGCATAGACATTTGCGTTTTTAATAAGTTGAATCATGTGTGATTTCACAGAAAATTATAAACCAACATTACGAGTAATGCCAGCAAAAAAGGGATGAGATTTCGCTTAACTACCTCTACAGGTGATACTTTTCCAAGTGTTGCGGCAGCCACCAAAACTCCAGCTATCGGCGAAACGGTTCTGCCCATTGAAGCCGCCATGGCCATGGGCAAAATCATTTCAACACTTTTAACACCCAGGGGTTCAGCTATTTTTGGTACTAAGGGACCAAAGGCGAAAAAAGCAGCATTTCCACTGCCCATCAGAATGGAAGCCAGAAAAATCATGATGGTCATTACGATGGCAATACCTATTCCCCCCAGGCCAATATGTTGAGAAAGAGAGAGTAGTCCATCTATAAATCCAAGACTAATCAAGCCTTTGGAAAAAATATCTGCTGCAATAATAAGGGTAACAACGGACTTGAAAATATCGCCCATGCCATTCCAGAAAACATCCAATGAATGGAGAACGGATGATAAATT
This sequence comes from Cytophagaceae bacterium, assembly GCA_027485575.1. Taxonomy (GTDB): domain Bacteria; phylum Bacteroidota; class Bacteroidia; order Cytophagales; family Flexibacteraceae; genus CAMDMI01. The sequence goes on from JAIXQU010000185.1 coordinate 13,021, forward strand.
TCCTTTTCTGAAAAGTTCAAAAACCATGGCCGTCAATAAGCCAATGAGCATGGCTATGTTGGTATCCACCCGAATCGGGGACGGAAAAAGATTTGCAAAATCCGAAAAAACAAGAAGTAATACCAGAGGCAGAATGGGTAAAATGCCATAAACGGCTGGTGCTTTTTCTTTGGCTACTTTTGGTTTTTCCTCATGCGGATGAAGCAATTCCTCTTCTTGTAGTTTCTTATCGAAATACCGATTGACAAAGAAATAACTTACAGTAGTTGTAATGCTAAGTACCAATACCAGAGGAATTTGATACCCAAAAAAGAAGGCTGTAATATCCATTTCAAGGACTGAGGCGGCACTCAAAGCTATTGCAGAAGCAGGCCCGATACCAAAAGCCGTGGTGGCGGTTATTAAGGAAACTGCAGAAAGCCGGCTAACTCCTAATTTTACAATAACAGGAAAAACGGTTGCCATTAAAAGTAAAGCCAAACCAGCTGCGGAAGGAATGCTGATGAAAAGAAATTGCCCCAATGGCACAACCAATGAAGCCAGCACATACGGATAATTTTTAAAAATGGATAAGGGTTTCATAGCCAGATAGACCAGGGCATCACTGGCCCCAATTTTATCCATGTAGGCCACAAAGCCACTGATAATCATGATGACAAGGCCCACGCCTGCGTTGATATCGGTAAGCGATTCGATTATGTATTGCACAAAATCGAAGGCAACCAAACCCGTAGGTTGTTTGAGTTTGGAGAGTGGAAGTTCCAGAAAAAAGGAAACCACCATCATAACCAAACCACTGAAAAGCAAAACCGCAATGGCATTCATTTTCCGGACCAGTAGAAACACCACCAATCCAACGAAAACTAAAGCTATGAAGGGTCCTGCAATCATTCTTTTTCTTTAGGCTTTAAAAGGCTGAACCATCTGTTTTGGTGCCGGGGGAGAAGAGCTTTCCAGGGGGAACCGTTGCATGCTGAACAAAAATTCCGGTTATATCGGGTTTTCTTGTATAAGATTCATTGGGATTGCCAGAAAGTTCATTAGAGTTAAAGGACAAAACTTCATTGCCTTGGCTGTCACGGACCTGTATTTTTTCGCCTGAATTGTCCAAACTCAAACCGCCAGATACCAGTACGGTAGCTCCTCCGAAACTCCCGGTAGGTGTTCCGCCGCCAAAAACAACCAATGCCTTTCTAGGTGCAAGGTTTGTTCCAGCCGGAAAAGTATATCTAAGTGTACTTGTCCCAAGTATGGTATCGAAATCAAGTATGGAATAGCCACTTATGTTTTGCGGAACATTGGTGTTGTTATAAAATTCGATAAACTCATCCTGACCCTGGTCATACACCCCATCTCCATTCGCATCTCCCAGAAGTCCAGAATTAGATGGATCATATAAAACCTCGTTGATAATCAGTCCAAAGCCCTTTGGGCAACCGTTATCTGCAATTGCACCTGAATCTAAAGGGCAGGCATCGACCGCATCATTTAGCCCATCTTTGTCTGTATCAATATCATCATCTGAAATGAGAATGGTATCTGAAAATGGCACCAGAAAGCTTGCATTTTCTACAGAACTATACGAAATTATAATTGATTTGTCGCCTTCAATCAATGTGTTTTGCAAGGCATTTAATACCACGGAACCAGAAACAGAACCAGACTTAATAAGAATCTGACTTGCTGAAATATTATAATCAACCCCTGATTTGGCAGTTCCGGTAAAACTAAGATTTAGCTTTACGTCTTTTGAGGATTTGCCATTCAGATTTGCAAAAACGTAAGCCTTGCCTCCTGATTCCGAAATTCTGGAATTTTGAATGCTATCAATGGAAACTGAAACAACCGGTTCAATATCTTCCGTTTTGCAGGCCGAAAACACAAACAGATTCATTGCTGAAAACAAGACCAAAAAAAAGGTTGAGCTAAATCGATTCATTGACTAAAATTGGTGTGCGTAAAAAAATCAGGATTGGTTTATTTCAAACCTATCTGGCAATCATAATTCTATTCGAAGATTGACCGGCTTTTGAGTTTACCAATATTTGATATAGCCCATTTGACAGATGGCTAAGGTCCAGAATCTGGTTTTGAATTGCAGGCGATTTAACCTCTTTTCCAGTCAAATCCAGAACCTGAAAAAACTCAATATCAGCATCTTGAAATCCAATTTTTACCTTTCCACTCGTCGGATTGGGAAATAATTTCAGCAAGGATTTTTGATTTTTATCCTGAACGAAAAGTACAGTATTGAAGGGGTCACCATTCACTCTGGTGCCTGGTGAGAAAAGTTTTCCTGGGGTAACACTACCATGTTGAACAAAATCTCCACTGATATCGGGGTTTCTGGTATAAGACTCATTTGGGTTATTTGATAATGCATCTGAGTCAAAAGTAGCAAGGACATTTCCAAGGCTATCTTCCAGAATGATTATTTCACCTGAATTGCCAAGGCTCAATCCTAAAGAGTCATTATCTACACGTACAATCGCACCACCAAAACTTCCAACTGGATTACCTCCTCCAAAAACTACCAAAGCCCCATTTGAAGGAACTGTGGCATTGATTATTGTATGTCTTCTGGTTTTAAGTCCTGTGACAGTATCGTAATCGAAAATTCTATATTTGAAAATATTTAAATCTGTTGCTCCAATGTTTACAAATTCAATAAATTCATCCTGAACCTGGTTATAAACACCATCGCCATTGGCATCTCCCTCCAGGCCCGTATTGGAAGGGTCGTATAAAACCTCATTAATGATAAGTTGCCCGTGGCTGTAGGCAGACATCAGGATAACAAAAACAAACGTAAAAATGGTCTTCATGGTGTGAATCAAAAGTAGGAAAGCAAAAATCAAGAGAGGAAGACCTCCATCAATCGTCCGTTAACTATTATTTTGGACTGCAATTTGGTTTTTGTATCGCATACCAATTTGGTATTTAATCGCATACCAATTTTGCAGGTTGTAGCCCTTGTTCGATTTTTAAAATTTGACTATCGCATTGATTTTATGATAGATACATCAGATTTTCTTGATCAATTATTTTTTTAAACCTTGCCTAAACCCTTCAAAATCGCAAACCAATTTCATTAGTGAAAACCAAACAGCAAAACAAATCTTTTAAAATTATACTTTTATCCAGCCAATCGGAAAGCAAAACCTTTGTACACCCGGATCAATAACCTTATCAAAGCAAAATTTAAGAGCACTGAGCCTTCTGCGAGCGGTGTTTATTTGCTATTATATGAGGCCATAAGAAGTACAATTGAGTCTGGCGCCATTCCTGAAAATACCAAAATGCCACCATCCCGTTTGTTGGCAGATAAGCTGGAAATTTCAAGAAGCACCGTAGTAAAAGCTTATAACCTACTGACAGAAAACAAGATGCTTTCTTCCAGACATGGTTCAGGATATGTGGTTTCTGGAATTTCAAGGCAAAACCCAAAATCCAATGATGAAAAAGTTGGGTATCCGGAGATATCTGAAACCGGAAAGTCTTTTTTGAGAAATATTCATCTTCTGGAAAACAATGAAACCGAAGGAATGGCCTTTACCCCTGGTTTGCCACCGCTGGATGTTTTCCCGATTGGGCAATGGCAGAAACTGACCAATATGTATTGGAGACATATCAAGTCATCCGACCTGAACTATTCAATTTCTTCAGGAATTTATTCTCTTAAAAAAAATATAGCCAACTATCTGCTGCTCAGCCGGAAGATTCATTGTGATCCAGAGCAGGTAATTATTGTTTCAGGCTCTTTGCAGTCCCTTTATCTGATAGGCAGCATTCTTATCAACAAGGATGATGAGGTTTTACTTGAAAATCCAACCTTTCCAAATGTCATTTCCATTTTCAAAAGTTTACAGGCAAAAGTAAGGCCGATAGATGTTGATGATGATGGCATTATGGTCGATAACATCCAAAAAGGACCATATAAAAAAGCAAAGCTTGTGCATGTTACACCTTCCAACCAATATCCACTTGGAGGCAAAATGAGTATTAAGCGCCGACTTGATTTGCTGGATTGGGCCAATCAGAATGAAGCCATGATTATCGAAAATGATTATGAGCATGAAATCAACAACTGGGAGTCTCATGTGGATTCCATTTATAGTCTGGATCAACAACAGCGGACCATCTATCTGGGAACTTTTAACCGGATTCTGCATCCTTCCATTCGGTTGGGTTATATGATTGCACCGCCTTATTTGATTCCAAATTTAAAGGCATTGCAAATGCACTCTCACAGGTTTGTCCCCCAATCTATCCAGGCAGTTATGACAGATTTTATGAACCAAAATCTGATTTACAAACACGTCAGGAATGCAATAGAGGCAGCTGACAACCGCAAAGAACTTTTTCTTTCCTTGTTTCAAAAACATTTTAAATACAACCTTTCCATTTGTCCTTCATCCGTAACGAGTTTTCATTTGCTGGCAGCCCTTTCTGAAGGAGTCGGGGATGATGCACTTGTACTTGCGTTGCAAGCCAAAGGAATAATCACCCACGGACTGAGCCATTGTTATATTGAAGAATCTAAAAAACAGGGACTTATCCTTGGCTATTCCTGCATAAACCGTGCTTTACTTTCACAGTTTTTGGTTAGAATGGCAAGTGTTTGCAATGGAATACTGGAAGGGAAAAAGAGTGGGACGTAAATTTTCCGGACAATTGGCACGCGGGTAAAAAACCTGACTTAGTAATGCAATTCAAATTGCATTTACACCTTGCCACACAAAGTTAATAAAGCCTTTCTTTAATAAAATTATTGATGTTCTAGCATTGAATAAAAGCTTACAAAGATTTTTGGGTATCATGGAACTTACAAATTATCTCTCCTCAAAACATGTTCCCAGGCATTTGGTATTCTATTTATTCTACCACCACAAACCTGCTGGATTTGAAGTCTTTTCCCTTCAATTCAATGCGATAAAGACCCTTAGGCAATTCAATGAATGAAATTTCCATGCTTTCACCTTTTTCGACCTTATTATTCATTACTTCTATGCCCATTAAATTAACCATCCTAATGCTTTCAATATTTCTCCTCCCCCATTTCAAAAACAATTTTCCATCTGTTGGATTGGGATAAGCCACCCAATCGTTTTCTGCTTCTATACCTGCAATTGCAGTAGGTGCTGTGGTATTGCCGGCACTATCGGTTCGGATTAAAACCGCCTGATTTTGGTTTGAATCCGAAAATCCACTTCCAACCAAAAGAAAACCCTTATCTTCAAATTGGATGGCATCTTTCAGGTTCAGGGATTGATAAAATGAATATGTTTTTTCCCAAACAATTGTTTGTCCGTCGGCAGCTACGCGAAACAAGCGACCGGATGGACTAAAACCTGGTGTTTGACCACAGATGGTAAATCCTCCATCCGTGTTGGGGAATATTGAACTAACCCTGCAATTTGCAAAAACCCAGGTTTTTAGTGTATCTCCATTGCGATTGCATCTGGCTATCCATGTATCAGAAAGGTTGTTATTGGGGTCATAATTAATGGTAGATCCTAATATGATGGAGCTATCCGGCAATTGAACCAAACAATTTGGAATTGACCCCTTGTTTCCCTGTCTAAGCCAACGCTTTGCCCAAATTACATTCCCGGTAGTGTCGGTTTTTAGCAAAACATTGTATCTGGTCTGGCCTGAACCATGAACTCCTGAAAAGAGATAATTGCCATCCAAAGCCTCTGTTACACCATAACCCACACCTCCTATCCAGGAACTCATCAAAGTTTTACCAAATCCATTTGAGCCGTCTGACCTGGTTTTGGTCATATACATGTAGTTGATTACAGAAGGTGACTGCTGACCAATGGTGACAAGGCTTCCTTTTCTGGTTTGCATCAAATTATTGGCATATTCTGAAGAAGTACCTGGACTCCCAATCGTTCCACCCCAAACCGAATCGCCTTGAGAATTCACTTTTATTAAGAAAACATCCTGTTGATAATTTGAATTGAACGGAAGTGAGGTGCCTGAAATAACAAATCCCGAATCGGCTGTCTGGACCAACCTGTTGGCATAGTTGATTTGATTGGTTGAATATCGCTTTATCCACAACAGGTTGCCAGTTGAATCGGTTTTTGCCACCATTATTTTTATGTCGCTGTTGCCGAGATTGGAGGTATAGGTTCCCCCGCAAAAGGCAAAGCCACCATCAAAAGTTTTTACTACGGACATTCCATAATCTCCTATTTGCCCTCCGTAGGTTTTTACAAAAGTGTTTTGAGCAAAAATTTGGGTAGAAATTAAAAAAATAAGATTTAAAGAAATGAAAGTGAAGCTTTTGAAAAAATGAATCATATCGAGGTTATTAAATTTTTGCAATACACAATGAGCGTCTTAAGTTTTGACCCTTTACCAATTGAGATAATTGCAAAAAGGCCTTTGGAAATGTTGCAAAACTAAAAACAACTTCAAGATGGTTAAAGCCCCAAAAGGGTTGCAAAGAAATTTAAAAAAAGTGGAGTATTCGTGATTCCAATGAAATCGAGATTCGAATTGAAAAATTTCCATTCAAAAAAGCCAGGACCAGAAACTCAATCATCATCAATGAATAAATCAAAATCAAGACTTGCTAACAAATACCAATATATTAGATGGTGTTTGGAATTGAGCTTCAGTCTCGAATTATCTATCCGGGGAGATATTTGATAGAATTTTTCTTCTATTTTTTCAATGATAAGTAAAACGAAAATGGCAATGACTTACCGATACCTGATTTCTTCAGGCATAGACACTAAACCCAGTGTAAGCAAGTGTATTTAAATGATTGATATTCTATTCTTTATAACCTAACCTAAATCCTCTCCAAGATATAGGACTTAAGTTGAAAATCAATCATTTATAAACCAAAAGCTATTTCTATTGCGGAATTTGGTTTTTTTGTTTTGAAAGGATTTCACTTACAAAAAAAAAGGCCACCCCAAAGCGGAGTAGCCTTTCAATTAGAATAAATTAGGTTTTTACTTAACTACCCATTTTTGAGTGATTGTCTTTTTACCACCTGTAGCTTTCACTGTGTAAACACCAACTGGCAAGGTTTCTTTCAGTTGAAATTCAGTTGTTCCATTGGCTTGAAGTGATAAGGTTTTACTGATAACAATTTTACCCAATACATCAGTTACTGTCAGATTGGCCTGGCTGGTTTCAAAGCCTGAAAGCACAATCATAGTTCCATTTTTACTGTCTGATGGATTTGGAAACAGATTCATTGAGATTCCAGATTTGTTGGAATTTACCGATGTCACTGCATTGGATTGGAAGACCAATTCAAATCTTTCAGAAAGGAAAACATCATTGGAGCTGGAAATATAGTTATAAACAAAGCCAGCTGAAATCTGATGAATACTTCCCAAAAGGTTGTCTTTCAAGAATACGGTATTGTTTTCCAGAAGTGTTTCCAACTCACTGAATTCAAGGCTATAGTTACCAAATCCGCCTTGATAAGCAATATTCAATGGAAGTATTTTAGAACCAACCACAGGCGCAATGCTGTTTAAAACAAGGTTTTCAGAATTTTCAGATTTGACGCTGATGTTAAATCCAGATCCACCGAAATTGACCAAATCCAAATTGTTGTCAAATCCATCGGTAGCGCCATCCAAAATACGTACCATGGCATCGTATTGAGCATCGGAATTTGCATTTTTCATTCTAATTCTGATTTGCTGATTCTCAGCTACCGCATTTCTGGTGAATACACCAGCGCTTGCAGTAACTTTTGCACCTTCCTGTACGGATAACGCGAAAGAACCTGGGCTTGTCACATTTACAAAAAATGCCTGGCTGGTAGGAATGATATTTGGAGGCACATTTGAACTTGCTGTTGTGCTACCTAAACTTACTCCCGGAGTTCCTGTCACTCCAAGATAAACTCTGTATCCATTAGATGCAGCATTCCATGTATAAAATGCATTGTTCATTTGAGCAGGTTTTGTCCAGAAAGAAGTGGCATCCCAGTTTATATCGCAAGGATATGGATTTGCAAGCAGGTTCCAACCTCGGGTACCTACCTCATTGCATGGAAAAGATGCTGGAACACAACCAGATAGATTTGTTCTTGTAATGGCTGGAAAGGTAAAGTTACCTTGAGTAAATGTACCCTCATTATCCACTTTATGTGTAACGTTGCTGTAAGCATTCACATAAATTCTATAACCTGTTCCCGGTGTTACATTTTCATTTCCAGGAATTAACCAACCATACTTCTGAACAGTGTCTAAACGAATGTTGTGTGTTGGTTCATCATATTTAAAAATTGAAGAACGCTCAGGCTCAACACTAGACAAAATTCCACCGCCTTGGAGACCAAAACCAGTACTTAAACCTGTAACTTTAAAGTCATCAGAATAATCAGTAAAGTTTTTACCACTCATTGGAGAACCCATCAAATACCAAGCTCCACCTGTCGTGTAAGGCAAATATCTTTCGATAGTTACATCGCCGGTTATAAAAGTAGTGGCTGGCATAATGCCGATTTTAGCTGTTGCCGTAGCATTCGAACCAAGAATAAACCTACCATTGTTAGTCAACCGACTATTGTTGATAAAAGTTACAATTCCAGTTCCGTTGGCTGCATTTGGTTCAACCCTAAAAGTAGCACCGTTGGCAACGACCACACCTTGAGCAGTCGTATTTGAAAAATCAACATTGGAAACTATAAAAGTTCCGGTCACATTTTGTTGAACATTGCCATTGAAAACGACTTTACCCAGACCTGTAATTGCAGCGGTTGTTACCCCACTGGCATCCCCTTTTATGTTTAGAATTCCACCGGCACCGATGGAAGGAGCTGCAGTTCCGGTTAAGGAAACAGATAATGCATTTACGGTTCCTGTTACAGCCGGTTGAGGGTTAACTCCACCAGGAATAATTACTGGGGTAGTCACCGTCGGAGAAATGGATGGTGTCCAATTGGCGGGTGTAGTCCAAACGCTGCTTGAAGAACCATTCCAGGTAAGTGTGATGTTGCAACCTCCTGTTTGTATGGTGAAGTTTCCGGCATCTGCTCCAATGTCTGTTGGTGTTAAAGCAGAACGGGTTTGTCCGTCAAAGTCTAGTGTAATTCCTGAAATTACAAGACCGTTGGCCTCAATTAAGGTTTTTACCGGAGGTGCTTTGATGTGCAAATCAACAGTAGCAGCATTTCCATCAGGATTGATAAGTTGTGGATCACAAACATAAGAATTTGCATCCTGACCAATTGTGGTTTGAACAGCTGTTAAATCTGATAAATTTCCAGCATTGTAAGAACCAATAAATGAATTGGAACCTGATGCCTGATACAAATTCTGGTTCATGGTTAATCCAACAGGATTAACTCCAGTTCCACCAATTTGAAATGAATAGTGGTTCCCTGTTGAACCACCATCCCTTGTGTTGACCAATATATTGTTTTGGAAAGCCCTCGTGTTACCAGCACCTGAAGCCAGCATAGCAAAAGTATTTGAAGTAGTTCCGGTTACACCGCTACCTCCTACATATAAAGTATTAAAATAATGCTTGGTTGTACCCGAACTGGCATTTCCAATTCCGAAAATGGCATAACCCGTGGTGATATCAGCACCTGCTGCATCAATACCCAATCGAACCATGTTGTTTTGTATATTGACAGGGAAAACACCTGTTAATACCCTGATTCCATAAATTGCTCCTGCTGTTGAAGACGTAGAAAGCGTTAAGCTATGAATAAGGTTTCGTTCAATCACATTGGTACCGGAGGTAGGGCCTGTGTAGTAAATTCCTTGAGCAGTGGCAGTAGCCGCGGTTGGAGTTGTATTCTGAAGACTATGAATCGTATTTCCTGTTGCTGTTTGTCCTGCAGTTGTTGAAGCCATCCAGATACCAATGGCACTGGTCAAGCTGGTCGCTGAAGAAGACGAGTTATTTCTGACGGTATTGTTTGAAATTGTATTCACACCTCCATCTGTTCTGATACCCAATGCTCTTGCTCCTGTTGTCAGGTTAAAGATGGTGTTACCAGAAATCGTATTGTTTACAGTAGCCGAACCCGTGTTGATTCCCCAGACATCACTGGTTGCTGAATTACAATCCTGAATGGTGTTAGTCGAAATTGTATTTGTTCCTCCGTCAGATCTCACTCCATACAAAGCTCCGTTTGAAGTCAGATTGGCTACTGTATTGTTTGTGATTGAATTACTGTTTGTCGCTGTTGAAGTAGAATAAATCCCATACGAATCACTTGTCGTATTGTTTTGCATAGAATTGGATGTAGAAGTACTTCCAATGTTGTTTCCTGAAATGGTATAGGAAGTGGCAGGACCCTGTGCATAAATACCAGCCATTTCAACCCTTCCTGTACTTGAGTTTGAAACGGTTATAGAACCAATGTTGTTGTCAGAAATGACTATGGTTCCCGGTGTTCCGGTTCCAGCAAGAATGCCACTGAACCTTGGAGCTGTGCTGGCTGTGGTTTGTGTAAAAGTTACACTACCTGTGCCTGTATTATTGCCCAGAACATTTGGTGTGGAATTTCCAATATTAAATGAACCGGTTACAGCAGAAATCAGTGATTGATTGGTAGATGTACTGGAACTGGTCATGGCAATCTTTTGGATCGTATTGCCCTGGAAGCTGGTGGCTGTAGCTGTTCCTACCTGTGCAAAAATTGCCCTGAGAACCAGAGATGCTGTACCATTGTCTGAGATGGTCATTGGTCCGCCACCGCAATTGGGAGCAGTTCCCCCAATAAAGTTTCCTGTGAAGTTTAGGCCTGTTACGGTAGATGCAGTGGTTGGACTAATTCCAATCGGTGAAAAAATCCTGTCTGCCGCTCCTCCGGTTAATATCCTGGATGCAGTTTGATAGAAACTGTTTCCGGTAACGGTCCAGTTGGTATTCAGGTCAGAAATATAAAGACCATAGGTATTACCACCGGCATTGAAAAAGTCATATATATTGTTGGACTGGAGTGTGTTATTGGAGTTGGCTGTATTTAAACCTACCGAACCAATACCCACATTGGGTGTACCGGATGGACTGCTGTATACATCACAAAAAGAAACGGTATTGTTGCTGTTTCCATTGGATACCGTTCCTGAATTGAAGTTGATGGACCCACCGGCTACGCCAATATTTGAACTCCGAACTTTGCAATAGGTAATCACGTTGTTCTGAGCTCCATTGATGAGGCGAATAGCAGATGCTCCAACCGCACTATTGTCTGTATTCATGATGGTCAGATCCTGGGTAGTTCCAACGCCACCTGCTCTACCATCGACTCTCCACCAGCTACCTGCATTGATATCCATAACAGGAATACCAACCAGTGCTCCGGAAATAACCAGATTGGTTGCGCCGGCAGCAGGTCTTATAGTGACAGTATTTGTTGCTCTCATTCCTATGAAAGCTCCCGATCCCACTTGTGGTTCACCTGTACTGACATAATTGCTTTGTAATTCAATCACAGTTGGTTGAGTTACAGGACAGCCCGAAAGGTCATTAAGTGCATCGCCGATTTTATTATAAACGGTTCCGAAGGAAGGGGTAGCAACGGCGTCAATGGTAATGGTAGCTCCAAAAGAACCGCATCCCAAAGTGGTTGCACTTCCTGAAAGTGGAGTCAACTTATACTTTGGTCCCGAACACGACGTGTTGGTCAAAGAATAGATATAAAAATCATACGAAGTAGTCGTAGCCAGACCTGAAGCGGTGAAACTGGTACCGGCAGAAGACTGCACTACAGTTCCTAATCCCAACGTATTTCCACTTATATAGGCAACGGAATCTACTGGATTGGTTACCGCACTTCCGGCAGGATAACGAACCACCAGATAGGAGTTTGGCGGAGTAACACCTGCAACTGCAGCAGTAAATGAACCTGAGATAGATCCCGTACCGATGCTTGGAAAAGTTAAACCAGTTGGAGAGTTGGTTGGTGAAGGGCAAGGAAGCGATGGATTGGCCACTACTTCATCAATGGCAATACCCTGTGAATTTGCACTCGTCAGGTTAATGTTCCATCGGATAAAAATGTCTCCATTTGTAGGAATTGATAAACCAGTAATGTTTACGGTCTTATTTATTGTAAGCTGTGGGGCACCTGGAGCGAAGTTGAAAGTAAATTGAGAATTGGGATGAGTAGGCAATTCTACAGTGGCAATACTTCCTGCAGGCACCAGAGTCCATGTACTGCCATTGGTTGACCAATAAAAATCAACAGAAGCTGAAGATACCGATCTTCTGTACCGTTCCATTTTATAACTCAATTTCAAAGCTGTCATGGTGATGGCACTGTTGTTTCTGTAATTCACCATAATGCTTTGAGGTATTGCATAGGCTGGTCCACCTTGCATTCCTAAGGCTCTGTCGCCACCAGAAGTACTATCTCTGTAATTGTAACTTCTGCCTGTGGCACTTCCTGCCGCTAATGGTGATGTTGGAGTTTGCATTGCAAATCCCACTGAAGTAACATTGCCTGCATTGGCCCAAGTTACACTTGTAAAAGTTAAGCTAACACCGGAAGCAAGTGTTGTAGCTGCACTCAAAACAAATTGAGTGCCATTGGTAATAGAGGTAATGGTTCCCAATGATGCACTTGAACTGGTAACCGCTACCGACATTCCTGCATACAAAGTGGTTGTTGAGGCTACCGTTACTGTTGTGCTTGCAGTAGTGACAGCAGTAGTAGCAAAAGTGACTGTGTTGCCACAATTGTAGGTAAGCGTTGTTCCTGAAGTAATTGAGGCGCCTGGGGTAGTAGATAATGTAATAGAAACATTAGGATTGATAGCGGAAACTCTCGAGTTGTTTGGAACATTTGTACCGGTAACTGACATCCCTACAGCAATCTCAGCAGTATTGGTGTTGGGCACCACGCTGCCTGAATTTGCACCCGTAGTATTTCGTTGAAAAGTGTGGCTCAGTTTCCAGTTGGCTGGTAGTGCCGTTGTGGTAGTCATGCCATTGAAATTTTCCGTGGTATTCACCGGAGCGGAAAGCAGCACCTGCGCATTCACATTATGTAAGCCATAAGTGAAAAATATTGCTGCCAACACACTGGAAAGCAATGCAATGCCTTTGCCTTTTTGGGCAATGCGGCTTTTAAGAAAAAAAGTTTTTTGGTAAAATGGAATCATAAGGTAAACGATTAACTTTTGCAAATGTCAGCTTAGTTTAAATATCATGCGCATACCAATTCTTAATTTGACTGCACACCAATTCTGGAATCCAAATGCTGTTAATGCATTCTTCCTTTTTAAACCCGGATTGGTTTTTAGGACTTCTTTTTGAGAGAGAGGCAAACCCCGAGAGCAAAGCCGTATGAGGCAAGCTTTCAAAAAATCAGCAGCTTGTATTCGAAATTTGTAACAGCGCTTCGGATACAGAAAAAAAGGTTGTAAAGCATCTGATTTTAAGAAATTTAGACTCAAAATACCAGCCTGTTGGCAGACAGGGAATTCCTGATGCCTATTCCGGGGTTTATTCAATGAATCCCTGATTTTTTTTTTCAGGACGAGTCAAATGCTACTCAATGTCTTTGGGAAAACCCGAAGATGGGTACTTTCAAAAAAAAGACAAAAACATAGTTTTACCGGTCCTAAAGCATCTTTATTGTACCAATTAAAAGGACCGCCGAACCCCGGAAATATTGTATATTCTTTAATCAGGAAGACTCTATGGACTTATGAATTCGGCATTTATAGGATATTTAAGTGATGTTCCATAATATTGCCTTCTGAAAATTGCCCCGGGCTTTAAAGCAAACTTTGATGAGGTCCACACTGGCTTTTTGATTTCAAGTTTAATCGAAAATAAACTTCAAAACAATGAAAACCAATTTCTTAAAACTACTCAGCGGCCTTTTTTTGGCATATGGCACGAGCACAAGGCTCTCTGCCCAGGTACAGATGATTGTCACCTTAAACAACAACAACACCGAAACATTTGCCCTTTCCGAAATCAGGAGCCTAAAGTTCGGAACTCAAACATTGAATCTGAACAAGAGCAATGGCAGTATATCCACCTGGAATCTCAGCGATATAGCGAATTACCGCTTCGTGGGACTTACAGGTTTAGGTGAATTAAAAAATACGACAGGAAAACTTGAAGTTTTTCCCAACCCTGCGGGCAATCAGACGAGGATTTCCTTTTCTGCGGCACATAACCAGCAAATCAGTATAGAAATACTGGACTTGCAAGGCAAGAAAATACGTAACATTTACGCGGGTAATCATGATGGTGAGCAAAGCTTTTTCTGGCAGGTGGATGTCCCAAAGGGCATGTATCTTTGTCGGGTAGCTACTGAAAACGGGATTTTAACCAAATCGCTCATCATCAATTAAATCAACCTATGAAAAAAGTTCTTGCATTCTCATTCATGCTTTTGTGTTGGAGCACCTTTGCCCAAACCTTGCAAAACATCAACAAAACCACGGGAACGGTGTCCAACCCAATCAACCAAATAGACAGCATCCGATTTAACACAGTTACCAATCAAATGGAAGTGGTGCTGCAAAGTGGTGTTGAAACACATTCGCTGGCAGATGTGATAAATATTACAATTACATCACCAGGCAATGGCTGCGGCCCCAATTCACCTGTTACCGATATAGACGGAAATGTTTACCAAACTGTATCTATTGGGACTCAATGCTGGATGAAAGAAAACCTGAAAACCAGCAAGTATCGGGATGGCTCTTCCATACCCACCGATCTGAGCGATAGTGCATGGCAAGCCACTACAGCAGGGGCATATTCAATTTACAATGATGAATCCGCAAACGACACCACGTATGGCAAACTCTACAACTGGTTTACGGTAACAGACAGCAGGAATCTGTGCCCTTTGGGCTGGCATGTTCCATCAGATGAAGAATGGAAGACACTTGAAATCTTTTTGGGTATGAGCGCTTCAGATGCAGATCTGGTAGGTGGTGGCCGTGGCGCCGCCCAGAATATTGGTGGCAAGTTTAAAAGCACCTCTTTACTTTGGACTGCGCCCAACACCGGAGCTACGAACGAGAGCGGCTTTTCAGGCCTTCCGGGTGGTAATACCAACAATGATGGGACTTATAGCTACATTCGTGACATTAGCTATTGGTGGGCTTCTACGGAATTCTCGGCAGAGCTCGCCTGGAACCGGTTCCTATATTTCAGTGCTGGCGATTCTTACCGGAGCTACAACTTTAAGCAAAATGGCTTTAGTGTCCGCTGCCTAAGGGATTAAAAATACCCTCCTGCCAGTCGGGATCTTCGATTTGATATTTAGCTTCCCGCTCTTTTCGGAAGATTTTCTTCAGGATGCAGTTTTTATAAAATTGCATGGGATCTAACCCACAAGATACTTCCTGGCAATTGATTGTCGGTTTCTGAGATTTATACTTTTTCCTCCGAATGAGGACCAAAAAGCATTGCAAAAAACTCCTGGTTTCTCCAATCATCCTTCCCGCTTAAGGCTCATCCACCTTTGGCGGAAAAAACTTCCTTACCCCTATTTTAAAATGCCAGCATTCTGATTGGTTTCTTTAAAAATCATTGCATATTTATATTAATTCTCAAACTTAAACAGTTGACAATAAGTATATCTAAACTTTTTCAACAGGCACTGATTTTCCTTTCATTTTCATTATTGCCATTTTGTAATTGAATCCAGACGTGAGGTTTTTCTGTTTTATTCCTTTTGTTTGGTAATATGTCGTCCTGTTTTAAAAATTCCTGGCCGCCATTTTAGGCACACATTCCAGTCAGACAGGTGACCTTATCAGACGAAAAAAGTGTCAGGTGAAGAAAGCCCACTGGTAAAAACAAAAAGACCTGCTATCGTTTAGAAAATTATATTCTACATTTGAGAATGCATGAAAACACGTTCCACATATCAGGTCTTACAAATGAGCAGGTCCTGCTTGAAAGGAAAAAATCAGGGCAGAATAAACTAGATTATAAAAAGGAAAATGGGTTTCTGAATACGCTAAAACGAATAGTTCAGGACCCGATGATGATACTCTTATTCTCAGCGGCTACCATCTATTTCATAAGCGGCAAAACAGGAGATGGAATTTTTCTCTCAGCAGCCATCGTTTTTCAAACGTCCATTTCATTATTCCAATATTCCAGAAGCAAAAATGCGCTGGAAAAATTGAAAGCATTTTCTCAACCCAAATGCAAAGTTATCCGCCAGGGAAAGGTGGAAGAAATACATAGCGAAGACCTGGTGTTAGGCGATACCCTCATGGTTGAGGAAGGAACCGCCATTCCGGCAGATGGCATCATTGTTCACTCCAATGATTTTTCGGTAAACGAATCCATTCTTACAGGAGAATCTCTTTCTGTATTCAAAGATAAATCAAATGAAGACAATGGCATTTACAGTGGTACTACCGTAGCCAGCGGATTGGCCATTGCTACCGTTTCGGCAATTGGCAACGCCACCAAACTGGGCAAAATTGGCTCTAGTTTAGAAAGCATTGAAGAAGAAAAAACCCCGCTGGAAATACAGATTGCCAATTTCGTAAAGAAGATGGCGATAGCCGGAGCATTGATTTTTCTGATTGTCTGGGCCATCAATTACTTGCATACGCACATTCTGATGAACAGTTTGTTGCAGTCTCTTACCCTGGCTATGAGTATTCTGCCGGAAGAAATTCCTGTTGCATTCACTACGTTTATGGCACTTGGCGCATGGCGGTTAATGAAATCCGGCATTGTGGTCAAGCAAATGAAAACCGTGGAAACATTGGGCAGTGCCACCGTGATTTGCACAGATAAAACCGGCACCCTCACTGAAAATAAAATGAGCCTGGCAAAGCTGTTTTTGCTTGCATCCGATAAGATTTTTGAACCCGGTGATGCCTCGTCAGATGAAGAGAAAGAACTGATTGAGTTGGCAATGTGGGCAAGTGAGCCCATTCCATTTGACCCGATGGAAATTGCCTTGCATCAGGCATACAAGGAGATGATTAAACAAGACGAGCGGCCGGGCTATAAGCTTAACCATGAATATCCCCTGGCTGGAACGCCGCCAATGATGACGCATGTTTTTGAAAATACAAAAGGGCATAGAATAATAGCGGCAAAAGGAGCACCCGAAGCATTGATTGAAGTTTCTGGTCTATCCGGGGAGGAAAAGCAAAAAATCCATGCAGCCATAGAACTTTTGGCAACCGAAGGTTACAGAGTTTTGGGGGTTGGGTCGGCAGATTTTAAAGGGACGGATTATCCGGTAAATCAACAGGAGCTACCTTTTCAGTTTAAAGGAATTGTGGCCTTTTATGACCCTCCGAAAAAGAACATTCAGAAAGTTCTGCAAGATTTTTATGCAGCTGGAATTGAAATAAAAATCATTACCGGCGACAACGCTGCAACCACTACTTCCATTGCCAAACAGATTGGATTGAAAAACTATGACCAAACCATTTCCGGAGATGAGTTGATGAAACTCAATGAAAAGGATTTGAAATCAATGGTAATGAAAACCACAATTTTTACCCGCATGTTTCCGGAGGCTAAACTGAAAATTGTGAATGCTTTAAAATCCAACAATCAGATTGTGGCAATGACAGGCGATGGTGTCAATGATGGTCCGGCCTTGAAAGCAGCTCATATTGGCATAGCCATGGGAAAGAAAGGAACCGAAATAGCCAAACAGGCCGCCTCACTGATTTTGCTTGATGATGATTTATCCAAAATGGTGGATGCCATTGCCAGCGGCAGGAAGATATATACCAATCTGAAAAAGGCCATTCAATACATCATTTCGATACACATTCCCATAATTCTTACGGTTTTTATTCCCTTGGCACTGGGTTGGATTTTTCCCAACATTTTTTCTCCCGTTCATGTGATCTTTCTGGAAATAATCATGGGGCCAACCTGTTCTATTATCTATGAAAATGAGCCTATTGAAAAGAATTCAATGTCGCAAAAACCAAAACCGTTGACAGATACTTTTTTCAACTGGAGGGAACTTTCGATAAGCATAATTCAAGGATTGGCAATAACCGCCGGGACCTTATTTATTTACCGGTATTCTGTGGACATGGGCTACAATGAAGACCTGACCAGGACTATGACTTTTTCTGTTTTAGTGACGGCAAATATCTTCCTGACACTCATTAACCGCTCTTTCTATTATTCCATTTTAAGAACCCTGATGTACAAAAACAACATGATTTTTTACATCATTTCGGCAACCATTGCTTTGTTGGCCAGCATCTTGTACATAAAACCTTTGACAAACTTCTTTCATTTCGAAACCTTAGGCTTGACTCAAATTTTAATTTGTGTTTCTACCGGGGCCGTTTCAGTGATTTGGTTTGAAGTTGTAAAATTTATAAAGAGGATGAGGGCTTAGAATCCTGCCTCCGCTGTCCAACATTTTCCGCTGTCCGCCATGTTAGCGAAGCGCATGTCGGACGATAGATAA
>JAIXQU010000079.1 GCA_027485575.1 Cytophagaceae bacterium
ACCGGTATCCAATGGCAAACCTCCGGTTGGATTGGAATACCATCTTATCTGATCTGAACTAAATGCCTTCAAATTATGCGGCAAAGCACCACAAAACGAAGTATCACCAACGGTCGAAGTTATTTTTGGAGATAAAATCTGAATCCCGCCTAAAAATACGGTGCTATCGCTTCCTGCACAATTCCACACTCTTAACTTTACAACATAGGTTCCCTGATTGGCGTAAATGTGTGAAGGGTTTTGAAGATTGGAAGTATCGCCATCACCAAATTCCCATTTCCAACGATTGGCAGACCCGGAAAGGTCTAAAAACTTGACAGTTGTCTCACAAAGCCCGGTTTTCTTATAGCTAAACTTTGAAATTGGACTGACGGGGGCCAGGAAAAAATCTTTTACAGAAGCAGGTCCGGTTCCTACCAACAAATTGTTAAATGTGACGGTTTGGTAACCGGGGGCAGAGATCTGGATATTATAGACACCTGAGGAAATAGGCCTATGGTAGTTTCCCTTTACTTTTGAACTGTAGACATGAGAACTATCCTTGTCATAATTCAAAACCCTGACCTTTGCCCGTATGGGTTTACCTGTACAAACATCTTTTATGGTTCCTCTAAAACCTTTAAGGCATGCCTCCATATATCCAAGCAATGGCTCATCCATATAATTCCAATGATTATTAATCTGATTTTCAGGGAGAAGCTTGGTATTTGAGAGTTCAACAGTAAACTCTCTGCAGTTTTTAAACCAATTCATATAATCCTGCCGGCCACCATTTATCTCATACCATTCAAAGCCTTGCACAACTCCAGGTAAATTTGGGTATCCAAAAAGCTGGGAAAAATAATTGGCCGGTGCAGAAACCTTTGCCGAGTCAACAAACCTGACGGATTCGGCTGTCCACCAGGCTTCGTCTGCAGATCTTTTCTGCCAGGTATCCCACGGAAAATTGGCCACTTCTGCTCCGCCATGGAAATTGGCAGCCATTACAAAATCCATAGAATCAGCAAAAGCCATAAATATTTTGGTTTCTGGTTGATACGATTCTCCATCCGGGTGTGGCCCATCTTCCGGGTCCGGATAATTGCGGTTCAGGTCAATGTTATTGGCATTAAACCGGCTTGCATTTCCAATCGAGTTATTGCCACCGCGATACGATCCATCCGGGTTGGCCAGTGGATTAATCCAGATTTCAACCTGATTGACCAAATTGGTTAATCTAGGATTGGTACCATATGAATTCAATAATAAATCTGCCAGTTTTAACATGAGTGGATATCCTGCAGTTTCATCTCCATGCATGGAGGATGTGTATAAAAACTGTGGTTCATTCTCTCTTTTGGCCAAGCTATCCGTAATTTTTAATGCAAGTATTTTTCTGCCGCTGGGCAAAGTTCCCAGATTAACCAATTTGCAAATGGCGGGATGGTCTGTTTCAAACTGCTGCATGATTTGCTCATACTGGCTGTAAGTCGGGTAATTGTCGAATAATGAAATACTTGCCTGGCTCTTTTTCTTTTTCGATTTAGATTTCTGGTATTCTTCTGCAGAAGTTTCCAATAAACCTATTTTGGAATAGCCAAGTTCATAAAACCGTAGTAAACCCCGCTTATTGGCAAAAGCCCAGATGGTGTCACCTTTTACATGATCAATCGAAATGGCCCTGGTGAGCTCTTTTTGATCTGATTTTGACTTCAATAAAAACCAAAAATGTATTTCACCTTTGTTTTTAAAAAGTCTTTCTGCCCTTTTGGTTTGTGCTTTGGTTTGCCCTTTTGAAGTAAATGCGATAATGGTTAAAACCACCACACTTAATAATCTAATCTTGAACATGATAAAAATTGAAAAGGCAATAAATTATTTATTAACTGGATTTCCTAAAAATGTCGACTGGCAAATTCTTCCATTCTCCATTGAAAATTCATGAAATAAGGGAAAATAAAATAATTAACTTTTTTTTAAAGCTTTTGCATCCTTTTCTCCGAATTGAGAGTTATCCATTTTTAGAGATATTTATGAAGAAAATATATTATTTAATAATTCTGGTTTTTTTGGGAAGCTGTGACATAGATAAGGATACCCAGGAACCATCTAATTTTGATAAAATAGTCCTGAAGAATTTGAATATTCAATTTGAACTACTATCCGAAACAGCTTTTAATCTGGTTGACAGCAATATTTTTACCCAACCCGTTCTGTTAAAAGTGGGAGATCCGGTTTTTGGAATAATCACCAAAGGTTCGAAAGCTGGGCAATATGTATATAAACCCAATGATAAATCAATCCTCAAAGACTCAGCAGAATACCAGATTTGTCAGGGAAATGACTGTAAAACCGGGAGGATATTATTTAACATTTCACCCAATTCCTGTATAATGGATCCCCATTCTGATAAATTTGTTGCCAATCTAAGAGATACCCTATTTCTGCCCATCATTTCAAATGACATAAGCTATTGCCCCAATGCCCATATTTCAAAAATAGATGACATCAATGTAGGACATGGTTTTGTTCATAACGATCGTGCGGCTTTGATACTTCCTGCCTTTTTCAAAGGGGATTTACAATTTTCTTACGACATGACCAATGGATATCAAACCAAAAAAACCCCGGTCGAGCTTAAAGTTCAACTGGATCAAACCTATTGTGATGACCATTTTAAATTGAATCCGGATTCATTCATTTTCACTGGTAATCCTATACAACCACTTGCCATTCAAAAATTACTGCTCAACGATTTTTACAGTGCCGATTTCACAGACCTAAGCAGTTTTGAGTTGATAAATGATTCATCAACCAGTATAAATTTTTCAATTTCAGTTCCGGGAAATGAAATACAAATTCAACCCTTGCAAACCCCGGCATCAGGGTCATTTAGTTACAGGCTTTGTACCAATTCTGGCAAATGTGGAATTGGAAGAGTCTCAATTAAGATTCAATAATCATTATAAACCATTCATTCTTATGTAATTAAGAATATTGCTTATCGATTGAAACCTGCGCTTAATCAACTTCTGGCCGATTGCAAGGCTGGCAAATCCAAAGCTCAACGTATGTTGTTTGAAATGTACGAAAGGAAGTTTTTTGCAATGATTTTGCGCTATGTTAGAACCACAGCTGAGGCAGAGGATGTTGTAATCCAGGCATTTACCAAAATTTTTACACGGATAGATCAATACAGGGAAGGCAGTTTTGAGGGTTGGATGAAAACCATTGTTATCCATGAAGCCTTGAGTTTACACCGTAAAAATGAAAAGCAAACCTGGGCCAACTCTAACCAACCGAATGAATTTCTTGAGAGTCAGGATCTTTCTGTTTTCGACTCCCTATCCATGGAAGATTTAACGTCCCTGATAAAAGAATTACCCGAAGGTTCAAGAATGGTTTTTAACCTTTTTGCCATTGAGGGATATGGCCACAAAGAAATCGCAGAGATGCTGGATATTACCGAAGGCACAAGCAAAAGCCAATTTGCCAGGGCCAAAGCACTATTAAAGAACAAATTAACACCAACTGAATCATGAATGAACAAGGTGGTTTAAAAAATAAATTTCAAAATGAATCTGCCAAATCGAATAGAAATCTATGGGCAGAGGTCGACAAAAATCTTAAGCAAAAAAGACGCAGAAGAATTCTGTTTTTTTGGTGGATTGGCTTGGGTGGAATCCTGTTTTTATCCAGTATTTTTTATGCAGGCAAAACCTGGATCGAATTTCAGGAGCAAGAAAAAACCTTGGCCCAGACCGAAACTGAAGGAACCCGGGTCAATCCTGAGAAAACGGAGGAATTTCAGGCAGAAAAGCAAGCCAATTCGTTGAAATCAAACCAATTAGAAAAGATTCAGAATGAGGATGATGTTAAAGAAGTTGAACCAGTTCCAAACAATAAGGATACAGGTGAATCCGTCAATCCTCCAAAATCCGACTCTAAAGAATTAACTAGAGGCAATACCACAATAAACAAACCGAATGTTTCAAAAGAAGCAACCTTGGTTAAACAAAGAAAAAATTCTCAGAAAGCTCCTCTTTTGGCTTTAGACGAGAATCAGGAAAAACAGGAGCCTCTCAAAAACAAGGAAATCGATAAGGGAGCAAATATCCCTCAAATCGCTGAAAATGAAATTGTAGGAACAAATTCTCCAATTGTATCCGATAAAAAAGATTTTCATGGAAACGAAAAGGTAATTGTTAACCCTGAATCAAATATAATTTCAAAGCTGGATTCTGTTGATGAATTGAGTCAGCAAATTTCCAAAATAGCAGAATTGAAAAAAGATACTTTGGTAGAACCAACCAGAGAAAATGAAAAAGTGATTCTGGCTCAGAAAGATTCATCCCAATCAAAACCAACCAGCCGACTTCAATTTTCAGGATTTGCCGGAGTTTACTATTCTGCCAAAAACCAGGTACTTAATGTAAATGGAGAACAGGCACGCACAAAAAATCTGGCTAAGGATGAGTTTTCCAACAACCGGATTGGCTACAGCATAGATTTTTTAATTCTCTATGAAATGGGGAAAAACTGGTCTCTGTTTACTTCAATTGCCGGAAATTATATTGCCGATAAAAGCAGATTTTCAATTCGCGGAAGTAACATAAAAGGATATTCGAACCAACCAGACCAAAACGGTTTTGACCTTATCCGTCCTGATTTTGAGGAAACAGAGAAAAAAATAAGCACACAGGTTTTTAGCCTGGAAACCCAGGTTGGAATCTGGATTAAAAAAGTGTTACCAAATGTCGGCCTTAAGCTCTCCCCGGCAATTTCATTTCCTGCTTTTACGAATGTAAAGACCGATTACGCTGGAACCTCCAAAAATGAAAATGCTTTTTTTGCAGGAAATCTGAATTTGGGGCTTCATGTTGGGCTTCCCATTTCCTTGCCATTAAAAAGTAAAGAAATTTATATTGAACCGCACTTCTCGCGGTTTTTAAATCCGGTTTTTAAACCGACAAGTGGCGTAAAAAATTCTCCTCTACTATTTGGCGTAAAAATCGGGTCAATTTTTTAATTTCCGGATAAACAGGGGCCACTAAAAAATACATTAACGCCTTTTGCTCAAGAGTTTATCGGGCATCTTTGGGAAACAAGTCACCGGATTTTAAGAATAACTTCCTCAATTTCTCTAACCCACTAAAAAGCAAAGCATCTTTTCCAAAAAGATAAAAAACAGGATGTAATAAAGAAGTTATGGTCAGGCAAAGATATTGATTTGGAATGCTAAAATGCCTTAATAACAACTGGTTGGCTTTCACCCATCCGGCTGGATCCAGGCGTAAAATGCGCACAAGCTTCTGGGAAAATCTAATGGTAGTGTAATAGTCATTGCCAAATATTGGGTGGTAAAGGCTGAAAAGCTCCATAAACATACCCGCAATTTCCTTTTGAATTTCAGGGCTTGATTTCTTTCTTGAAATTGAGGTGCTCAGCAACCGAACGCTTACCAAATTGTCAGGTAAATAACAAAACCTGTATCCACCTTTTGCCAGTTTTAACCAAAGTTGCCAATCTTCCCAGACATATTTCTCATCATACCCCCCTACCCTTTGGACTATTTCTCTATTCAACAAAACTGAGGGTGCAGAAATCAGAACACCCCACCCCAAATAAAGTCCCATTTTGGAACAATCAATTTCTGAAATCCCAAATTTCCTGCGCAACCAATCACTTCGGCCCGAATCTGGAATTTGAAGTCCATTCTCATCAATCTGGATAGTGTCCGTAAAGCAACAGGCAGTCGTTTCCCCTTCTGATTCAAGCATTTGAACTTGTTTATAAATTTTTTCCGGATGCAAAATATCGTCACAGGAAATGCCTTGAAAATACTTTCCATGACAAAGATTTAACCCCAGATTCCAGTTTTTGGAGATATTGCCCGGCAGTTCATTTTGAACAGTTTTCACTGGAAAATCAACCTTTAAAGACCATTCATTGACCCGTTGAGTGCAATCATCTTTAAGATTATTGATAAAAATGAGTTCAATGTTGGGGTAGCTTTGGTTTCGGATGCTCTCAAGTGTCTCGATAAGATACGCTTCGTGGCCATGACAAACTGCAAAAATTGAAACCAGAGGAAAACTACTTTCTTTCAGCATATGCACTTGCTTAATCCTTTTTCTTAAATCTGCCCACGACCTGATTCAATTTTTCTTTCAGGTTTATTATCTTGTTGAACTCAAACAATGAAAAAACCACAGAAAAAGTCAGGAAGATCAACTTCATAACCCAATACAACCAAATGGAAATTTCAAGGTTCATGCCAACCAAAAAGAGTGCGGTTATAGAAAAACTTAACAAAATCAGTTTGATGGAAAACGAGTCAAATTGAAATTGAATGCTTCTGTTTACAATAAAATAAATGATGATATTATAAACCACATAATTGAGAAAATAAGCAATTCCAACCCCTTTTAAACCATAGTCTCCAAGAAGAAAACAGGCAAAAACAAGTCCGCCTAAACCGGCGCAAGCCTCAGTTATCAAATAAGTTACAGACTGTTTTTTTGCCAATAAAACAAAGGCCAATGGCCAGACAAATAATTTCAGAAGGGTCCCAAAAGCAAGCCATTGAAAAAGAGGAATGGCCGGCAAAAATTCTGAAGAGTAAAGCAAGGGAATAAGTAGATCTGCAAAGCAAATCATAAAAATTATCAAGGGGAATCCAACCAGAATGGCGATGTGTAGTTGTTGGTTGCACAAAGCAACCATTGCCTTGTGGTCTTTTACCAATCCCGACAAATGGGGGAAATAATCTTTGCTCATGGCCTGAAACAGCATTTGCAAATACAACATTGAAAATGCCCAGCCGGCCTGGTAAATCCCTGCGGAAACAATACCCAATTGATTGGAAACCAGCAACCGAACTCCATATAAACCAGCGGTTACAAAAAGTCCCGAAAGCATTGTTGAAAAACCAAGGGAAATCATTTCAATTGAATGCTTTTTGCCTTCGTCAAGGGTTAGTGTCCCTTTTGACAATGGAATTTTTCTGGCATAAAAAAAAGTAAAGCCAAGTGTCACAACATAGGTAATGGCGATGAGCGGAATTATGGCATTTTCCCTTAGCCAATACGTGATTGGAATGGCCAGCAGGACACTCACCAAGCCTACACCAACCTGTATTTTGGCCAACCATTTCAATCTTCGATATCCCTGGATGATTGCCCTTTGCCCAACTGAAATCTGGGACAATAGAATGGTAGCAGAAAGGACATGAAAATGAATCACATAATCATCATTCCCAAAGGCCCAATGGCTCAAAGAACCGGCAAACAAAAAACAAAATGCCATTCCGAACACTCCGGTTACCCAAACAAGCCAGCGAAGCGTAGTGATTACCTCCCCAACCTTTTGCTCGTTTCCATTTGCAACAGAAACAGCAACAGACCTGATGGCACTTGAACCCAGGCCCAATCCTGAAAAACTTGAAATGAGCTCTATTGTCGATTGAAGAATCCCCATGACTCCAATTCCAGATGCCCCAAGCCACAAAGCCACCAGTTTCGTCCTTAACAACCGGGAGAAAATATCAATTCCCTGGGCAAGGCCGGCAATTCCTGATGATTTTATTATTTGCTTGTAGGAAGAGGATTGCATTAAAAAGTTACAAATCTCAAAGCCGGATTCCGGCTCAAAAAAATACTTTTTTCAAAAATTAAGTTGGCAAATATAGTCCTTCTTATTCCAATTGGAGGTGGACATCCAAAATACCGAACCAAAATATGGTTGACTATGCCTGTTTGATTTGAATTTTTAATTTGTTGATTCTTTGCAGGATTAAGCGGAATTTGGATAATCGTTCAAAAATTACCCTTAATGTTTCAACCTGGAATTGCCATTGGAAAATCTTTGTATGCCATTAATCCCCACATGTGCCAAAAGGGCAAATAATCTTTACTTTCTGAACCTAAAAATTGAGTCTGGAAATGGCTTCAGAATAATATACCTCAATACCGGACTTAAGCCCCGGCTTCAGGCATTTCATCCTTTCTTTCTCTAATTTCCTTTACCATTAGTTGAAGTGATTTTTTTTCTCTGAAATCATTTTCCTCGATATGAAACACGATGTCAAATGGCATTCCCGAGGAAACTATTTTCCAGAATTCGCCCATTCCAAACCCAATTCCATCAAGTGCATAAGCCACGCCATCTTGTCCAAAACCATCCTGGGTAAGGCTAAATTTAATGTGCGATTCTCCCCCATTTTTGTTTTCCAGCAACCTGCTCTGGCCCGTATCTTTTACACCATATGCCACAAAAAGTGGGTTCATATTTTGAGGACCAAATGGACCCATTCTATTTATCTGATTCATTAGCGGATTGTTTACCTGAATCAATTCAATTTCGGCATCAATCAAAACTCTGGGCCTGAGTTGTTCTTTGGTTAATATAGTCCGTGCATGGTTTTCAAAAGCGATTTGAAATTCCGGAAGCTGTTCCGGGTTTAAGGTTAATCCGGCAGCAAAATAATGACCACCAAATTGGAT
The DNA here is from genome assembly GCA_027485575.1 of Cytophagaceae bacterium. Taxonomy (GTDB): domain Bacteria; phylum Bacteroidota; class Bacteroidia; order Cytophagales; family Flexibacteraceae; genus CAMDMI01. The sequence continues at coordinate 8,484 of JAIXQU010000079.1, forward strand.
AAGGTGCGCACCGCATGCATCGAGCGCCTGATAAAGGTCAAATCCAAAAACAGAACGGCCTGAACCTGTGAGTAGTCCATTGGATTCTGTAAGCACTATTGTAGGTCTGTAAAAATGCTCTATGCAACGGGAGGCAACAATGCCTATCACGCCTTTGTGCCAGGTGGGTTGAAAAAGAACCGTAGAAAAGGCATCTACTGATTCTTGTGAAGAAGCAATCTGTTCGAGCGCTTCTCTGGTGATATTTTTATCAAGCTCCTTTCTTTCAATGTTTTGGTCATCAACTTTTCCAACAATTCCCAGGGCTTCTTCCAGGTTTTCGGCAATGAGCAATTGAACGGCACCAAGGCCATGGCCAATCCTGCCGGCAGCATTAATTCTGGGCCCAATTCCAAAAACCAACCTATCTACTTTTAAAGAATAATGACCGTTTTCTTTGGGTTTAAAACCAGCAATCTGAAGAAGCGCCTCGATTCCGGGAGAAGGTTTTTGATTGACCTTTTCTAAACCAAAATGCATCAAAATCCTGTTTTCACCCGTGATTGGCACGATATCTGAACCAATACTGACAGCGACCAAATCCAGAAAATCATATAAATTTTCAACGGGCCAGCCTTCATGTTGGGTCAGGGCCTGCATCAGCTTAAAACCTACCCCGCAACCTGAAAGCTCTTTATAGGGATACTGACAATCGTTTCTTTTCGGGTCAAGAACAGCAACGGCATCCGGAATGGTTTCTCCGGGAAGATGGTGGTCGCAAATGATAAAATCTATACCTAAACTTTTGGCATACTGAACTTTATCTATCGATTTTATACCACAATCCAGGGCTACAATGAGGATAACTCCATTTGATTTGGCTATGTCGATTCCTTTGGTGGAAATCCCGTATCCCTCCTGATACCGGTCTGGAATATAACATTCAAGATTTTTGTAATGGTTTAACAAATACTTATAAACCAGGGAAACGGATGTGGTTCCATCGACATCATAGTCTCCAAAAATCATAATTCTTTCCTCGTTCTGAATGGCAGTCAACAAGCGGCCGACTGCTTTGTCCATGTCCTTCATTAAAAAAGGGTCATGAAGGTCGTCAAGGGTCGGGTTGAAATATGCCCTTAATGCAGCTTCCGTGGCAACACCTCTTTGAAGCAACAAATTGGCTGCTACGGGATGAAGACCTTTAATATCAAGCAAACCAGACACTTCATCTTCCGTGGGTTGCGGTAACACTACCCAAAGCTTTTCCTTTTTAGGAATTACAACTTCCAGTTTGGCTGATATTTCTTCGGTTTTTGTTTTCAATTCAATCATGATCTGGTTCAAAAAAAGCAGTACTACCCCCTACCCAGGTTTTATTTTTATTAAACTTTACGCCCATCATCACGCCCTTACTAAACCGGATTAAGTTGGTACAGGCAATGGGTCTTGGCTCACCATAAGGCCAAAGATAAAGCATCCTGATTTCAGTTTTAACGCCTTCCCCATCAGGTGCTTTTAAAGCAGGTGCATAAAAAATCTTCTTTTGTAAAATATAGTTTTCCGGGTCTGAAATGAAAGTAACATCCTCAGGTTTAACATCATAGATGACCCCGGTTCCCGCAAAAGAAAATAAGGGTTTAAGCACATAATTTTCCAAATCAGGAGGGAATTTCCCGTTGTACTCTGACAGATACTTGGTTTCAGGGACATATTTACTTTTTACCAGAGGCATAGAAAATTTTGAAATCCTGAAAAACCAATTGGGGTGCCCAGCCCATTCCACATCCACATCATTGAGCATGTTAAAATCAAGATTAAGGTCCTTCCTGTTGTCTAATTCATCAAAAATAACCCGGTTGTAAATGCGCTTAATCTCAATCTCTCTTTCGCCAGACTTATAAAACAGCTTCCTGCCAATTCTATAAACAGCTGATATACAAACAGAAGGAACACCAAAAAACTCCTTAACAGCATAAAAATCCACCCTGGTTTTCTGAAGATGCGGTTCAATGTCCATTAAAATAACATTTTCTGCAGGAAAACCATTGGTAATCACATGATTCAACAATTTTCTGTATTCCTCAGAATTGAGGCCACTAAACAGGTAGTCAAAGTTTTCAGGAATATTGAAATAGGTCTTGTATGCCTGACTTATTAAATCCTGAAAAGCAAAAAGAGAAGGAAATCCCTGCATTTCAATAAGTTGTGGAGTAAGTTGTCCAGCGCCATCGTGACATATTGCAAAGTCTATGGCCATAAACTGGGTATGCTTATCCTCATTCGGAACGGATTTACCTTTGGGAATGGCCCTTTCCGTTTTTTCCTTAAAATCCGGACTGGTAACAACATCGATGATTTGATCGCAGGCTTCAAAAATCCTCTTTTTCAATTCTCCGGGAATAAAAACAGGCGTTTCGGCAATTCTAAATTCTATTTCATAATCGTATCGGGTATTCAGGAAATTCATAAATTCCTGATACCGCTCTTCGGTAAACTCTTTGTTGTATTTTTCTCTTAATAAGGGAATCATATTTTCAATTGTTAAATCTGATGGACTTAGGCTTATATTATTTTGGGAACTCTAAAGAAATTTTCATCCTTAAAAGTAGCATTTTCTAATGCTTTTTCTTTTGAAAGGTGGCTTCCTACCACATCTTCCCTAAAAACATTTACCTCCTGCGACATGTGAGTCAAGGGTTCTACTCCAGTGGTATCCAGTTCATTTAGTTTTTCCATCCAGCTTAAAATCTGCTCCATATTGCTTTGCATTTTTTCGGTTTCAGCATCAGAAAGCTTCAGTCTTGCCAGGTGGGCTATTTTATCAACTGTGTTTTTATCAATCTTCATTTTTCAGTTTTGTTAAAAGACCTTGATTCTTTTCGGCCAGGGTTTTGGAAATTAAGGCATGGACACTGGAATTTAACTCCATCAGGTTGGCATCTGTCATTCCGAGCGTTGAAATTGGTTCATGAATGATGGTCTCACAAAAGTAAAAATTTGGCAACCACTTGCCATCATCGGGCAAAATATACCAATTAAAACAAATGGTTACAGGAACAACAGGCACTTGCCTTTGGATGGCCAATTTAAACGCACCATCCTTAAAATCAGCGACTCCGGGTTGAATCTTTTGATGAATACTACCTTCCGGAAATATTATCAGGCTCCTTCCTTTGGCTAGTTTTTTTCTGCTTTTTTTTAAGGCCAGGGACCTACCTGCACTTGAACCTCTGTCAACCACCACATGAAGATTTCGAAACATATAACCGAAAACAGGAATTTTACCCAAAGAAGCTTTGCCCATAAATGCCGGAAAACCGGGTAAAACATAGGTCAATAAGGGTATATCTAAAAAAGAACCATGGTTGCATACGTAGATTACCGGTTGATTTTTGGGAATATTTCTTTTACCAAATGTCCGCACCCGTAAAAAAGCCATTGGAAAAAAAAGCAAACACCAAAGTTGGTTAAAGAATGCCATCCAGTTTTCTATTCTTTTAAACCAAATACAAAGACAGAAAAATGGAAATAAAACAACAAAGCCAACCAACCACCACAAAGTAGCCCAGACTATATGAAGTCTTCTAAGTCCTTTAAGGATAGAAGATGGTTTCATTTTTAAATTCGTGTTTGTATTACTCAAAGAATTAATTATAAATATTCCAAGATTTTAGTTAATTTTTAAGGCTTTTTTTGTACTATTCAAATTTTGATGTATTATTGTTGACCAATTAATCTCCCAATAAAAGTTCCAAAATTAGTCATGAAAAGAATTATACTGATAGTTGTTTTTGCACTTCCCTTATTCTTAGGTAATCCATCAACCGGACAAAGCAAAGAAGCTTTGAAATCGATACTGGCAAACTCCTGGGTAAAGAAGTACAAAAAATTAAAAAAGGACCTTGAAGAAAAGGCATCTTTTGTCAAAAACATGAAAAACATTTCAGAATCTGATTTGAAAATCATGGAAACAAGTTATTCAAAAACAAGTGAAAGGCTTGACGCATGGTTGTCACATTTTGCTGAATCCATTGAGAATGATGAAAAAACAATAACCTACCTTAATGAGGGAAGTATCAGTCCGGAATTGAAAACTGAGCTTGTTGGGATATTTACCTATTATGCAAATGAATACAGTACTAAATTTGAGGACCTCACCGGAATTCAAACCAAAACCCTGATTACCCATCAGGTCTTAAATGGCGAAGAAAAATCGGAAGACAACTCTAAAATAGAAATGCCTACAAATAGTAAAATAGACAAAAACTATTTATTAGCCAATGTTATCAAACCATTGAAACCATCAGCCTGGAATTCAATTTTTTAGTCATTCTTTTATAAAAAAAAGGCCAGCAGTAACCCTGTTGGCCTTTTTTTATGTTCGATATTAACCGATGGTTATTGTTTTTGCATTTGAAAATTCCAACAGCCCCAACCTTGAAAGCTCTCTACCATACCCGGAAGCTTTTATCCCGCCAAATGGCAAGGCTGGCTTTGAACGTACCATAGAATTTAAAGATACTGTACCGCAATCAAGTTGAAGTGCCATTTCCAGTGCCTTGTTTTCATTGCCTGAATAAATGCTGGCCCCCAATCCATATTTTGTAGAATTGGCAAGAACAATTGCTTCAGATTCTTCAGTAAATGTACTGATAGAGGCTACCGGCCCAAAAACCTCTTCATCAAAAGTTGCCATTCCTGGCTTAACATTTTTCAACAAAACGGGTAAGAAAAAATACCCTGAATCGAATGGGTCTATAGATTGGTATACAAGCTGGGCACCCTGCTCCACAGATTTTGAAACCTGTGCTTCCAAAGCTGTAACCAGATCTGGTCTGGCCTGAGGTCCCAAAAGACTGGATTCCAGCAACGGATCGGCTGGAGTGTACTTTTTCAGATTTTCTACAAACAAAGGAATAAATTCATTTTCAACGGATTGATGGACCAAAAATCGCTTTGCCGCGATGCAGCTTTGTCCATTGTTAATCATCCTTGCTTTGGCTGCCATTTCGGCCGCAAACATCAGATTGGCATCGGGCAAAACTATAAATGGATCACTGCCACCCAATTCCAAAACACATTTTTTGAGGTATTTTCCTGCAAGTGAAGCCATAGATCTACCCGCTCTTTCACTTCCTGTTAAGGAAACTGCGGCAACAGATTCACTCGATGTAACCTGCTCTAAATCTGAAACTTCGATTATCAAATTTTCAAATACACCTTCCGGGAATCCGGCTTTTTGAAACAGTTCTTCAATTAAAACAGAATACCCAAAAACATTTGAAGCATGTTTTAAAAGAACAACATTACCCACGCAAAGTGCAGGAACTGCGGCCCTTAAAACTTGCCACAATGGGAAATTCCATGGCATGACAAGCAGGATTCCACCCAGAGGCTGGTGGTAAATAAATGAAGATTTGGCCTCCGATTTCACGGTTTCAAATTGAAGCCATTCCGGGCTTTTTTCTATGAAAAACCGAATTCCTGTTACGCATTTGGATACCTCCGCCTTAGCTTCAGAAATGGTTTTTCCCATTTCTTCCACCATGGCGATGGACAACTTTTCATGTTCTATTTCTATCAGCTTTGCCAGATTTTCCAGTAATCCAAGGCGATAAGTTAAGGCTGAATTTTTCCAATGGGCATAGGCACTGGCTGATCTTTTAAGCTTAAAATCAATCTCGCCTGGTGTAAGCGATTGAAAATCAGCAATTTTTTTTGTATTAAAAGGATTAATGCTTTCGAAAATCATACGGTTTTATCGTGTACTGATTCAGTTTTTGGTTCCAGCACGTCGAAGTCACTTAACTGATCTAGTTCAATGATTGTTTGACGGCCATTTTCACTTCTCTTAAAACCAGGTTTAAACTTTGCATTCCAGACCACATCAGTGAAATGATAAGAATGCCTGGAATAGACGGTTTGAGAAAATGTGGTATCAACACCCTTGATTGAAACGAGAAATTCTGCTTCATGCTCCTCCATCATTTGTGGCGTTAGATTGTAAATCGGGCTTTTCTCATCAATGGGATGAACCACTGTCCATGTTAAAGCCAGTGCATTTACACTTTTTCGTTCTAAATCGAGGCCATAATATCTTCGGATGAATTTACCTTCCTCAAATAAAACAAGGCCTAAAAGAACCTGGGCTTCTACTTCCGCCATGTCATTTGTTTTTGAGTTGGCTACTCTAAACATAAAAGCAGTGTTATCCTTGTAAGGCGATATAAGGCCTTTGTCGCTAAAAATCAACCTGGCAACAGGTCGTGAAAACCGACCGTAAATCAAACCGGTAATGATGGCAAAAAACATCAATCCCAACAATGCTTCGAATGAAGCAATTAAATTGGGCAAGAGTCCCATTGGGTTGATTCGACCATACCCCACAGTGGTTATGGTTTGTGCTGAAAAGAAAAACGCTTCTTTAAACTGATCCCATTCCGAAACCCCATTCATACCCATAAATTGGTCCATACCAATGATATAGTAAACCGCAGCAAAGAGGAGATTTGTGATTATATAAAAGCCATTCACTATCAGGAGAAAAGTGACCCAGGGCATGGTAATAAGTTCATGGGCAATGCTTAACTGCTGTAAGTAATGCCTGCCAGTTCTTTTGATGTTAAATGTTCCATCCTCTTTCAACAAACGGTTGCCCTGACTTCCTACCTGATTACTAAACCCACTATCGGTAAATTCCTTTGCACTGGGTCGAAAACGCTGAAAAACACTTTTTGCCATTTCAATTCATCATTAAGGGTAGAAAATACTTTTTACTGTTTTGGGAAGTGAGGGGTCAAATTTAATAAGATTCTGGCGAAGCCGAATCCTGTCATCCGGATTGATGGCAATAAAATCAATGGTATCGGCAGAACAAACGGCATTATTAAGCATGACCCAACTGGCTATTTTAACCCAGGAAGGATGACCAAGTTTTTTTTTATATACCACCGCCATTTCCATTTTCTTTTTCCTGCAAAGGTGGTCAACAGGGCCTGCCAAATATCTGCCTTTAATTTTCAGCATAGCCATCTCCATACTACCCAAACCCCAGATATCCAATAATTTACAATCTGAATAGTATGCAATAGCCCCAACATCTATTGCCCCGACAGAAGCTGTATTATAATATTGATGGATAAACCTGGCCGATTGAACCTGCTGCTCAAAAATATTAACCATAGCCCTTGTCCCAACTGAAAAACTATCCAATGACCTGTAAAGCGGACTAAAAAGGAATATAAGACCGATGAGTGGCTGAGGGTATTTGGACCGAAAAAAACCAACCAAATCTGCTGTGCTTTTTATCCATTGGCTTTGGCAGATTACTTTCCATATAACCAGCCATCCCATGGCCATGAGATAGGCTTCGTAACGATAGACATGATTGTATCTTGCAAAAATGAAATGTAAAATACTGGCTAGCATAACCAAAGAAATCCAAATCTGATTTTTATGCTTAGAAGATTCTTTATAACCGGAAATCAGATACAGCATAACAACCGGAATGATTACATGGGGATGGTTGGCTGCTTTCATTACAATGGACCAGAGATATCCCCAAACACTCCTTGTCTCCTGAATATTCATACCATATCCCTTCAGAATCAACGAGTTTGGAAGAAAAAACCAACCTTGGGAAATTGAGTAAATCCCTAACCATAGCACAGGAAATGACAATCCGAGACCAAACACAAAACCCAAAAACCATTTTTTATTCTTCCAAAACCACAAGACAATAACACCCCCTTCAAATAAACCTTCATACCTTATTCCTGAAAGGCAGGCACCCATCAGAAATAATAAAAACGGATTTAATTTATCTTCATTCTCAATGACTTGCTGAAGGCAAAATAAGGCAATCCAGGTATGGAGGATATGCTCCATGCTCCCAAAAAGCAGAACCGGAATGGGCATAAAATAAAACAAGCCCATTAACATAATCCAGATTTGCCACTGGTTAAAACCCCAGATTCTGCATTTTAATGCCACCCATATAAAAAAACCCGTGAGTGCAAAAATATTGATGGCCAAAGGCATCCAGACATGGTCTCCAAAAAGCCAGATAAAACCAGCCAGAATAACCGTAAAAAGTGGAGAGGATGCTGTGGAACTAAACTCATGTTGGGTCAGGCCCCAAACATTATGAAAAGCTAAATTTTTAGAAATAGCCATCATAATAAATGAATCGTCTAAGGCGTAGCAAAACTCTCCATTGACCAAAAAGGCCTGAATAAATCCTATGGAGGAAAAAAGTATTGAGAAGAGAACGGCCAGCAAGGCCACTTTAAGGGAAATATTTCTGGAAATCAAATTTGAATTTAGTAGAACCTGAGCCATTTCAGGTTCCAAATTAAAGCGGGATAAAACCGAAATGAAAGAAACAAACGGTAAAAGTTTGAAATTCCCTTTTAATGAGGCTGCAATGGCATTTTTAAAATTTACCGGCAAGTTTGTTTAATGCCTCTGTCCGGTTGCTCACATGAAGTTTTTCGTAAATGTTATGCACATGCCGTCTCACAGTTTCTACAGAGATATTAAGGGTTGAAGCAATTTCTTTATACAAAAATCCTTTTTCCAATTGTTTAACTATTTCCATTTCCCTTGGGGACAATGTTTGAATTTCCTGATTCTGATTTGAATTTCTGGCATTGAAGGACTGGACGACCCTTCTGGCAATTTCGCTGCTCATCGGTGCCCCACCATTGTAAATTTCTCTAACGGCTTCTAAAATCTGGGGAGCAGAAGATTTTTTCAATAAGTAGCCATTCGCTCCCGCTTCCAATGCCTTAAATATTCTGTCGCTGTCTTCGTAGATGGTGCACATGAGGCATTGTGTTTTTGGAAACTGATCCTTGATTTTTTCAACCAATTCGATACCGTTTAGCCCGGGCATATCAATGTCCAGCAAAGCTACATCCACCACTTCATTGGTTTTGCTTATCCAATCCCAGGCTGAAAGCCCATCTGAAAAAACATTAAGACACTCCAATTGTGGATCAAAGGAAACATAGGCCTGCAAAGCCATTCTGATATCTTCTTGATCTTCAGCGATTATTACCCTGATTTTTGTTTTATTTCCTTGATCGTTCATCTTTCAAAAAAGCAATTGATTTATTGGAAATAAAATAACACTTTAGTTGTAGTCCAACCTTTGAAAGTTGACCTGAAACCCATTTTCACTTTTAAATTCGATCTTACCGCCAATGGCCAATGCCCTGTTTTTCATGTTTTTGAGGCCGTTTCCTATTTTTTGTTCTCCCAAATTTGCCCCTTTTCCATTGTCTTTTATTTCCATGGCAAGGCCGGAAGGAAGAAACAAAATTTTGATATAAGCATGGGTGGCACCAGAATGCTTGAAAATATTATGCGTAGATTCCTTTAAAATTAAAAATATGTTTCTCCTTAACTCTCCTGATACTTCAATCGACTCAATTTCAGGATCTACCTTCACTTCCAAAGACAAATCCAGGCCCCTTTCCTCAAATTGCTTTTTGCAAAACAACCGAAAGTATGCAGCCATGTGGACCAATTGATCATTTTCATTGTTCAATGCCCAAACTATGGTATTGAGGCTATCAATTAACTCTTCTGACCTGCTTGAAATTTTCTCGAGCTCAGGGTCATCCCCTTTTCCGGATTTTATCTTGATTACCTCGCTGAGCATTTTAATTGAGGTAAGGCCTGAACCTAAATCATCGTGCATTTCGGCTGAAATCCTGCTCCTTTCCTGCTTCACGGCTTGCTGCTTCTCCAGAATCAAAATTTGATTTCTGATTCTGGATTTAATGTAGAATCTGGCAATGAGGAAAAGAATGAAAATGGTAGCAAGAGCAATAAGGGCCTTAAACCAATCGGTTTTCCAAAAATGTGGTTGCACCACGATTTTAATCTCGAGTGGTTTGACATTCCATAATTCTTCATTGTTGCTTGCAAAAATTTTCAGGGTAAATGTGCCCGGCTGCAGTTTGACCAGATTGAGTCTGCTTTTTTCTCCAAGTTCGATGCGTTCGCTTTTCAGACTCGAGTAAGAATAGGCATACTTGTTTTTCTCCGGCATCAGGTAGTTTAAGGCTGAAAATTCAATTTCCAGATTTTCTTCTCCTGGCCTTAGCTCCCAGATTCTTTTTTCTATTGGCAATTCCCTCTTTCCTGAATCGGTATAAATGCTTGCCTTTGAAATGGCAATTTTTGGAAGATTGTTGTTTTCAGGACTCAGAAAAGAACTTGCCTCATCAAATCCATACAAACCCCCAAAGTAGATTTTCTGAGATTCTTTGTTCTTAAAGGATGAAAAATGGTTGAATTCATTGCTCTGAAGTCCATCACCTTCTGTAAAAGTCCGGATTTTTCTGTTTTTTTTATCAATCAAACAAAGCCCCTTATTGGTTGAAGCCCAGACCTTTTCGTTTTGAACCTGAAGTTGATACACAGATTCGTTAGGCAACCCTTCTTTTAACCCAAGATGAGAATAGGTTCTTCTTTCTTTGTTAAAGATTATAATCCCTGTTCCAAAAGTTGCGATCCATAATTCATCCTTAAAATTGGCAAAATCATAAACCAAAGGAGAAAACTCCCCTTTTTCAAAAATTTTCTCCCAGACGTGGTTATCAAATCTTTTTTTAACCGGGTCAAAGAGTGAAAGTCCTTTGTCAGTGCCAATCCACACCTTTCCAAAATCATCTTTTTCCATACAATTGATGGAACTACTGATTAATCCCGTTGGTCTTTTTGGGTTGATTTGAAATTTGCTCGTTTTTGAGAAATCGCCTGAAATCTCATACAAGCCCCTTTCATCATAGCAACCAATCAATATTTTGCCATCCGAAAGTTCTTCCATGCAACCGATGAGTCCAATCAACTCTGGTAAAATTTTGAAAATCTTATATTTACCTCCAACCAACCGGGCTTCAAACAACCCTTGGGAAGAACCCAGAAGCAGTTTTCCGGTTTTGGTCTTGAGAAAACTATAAATGATTTTACTTTCCTGAGTCCCGGGAAAAGGAATTTTTTCCATGTGAAAAGTTCTGGTATTAAAGGAGTACAAACCATATTCTGACCCAAGTAGAAAATTTTTATCATCATCGGTATATATAGACCAGGTGAGGTTTAGTCCATTTTCCTCATCGACTCTGGCATTGGAATAGGAATTGAATTTACTCAATTGAGGGTGGGTATAGCTAAGACCTTTTGTGCTTCCAATCCAAATTCCGCCTACTTTATCCTGAAAAATGTCATTGATTTTTCCGCCTGAAAACGAACCTTTATACGGAAATTGAACCTCAATCTCATTTCCTGAAGGATCGAAAAGAAAGTAACCCGATTTTCCACCGGCCACCCAGGTGCGGCCTGCGGCGTCCTTTAAAAACGCAGAAGTCATCCCGGAAAAATTTCGACTTTTCCCGTTTTCTGAAAATTCCTTTTTCCTGAATTCGATTTTACCGTTTTTCAATCGAAATTGTAGAAGGCCTATTTGGGTACAGGCCAGAATTTCATCTTTTTGGGCATACATTTTAAAAAAGAAGGTAAGGCCTTCCGGATTTTTTTTAAAAACCTGAAAAGGCAAACCTGCCAATAATTTAAAATCAGAATTCAATTGATAGGCATAAATTCCATCAAAGGGTGTAGAAAGAAATGCATGGTTTTCATTGTCAAATTCAATCTGAATTACAGAAAACGCACCTTTTTTAAATGGAAGTGTATCTAAGGTTGAAAGGGTCTTTTTCCGGGGATCGTAAACCGCCAGTCCTTCATAGCAACCAATCCAAATCCTGCCCAATTTGTCCTCTTTCAGGCAATTTACCTGCGACCAATTCAGTTTTTTAAATTGCTCAGGCAGCGGTAGAAAAGTCTGGGAAGAAGGATCGAGTCTGTTGACACCTCCCCCATAAGTTCCAATCCAGAGAATTCCATTCTGGTCGCAAATAATATCGCTGATGGCACTTTGATTCAGACCATTGGTCATGCTCTGGTAAAAATTCTTAAAGAAATTTCCGTAAAAACAATTGAGACCATCATGAGTGCCTATCCAAATCTTTCCTTCTTTATCCTGGCATATTTTGGTGATGGATGAGGTGGATAGACCTTGCTCAATTCCAAAATACCTGAAACGAGGCAAGGTGTTTTGGCTAAAAGCTTGACCGCAATACAGAAAAACAAGAATTGCCCATTTGGTACAAGACTTGAATTTGAAAAAGGAAAAAGTTTGATCAGCCAATATTTCTTTGGAATAAACGACAACAATTTTACCAAAAAGATATGAATGAGCACAAAAGATTAATATTCTTAAGAAGAAAAAATGAATGAAACCGTAAACAGGACAGGTGAAACAAAATAAAAAGGAACCTTAAATAAATTAAGCATTAAATTGGTCCGGAACTAAAAACCCGTAAGACAAAACCCCAACAGCCTTATTCAAAAGAAATGGGGAAAAATTATATTTTTTTCATTAAACATATTAAATTATTAAATTTTTCATAATTTTGAGGCTTAATTATTACTTTTTCATCAATACCCTATGTCAAGAACCAAAGTTTTAATGTTGGGATGGGAATTCCCACCAGTGCTCACCGGAGGACTAGGAACCGCCTGTTATGGCCTTGTGAAAGCATTAAGCAAATATGCTGACATCCAACTTATTGTTCCGCAGGCAAACAGGAATCATTTGATAGAAAATGTAAAGATAAAAGGACTAAACTACTATGGCATTTCAGGCGAAGATGCCGTCGAGGTACCAGAAATACCTTTGGAAGAATACGCAAAGGTTCACAATGTACCAGCTGAATTTTCAAATCCATATCCGGTTGGAATTGGATTTGCGAAAGAAGCGGCAGCCCTCGTGGCACCGGAAGCGATTCGGGCATTGTATTCAACCAATGAGCCTTATGGCCCAAACATTATGCAGAAAGTTGCGACCTATGCAGAAGTAGTGAGCAGAATGGCCTTGGAAATGGATTTTGATGTCATCCATGCCCACGATTGGATAACTTATCCGGCAGCCGTTAAAATAAAGGAAATGACTGGAAAACCATTGGTTGTCCATGTGCACTCGCTTGAAACAGATAGGGTTGGAGAAAAAGCCAAAGGAGAATGGAATAAAGTATTTGAGGTAGAATACAAAGGAATGCTCAAAGCAGACCGGGTTATTCCTGTCAGCAGATATACCCAGGAATGTGCCATGGAGCATTATGGAATTGAAGAGTCAAAATTCTTCCCTGTGCACAATGCCATTGATCCTGCAGAAACTTTCAGAATTCCCAATAAATCCGGAGAAAAGCTGGTCTTGTTTTTAGGCAGGGTTACTTTTCAAAAAGGACCGGAGTTTATGGTTGAAACTGCATGGAAACTCCTGCAGGTGTATCCGAATGTGATGTTTTTTGTAGCTGGCGTGGGCGATATGATGGAAGACCTTAAGCTAAAAGTGCTTGAAAGAAGAATCGACCATAAATTTGTATTTGCAGGATTCTTAAGCAAAACCAACGTGAAACGAATCCTCGCCCAGGCAGATGTTTACTTCATGCCTTCAGTTTCTGAACCCTTTGGACTTTCGGCATTGGAGGCAGCTCAATTTGATGTGCCTTGCGTGATTTCCAGACAGTCTGGTGTAGCAGAAGTACTGCCAAATGCCTTAAATGCAGATTTTTGGGATACCGAGAAATTTGCAAACTACATTTATGGCCTGCTTAATTATGAGGGCATAAGGGAAGATATGATTAATAAAACCAAAAAGGACATTGAACAATTAAGCTGGGACGATTCTGCCCGGGATGTAATGGAGGTGTATCAGTCGCTTGGTGTATAGCCAGAATCTCATTAATTCCTGTTAACATTGGGCCGAAAACCCTGATTGATTTCATTTATGGCAGCCATTTGTTTTTATTTTCAGGTTCATCAACCCTATCGGTTAAAGAACTTTAGTTTTGTTAAAATAGGGAAGGACCATTTTTATGAAGCCACAGCCCAAAATGTAGAAATTCTAAATCGGGTTTCAGACCGTTGTTACCTTCCTGCCAATAATTTATTTCTGAAGCTAATTAAGGAAAATGAAGGAAAATTTAAGATAAGCTATTCTATATCAGGAACCTGTCTTGAACAATTGCATCGCCATAGACCAGATGTAATTGCCTCTTTCAGAAAGCTATATGAAACAAATTGTGTAGAATTTCTATCAGAGACCTATTACCATTCTTTGGCTGCACTGTATTCCTTGCCGGAATTTGAACGCCAGGTAAAGCTTCATGAAAAGGCCATGAACAATATTCTGGGTGTAAAAACCAAAGTTTTCAGAAATACGGAACTCATGTATCAGAATGGCCTGGCCGATATCCTTGATGAAATGGGTTATAAAATGGTTTTGGCTGAAGGTTCTAAAAAATATCTGGGAAAGGAAAGTTCAAACCAGATTTTTCTGGCTAAAAATCAAAAAACCAAAATACTCCCCAGAAATTATATCCTTTCAGATGATATAGCTTTCCGGTTTTCCGATCCAGCATGGAGTGAATTTCCGTTAATGGCAGAAACATTTGCCAACTGGCTTCATAAAATAGATGACTCTACCGGAAGCATCAATATGTTCATGGACTATGAGACTTTTGGCGAACATAGAAAAACAGAAACCGGTATTTTTGAGTTCATGAGACACCTCCCGGCTCAAATCCTGAAAGACCCAAACTTTCATTTTGCTACCCCCTCTGACCTTTTAAAAATAAAAAAACCAAATGCACCCCTTTACGATTCACCTGCATGGAGTTCCTGGGCAGATGAAGACAAGGATGCCAGTGCATGGACGGAAGACAATATGCAAAAGGATGCTTTGAGAAAGGTTTATGCTTTGGAAAGACCTTTAAAGGCCCTTAATAAACCTGATTTGATTGATGTCTGGGGAAAACTCCTGACCAGCGATCACTTCTATTACATGAGCACAAGATACAGAAGCGACCCGACGCATCAATCGTTTACCCCCTACAATTCACCCTATGACGCCTATCTCAATTACATGAATGTGCTAAGCGACTTTGGAGGTTTGTTAGGAATTTAACCTCTGAAAGATAACTTTGCATCTTTAGCGTATCCAATGTATTTCAATAACAATTGGGCTGTCATAATCCCAATGGCGAACGAATCTTCTGATTTTCAAGAACTTACTTCTGTTTTGACATTCGTTTTGGATAAACTTGAAAGTGGAAAAGTGTATTATATCGTAGACAATGCATCAAGGGACAATACCCGGGCATTGTGCGATGCACAGGCTGGGAAAGATGCACGGTTTGTATCCATCTGGGCACCGGAAAATAAAAATGTGGTAGATGCCTATCTGGCCGGCTACAGAAAAGCACTTGAAAATAACCATAAATTCATCATTGAAATGGACGCCGGACTTTCCCATGACCCGAGAGCGATCCCCATGTTTCTCAGGGTATTAAATGAAGGAAATGAATGCGCCTTTGGCAGTAGAAATATCAATGGGGGATCAAATGCAGATTCACCTTTGAAAAGAAGAATGATTTCTCTTTTGGGCACCTACCTGGCGAATATTTTTTTAGGAACCAGTATGAGTGATATGACCTCTGGTTTTCAGGGATTTCATGCCAATGTGGTTAAAGCCTTTTTAGATTATGGGCTGGAGTCCAAAGCGCATTTTTACCAAACCGAACTTCGATATTTACTTCGAAGAACCCGCTATATGGAAGTTCCAATACATTATCGGGCACCTTCACCAAGTGTTTCTGATTCAGCCATAAAGGATAGTCTGAAGGTTTTTGGTAGTTATATCTGGAAAAACCTGAAAGGTGATGGACCCTGGATTAAGATAGACTTCGATTATCACCTGAAGTGATGAAACAGAATTAACCCACCCAATCAACACCATTATTCTGATTCAAATCCGCCATTCTGAAACGCAAGCTTATCCAACACGCTGAAGATTTTATCATGGGAACTGTTTACCAGAATTTTAAAAAGAAAAAAATCAAATTATCATAAACAAAAATAAGACCCGGAAAAAAGAAATGACCGTTTTTTCAGTGCCTAAAAATCTCAGCAAGGCTAATGAAATTTTTATTTCACTGTTCATTCCGTTGTTTACGATTCTGGTTTTCCTTTTGTTTTTCAAAACACACTATGTAGAAAATGACGATGTTCTGATGGCATCCATCAGTTCTGGTTCTTACTCCGGAAAACCATCCGAATACCTGGTTTTTACAAATTTTTTAATTGGCTTTTTCCTAAAAGGGATTAACGAGATTACGAATACAATCAACTGGTATACAGTCTATTTATACCTAACACATTCGCTTTCGCTTTCGGTTATTTTCTACTGTTTACTTCAAAATAGTAAAAGTTTAATTTCGGCAACCTTATTCTTCCTGACTGCTTTTGCGCTTATAAACGTCAACCTGCTTCAAGACCTTCAATTTACGACTACATCTGCTGTTGCCGGAGTAGCCGGATTAAGTCTTTTTTTCATGGGCAGAGATCATATTTCAGAAAAAGTGCTTTCTGTTTTTCTGATAGTATTTTCAAGCCTGATTCGGTTTGAAACGACCGTTTTGCTGCTCCTTTCCACAATCCCCGTAATCTTTGTGGTTTTGAAACGAAGTCAAAAAAACAAAATCATAGTTTTGGCCATTGCCTTGACAGGGGTTTTGGGCTGCCAACTTGCCAACAACCAATATTACCAATCTAATTCAGAATGGAGTAATTTCTTGAAATACAACAAGATAAGAGGCGATATTCAGGAAAATAAGTATTTTTATAATTACCAGCAGGTAGCTTCTACTTTGAAAGAACTGAACTGGTCTGAAGATGATTTTTACTTGTTCAAAGGCTTTTCTTTTGACAATTCCACCAAATACTCTTTGAGCAATCTGGACAAAATTTACAAAGAAGTAAACCAATTGAAGGTTAGTTCTTTACAAAAGGAATTGAATTTCTCTACCATTTACAATGGCTTTGTTCATATCCTTTTTAAATTTAAGGGACCCTTTTTTCTATCCTTTCTGCTTTTCGGATTTAACAGGCAATGGAGGAGAATGTTGTTTATTCAAGGTGCAATTTTAACGCCCATTTTAATCCTTACGGGTTTAGAACTTTTGGGGTATCCGGTAAAAGAAAGAGTAATTCAAATCAACCTGGTTTCAACAACGGTACTGTGTATTTTTACCTTTATTGAAGGCGTGAAATTGAATTGGCTCATTGCAGTTCTTGCCGGTTTGTTTTTCTCTTACTCAATGTACATCACCTGGATAAAAGGACTTTCCATTGAAAAAGAAAGGACCAAAAATGAGATGGCCTATTCGGAGATTTTGGCATTGACAAAAAACAAACTCACCGTAATTTCCAATTATGTTTTCAAACCTGAAGCCCTCTCTCCTTTTCAATCCAATGTGTATCCCTATCATTTTTACATAACGGGCTGGACATCGGGAATTCCATTTAATTCACACAAGATTAAAGATTTTACCAATTCGCCTGAAATCGAAAACCTCAATTGCCTTTCCAAATCTTCAGATTTTCAATGGATTTTTAATTCGAAAATAGAAATGAACAATTTCCTTCAATCCCTTCTTAAAAAGAATTATCCCCTTGGACAAAACCGGCTTTTCAAGATAAAAAATTCAAATTCAGGGATTTATATTATTAAATAAAAAATTAAAAAATGTCAATTTTAGAAGTTGTAATTCTGGCCATAGTTGAAGGCATTACAGAGTTTTTGCCTATATCATCAACCGGGCATATGATCATTACCTCGACTCTCCTTGGAATCCAACAGGAACCATTCGTTAAAGTTTTTGAGGTTTGTATTCAGTTTGGGGCAATTCTTGCCGTGGTTGTTTTGTATTTCAAACGATTTTTTAAAGACCTGAAATTCTACAAAACCTTGATTGTAGGCTTTATACCTACCGGAGTGTTGGGCCTTTTATTGAAAAAGAAGATTGACATGTTGCTTGAAAATGTGGGTGTTGTTGCCGTTTCTCTTTTATTGGGAGGCATTGTTTTGATTTTTATTGACAAGTATTTTTCAAGCGATGAAAAGGATGATAAGACTGAAGTGGATTACAAAACCGCATTTTGGATTGGTTTCATTCAATCCATTTCCATGATTCCTGGCGTGAGCAGATCTGCGGCCACAATTATTGGAGGTCTTACCCAAAAGCTGACAAGAAAAACAGCTGCCGAATTTTCCTTTTTTCTGGCGGTCCCTACCATGTTTGCCGCCACGGCAAAAAGCCTTTTAGATGAAAGGGAATTGATTATGAATTCTTTGGACCAAGTATGGCTTTTGGCTTTAGGAAATGTGATTGCTTTTATTGTTGCCTATTTTGCAATGAATGGTTTTGTCAACTACCTGAACAAAAATGGATTTAAAGTTTTTGGTTACTATCGTATCGCCTTAGGACTAACCATTCTGGTATTGCTCTTTTTGGGTGTACCGCTAAAAATTGTAGATTAAAAATTTCAAACACGAAAACACAATGGCAATAGAGATTGAGGATGGATTCATTTTTTTATTGGATAAGGCCCTGCATTGGACCTCATTTGATGTAGTAAAAAAAATCAGAAACACCCTGAAAGATAAAAAAGTGGGTCATGCAGGCACTTTAGACCCACTGGCTTCTGGTCTGGTAATTGTTTGCACCGGGAAAGGAACCAAAAAAATTGAGGGCTTAATGGGCGTTGACAAGGAGTACACCGGAACCATTGGCCTGGGTTTTACCACACCAAGTTACGATTTGGAAACAGAAGCCAACGCCACCTTTCCAACCGACCATATCACAATTGAATTGATATTTGAAACTGCAAAAAGCTTTTTGGGTCCACAAATGCAAATTCCACCCATGTTTTCTGCTTTAAAAGTGGATGGAAAAAAATTGTATGACCTTGCCCGAAAAGGCCTGGAAATCAAAATTGAATCCAGACCCATTGAAATCAAAGAATTTGAAATCACCGGAATCCGAATGCCTTATGTAGACTTTCGGGTGGTGGTTACCAAGGGGACTTATATCCGAAGTCTGGCATATGATTTTGGAATGGCCTGTGGGAGTGGTGGCCATTTGGCAGGTTTAAGAAGAACCAGAGTTGGGGATTTTCACATTGAAGAAGCCCAAACCATAGAACAATGGATGGACTGGTGGAGAGAAAGAAAAGCCCTGCAACTGGAAATGCCGCAAAGCCTGGATTAGGAAATTTCCCGTTCCAATAGCATGGCTGCTTCTATGGCTTTGTCCATATTGTAGTACTCCCATTCGGCAAATCGGCCCAGTAGAAATATCTGCTCCTTTTTCAGAATTTCCCTGGATTCATTTATCAATTCTTTTGACCCGCTGGAATGCAAAATATAGGAGTTTGGCTCATGGTTGAACCCCAATGGAGTGAGATTTCCCGGCAGCTTTTTAATCTGGTCACTCATAAATTCAAAAGAGTAGTTCCCGGAAAACTCTACGACGCAGGTTTGCCTATTGGAACCTCTGCTGTTGGTTTCAGCAAAATTGCCGGTATAAATAATCCGATGTGCTTTTACATCCGGGTCGGGCAGATAAAGCCATGAAATATCGCCTGGATCTGTTTCGCAAAAAATATTGGAAGTGCCATTGGAAGGGAGATTTTTCAGAGATTTCGGGAGATTTTCTCCGACTCCTGTTTCAGATAAAATCGCACCGATTTTCCGGATATCTCCGGTATAAATCAGAGTATCAAAAGGACCACTGCCGCTTAACCAGAATTTGCCTTCCCTTTTTTGAATATGGCTTATTTCTGCATTGTAATGAATTTTCAATCCTTCAGCAAGCCGATTGGCGATGAACTGAGAACCATTTTCTTTGGCATAATAAAAGGTGGAATGCACCATTTCTGTTTCCTCCTGAAGCACAATATTGCTCAGCAACATCTCTTTCAGATTTGGCATAGGCAATTTGCCTTCCAGCCAATGCAAGGGAATATTGGTTAAATCGGTGTTCCAGATTTTCTCATTGTAAGGCTTGAAATAAAGCTCATAAAGAGTGGAACCGAAATTTGATTTCAGAAATTCTGCAAAATTGGAATAGGAAAAAGGGTCTTTGGGCTGATAATCATTTGAAAGAAAGTCATCCAGAATTTTTGACACCAAACCTTTGTCCAATTGATGTAAAAAGTTTTCCAACGGATAGCCAATGACCTTTCCATTGAGTAAAATCCTGGCATTTCTTTTGGCCTTGATAAACTCTTTGTCTCTGTCAAAAAAATTCCAGAACCAATCCAAAACTGCCTGATTTCTGGAATTAAACACATGCCCTCCAACCTTGTGAAACAAATTGTCATTGATCCTGTCACATTTTACCAGGCCACCCGGCTTGGAGGCTTTATCAAAGATTTCAACCTGATGTTTTTTGCCAAGTATCTGGCCTGCAGCTAAACCTGAAATTCCAGCACCAATAATTGCGATTTTAGCCATTTAAAGTGTTTTTATCAATTTTTGAAATATCTCTTTTGATCCATTCGGACCATGCATTGGTTCCCACAAAGTGCCGGTGGCATTCCTCATTCTGTTGTTGTAAATGCGGTAAATGGTTTCAAATACAAAATCCATTGGGGAAACAAATCCTGAATACCGCCTTTTGTCAACCCCCTGTTTTTCTAAAAATTTATAGTTCTGGGCCATCCGGCCTTTGAACAAAATCTTACTGAAAAAATCAGCATTAGATTCAGGCAAAAGACTTCTTATTTCGGAAAGGACCTCCATTTTATCCTGTGCCCTTGCCATGTTATGTGTCTGGTGGTCTGTACTTTGCTGCCCGTGCTGCCGATAGATTACCGTCTCTTCAGGCACGAAAACACATTTTGGATCCAAAAGACTAAGTTTGAAAAGATATAAGTAATCCTCATGGGTAATGAGCTGCTCATTCCAGGGCAACCCTTTGTCAATGAAGTCTTTCCGAAACAAACATGCCTGGGTTAGAATATTCCATCCACGAAGCATCCATTCAGTCAAAGAATGAGCGTTATCAAATCCTTCCCATTGCATGATCACATCTTTCTGCAACCATCCTGTATCTGTCTCTGTAGCCTGAACATAAGGTCCATAGGCCATGTCAGCGCCTGAAGACTCAAGTGCATCAAACTGTTTTTCAATTTTTTGAGGGGTAAGCAAATCATCAGAATCAAAAAACTGAATGTATTTGCCCGTTGCGACTGAAAGCCCAAGATTTCTTGCAGCTCCCGGACCTTTTCCCTTATTGTTTAGAAAAATACAGTCCGTTATGTAATCGAAGATCACCAATTGAATCCCATCGGTAGAATGGTCATCAACTACAATGATTTCTTCCGGTTTTTTACTTTGAGCCAGCAGATTATCAAGCGTTTTTCTTAATAATTCAGCCCTGTTTTTAACTGGAATAATTACTGAAACTCCACCCACTTTTCCTTAAATTATTTTGGATTTATCGGTAAGCAAACCGTCTTTCATTTCAAGAACCCTGTCAGCCAGATCAGATAAGGCTGAATTGTGGGTCACTATCACAAAGGTTTGATTGAGTTCTTTTTTTAATTCTAAAAAGACTTTGTGAAGCTCATTAGCATTTTGACTGTCGAGATTTCCAGTAGGCTCATCAGCCAAAACAATTCCCGGCTGGTTCATCAATGCCCTTGCTACGGAGGCCCTTTGCTGTTCACCACCTGAAAGTTCTGTGGGTTTGTGATGCAACCTGCTACCGAGCCCCATTCTTTCCAGCAATTCAGTTGCCCTGTTTTTTACTTCAGAATTAGACTTTCCAGCAATCCAACCTGGAAATGAAACATTTTCCAAGGCTGTAAACTCAGGCAAAAGATGATGAAACTGGAAAACAAAACCAATGTTTTTATTCCTGAATGCAGCCAAACCTTTGGAATCTAAACCAGCCGGACTTTTACCCAGGATCTCTAATGACCCGGAATCTGCCTTGTCCAAAGTACCCAAAATCTGCAAAAGGGTGCTCTTTCCTGCACCAGAAGGCCCGATAATGGCTACCAATTCTCCCCGATCTATCTCAATATCCACTGATTTTAAAATCTGGAGTGCTCCATATTTTTTTGCCAGCTGTTTTCCTACTAGAACCATGAACGGCAAAAATAGGAAGCTATTCCGAAATAAAATTTCGTTATTTTATTTAAAAGGGACTTGTTGGAGACTTTAATAAAAATTCTGCGAACTCCCTTTCAGCATTTTCATTCCAAAAAGCTTCAAATCCAAAAAACCTGAAAACAGATAGAACATTAGGATTTCTGCCTAAAAATGAGTCCAGCCCTGGGCAGTAATTTCAATAACCTGGTCACTTCTTAAAACCAGTTTTTTTCCGGATGCTGCTTCCCGAATGACGCCGATAATGCTCACATCTTCCATTTTTTTTACTTTCTCAAAATCAGATTGAGGAACCGTAAACAACAATTCGTAATCCTCACCTCCATTCAAAGCACAGGTAATGGGAGAAAGACCGAAGTCGCTGGCTGCCAATCGGGTTAAGTTCTCAATGGGAAGTTTATCCTCAAAAATCTGTATGCCCACATTACTGCTTTTTGCAATGTGTAAAAGCTCTGAAGCAAGTCCATCTGAAATGTCAATCATGGCATTTGGAACGACGCCGATTTCCGCCAGTTCATGAACGATATCTGTTCTTGCTTCGGCTTTCAACTGCCTCTGAATCAAATAGGCATGGTCTTCTTTTAACTCCGGCTGCATATCCGGATCGACTTCAAAAACCTTTTTTTCACGACTTAAAATCTGGAGACCCATGTAGGCTGCACCCAAATCGCCACTTACACAAATGAGATCCCCAACTTTCGCACCGGATCTCTTCACAATTTTTTCCGGAACCTGGCTGCCCAAAGCTGTAATTGAAATAATTAGTCCAGCCCTTGAAGTAGTTGTATCCCCTCCTACCAAATCCACATTGTATTCTTTGCAGGCCTGGTTGATTCCCAAGTAAAGGGCATCAATGGCTTCTATCGAAAACCGATTGCTTAAGGCCAAAGAGATCACAATTTGTCTCGGAATGGCGTTCATTGCCGCGATGTCAGAAAGATTGACCGCCACCGCTTTGTAGCCCAATAAATGCAAAGGTGTAAAGCCCAGATCAAAATGAATTCCCTCAGCCAACATATCTGTGGAAACCAATAGCTGCTCACCTTGAGGTATTTCCAGAACTGCTGCATCATCTCCGATTCCAAGTTGGGTCCCTGATTGATAATGAACGGTTTGGGCTGAAATCCTTTCGATTAAGCCAAACTCACCAATGGTGGAAAGTTCTGTTCGTTTTTCTGACATGTTTATTTTTTGATGAAAATCCGCCAAAGCTTTAATTTAAGATTCATTGAATCAACAGATTAAAGCCAGAAGGATATTTTTAAATGATTGAAAATTGATATTTCTAATAGGCCAGCAATGCTTTCAGCTTTTCACCAATTTTCTGAACAGGTAAAAATCCTTGTTCCAAGGTGGCAGCAAAAGGTATGGCAGTATCTAAAGACCCCAACCTAACAACCGGGGCATCCAAAAATTGAAATAGATCTTCAGAAATCCAGGCTGCAATTTCTGCACCGATACCACCTGTGATGGTGTCTTCATGCAGCACCATTACCCGGTTGGTTTTCTTTACCGAAGCTGCAATGGACTCTTTATCATAAGGCAACAAAGTTCTCAAATCAATGATTTCTACATCCAAACCAAGTTTTTCAACTTCGGCATTTGCCCAATGAACAGCCGCTCCGTATGTTACTATCGTTGCTTTTGATCCCGGTTTCACGATTCTGGCTTTCCCAAATGGAATGGTATAAAACTCGGTAGGCACCTTTGAACTCACAGACCGGTACATGGCTTTATGCTCGAAGAAGATGACCGGATTGGGATCTTCAAAAGACATATTGAGCAAACCTTTCGCATCAAATGGCGTAGATGGATAGGCTATTTTTAGCCCGGGCGTATGGAAAAACCAGGCTTCATTGCTTTGGGAGTGAAATGGGCCGGCGGCAACACCTGCTCCGGTTGGCATTCTCACAACGACATCTGCATTTTGCTGCCAGCGGTAGTGACTTTTTGCTAAATTATTGATAATCTGATTGAAACCACAGGTAACAAAATCTGCAAACTGCATTTCAACCATGGCTTTCATCCCTTTAATGGAAAGTCCAAGTCCGGTGCCGATAATGGCCGATTCACACAACGGCGTGTTGCGCACCCTTGCCTTACCAAATCTTGCAACAAAACCCTCTGTTGCCTTAAAAACTCCTCCATAATCTGCAATGTCCTGCCCCATCAAAACCAACTCCGGATGTCTTTCCATACTTTGGCCAAGACCTTCCTGAATGGCGTCAATCAGCCTTTTTTCTTCCCCTGAATTTCTATCAGGTTCACTTTGATCTTGCTGATAAGGCATATACATATCCGCCATTTCTTCCTCAACATCGGGCTGGGGCATTGGTTCAGCAAAAGCTTCTTCCAAACCCAATTCAATTTCTTTTTTTATGCCGGCCCTTATTTTCCTGATTTTTTCTTCTGATAAAATGCCGGTTTCCAGAAGCCAGTTTTCGAAATTTTCAACCGGATCTTTCTGTTTCCATTCCTCAAAAAGATGTGCTGGCACATATTTGGTTCCTGAAGCTTCTTCATGCCCCCGCATTCTGAATGTAATGGCCTCCAGCAAAAGTGGCCTTGGATTTTCACGAAGGTCTGCGGCCCATTTTTTTACAGTATGGTAGACTTCCAGCAAATTATTACCATCCACTTTAACCACATCTATTCCATATCCCGGACCTTTGTCGATGAAGTTTTTAAAACGGAATTGCTCATCAGAAGGTGTGCTCAAGCCATATCCATTGTTTTCAATCACAAAAATGACAGGTAGTTGCCAAACTGCTGCCACATTGATGGATTCATGAAAATCTCCTTCTGAAGAACCTCCATCACCAGAAAAAACAACCGTTACCTTTTTCTCCGCTTTGAGTTTGTGGGCAAGGGCAATGCCATCTGCAACTCCCATTTGCGGACCGAGATGAGAAATCATGCCTACAATGTGGTGGGGATTTGTGCCGAAGTGAAATGACCTGTCTCTTCCTTTTGTGAAGCCTCCTTTTTTTCCTTCCCATTGCTTAAACAATTGGGAAAGTGAAATGTCTCTACCTGTAAAAATTCCAAGATTCCTGTGCATGGGCAGAATGTATTCATCCTTTTCCAGGGCTTGAACCACCCCAACAGAAATCGCCTCCTGCCCTATTCCTGAAAACCATTTGCTGATTCTGTTTTGCCGAAGTAAAATCAACATTTTTTCCTCAATCATTCTGGGCTTTAACAAGTCCTGATACAAAGAGACAAGCTGTTTTTCTGATAGATCCTTTCTATCAAATTGCATGGATATGGTGCTGGTCATAAGGTGTAATCGAATTTCTCACCTGCCTGGCAGGAAGAATATTTTCTCTTTAAAACGCAATTAATTTCTGGCTGCAAATCTGACAAAACAAAACCAGAGGGACAAAACTGTTTGCCAGTTTATTCATTAAGTCTTTACGGTTTTTAAAACCTTTGGGAAAGTCCAAAACCAAACTGTTTCATAGACAAGGCCTGGACGTGCATTTGGATTTCAACTTCAGGTAAAAATTTATCCGGAATCCTGTCCATAAATGATTAGTTAAGATGGTTTTTTTCCTCTTAAAAGTTAAGATTATGAAGAAAATCAGTTATATCCTGTTTCTATGCCTTTTTGCCAAGGCTGGAACAGGATTTGCCCAAACCGATGTCGATGGTTTGATGATGGCCAAACGCAATTTATGCGGCGGGTTTATGTATGGATATTCTTCCTGGAATCAGTATTGGGAAGGAACCTTTTTAAGAAAAAATGGCAACATCGGAACCGTATCGTCTCAAAGTGTAATGGCGATGGCCAACTACGGCATTACCAACAATTTGAACATCATTGCCATGGCGCCATGGATTTCTAACAAGGCTTCGGCTGGAACGCTAATTGGTCAATCAGGCATTCAGGATTTAACCTTGTTGTTGAAGTATCAATTTTTATCGAAAACAGTTTTTGGCATGGATGTGAGCATGTTGGCTTTGGGTGGTGGTTCTATTCCGCTTACAAATTATGTAGCAGATTACCTGCCCTTGTCGTTGGGAATGCATAGCAAAAATGCATTTGGAAGGTTGATGATAGATGCCCAGAAAGGCCACTGGTATGGAACTGCATCTACCAACTATATGATAAGAAGTAATGTAACCATAGACCGGACAGCATATTACACAACCGAAATGATTTACAGCAATCAGGTGGCATTGCCTGAAGTTTTTGGATACAACCTCAGGGCGGGCTGGAGAGATGGTGCAGATTTGGTTGCAGAAATTGTCTTCGATCAAATGAATACCCTTGGAGGATTTGATATCAGAAAAAACGATATGCCCTTTTTAAGCAATAAAATGGAAGCGAGCAGGTTGGGCGTAAATTTTAAATTGCCTGTTCCCAAAACCAATGGTTTGAGTGTGATGGCATCGGGCATGTTCACCCTTGCGGGTCGGAATATGGGAAAGGCAAATATGATTTCGGGAGGATTGGTATATCAGGCTATGTTTAACAAAAAGGATAAATAAAATGAAATTTTCAAACCTAATCCTTTCAGGAATTATCATAAGTGCATTGGCTTTCAGTGGATGTGAAAAGGAAATCGTGTCCAGAAATATGGAATTTGAAGCCTTAAATCCAGCCAAGACAGACACAGCTTCCTGGCGTTGGAAAACCATTTTACTTACCAAAGCAGATGAGTTTCCGGTTACCAGCCCAATCGCCATCACTGCTCCAGACTACAAACTGGAATTGCTTGAAATAAAAAGCTGGCAAAACAAAATGACCGACAAAGAAAAAGATATTGTAAAATACTGGAGCGCTGGCGTGGTATTGAGATGGAATGAAATCATGCGGGAACTGGTAGCAAAATACAATTTGCCTCCCTATCAAAATGAGGACAATACCTATCCGATTCCAAACGCAGCGAACCCTTTGGCGTATCCATATTTTCCTTTTTCAAATCCCCCTTATGCAGCCAGGGCATATGCTTATCTATCTACAGCACAGTATGATGCATTGGTTTCAGCATCATATTACAAAAGTTTTTACAAAAGACAAAGACCTTCAGTCAACGACCCATCCATTTCTACTTTAATCCCGGTTACAACGGACTTTTCCTATCCATGCGAAGAAGCTGTGGCAGCGGGAGCATCGGCAACAATTTTAAGATTGATGTTTCCTGGTGAGCAGGATTTTATTCAGCAAAAACTAACGGAATGCAAAAACTACCGCATCATGGTTGGCGCAAATGTTCGCAGCGAGGTAGAAGCTGGTGAAGCCTTAGGCAAGTTGGTAGCTTCTAAATTTGTGGCCAGAGCCAGAGCAGACAGAGCTGGCAAATCGGTAGGCACGCCCGCAGATTGGGCAAATATGGAAACCAACACTTCTGCAAAAGGAGAATTGGCCTGGGTGAGTCAGGAAAGCCCGAAGCGACCTCCGATGCTTCCCTTTTTTGGAAAGACAATTGGTTTTTTACTGGATACAAATCAGGTAGTTCTGGGTAGGCCCGCTCCTCCCCCATCTACCAATTCGGAACAATTCAAAAAGGAGCTGGATGAAGTACTGTACCACAGCAAAAACCCAACCAGAGAAAAAATGAAAATTGTTCATTTCTGGGGTGATGGCGTTGGCACTTACACACCTCCGGGACATTGGAATGCCATAGCTTGCGAAGACTTTGTTGGACTAAGACTAAGTGAGGTCCGCTGGGCAAGAAACCTGGCTCTGCTGAATATGAGCCTGATGGATGCTGCCATTTGCTGCTGGGATGCCAAATACTACTACTTCAACCCAAGGCCAAGTCAGGTAAATTCAGAAATCAAAACTTTAACCGGATTGCCAAACTTTCCAGCTTATCTCAGTGGTCATAGCACTTTTAGTGGTGCCGCATCAACCATTTTGGGACATCTTAATCCGGGAAGGGCGACCGCATATTCTGCCATGGCAGAAGAAGCAAGTTTGAGCCGTTTATATGGTGCCATTCACTACAGAAGTGATATTGAAGTGGGTATAACCATGGGCAATTCCATTGGCCAGAAGGCAATTGAGCGGGCAAAGGCTGACGGGGCGGAATAAGTTCTCAGGCGGTTCGATTTAGAAACTCAAAAAAGGATTCATTTTTGAATCCTTTTTTTATTCCTGATCAAGCAATAGGATGTAAGTGATTGATTTACTATGCTTTACAACCTGACCTGAATCATCCCGAAGCCAGTTCGGGACAAGTCCTCCAAGGTAGAGGAATTAAGGTAAAAATCAATTATCCATAAACCAAAAGCTTTTTCTATTGAGGATTTTGGGTTTATGACTGATTTTTAATCCCATGTTGTCTTCTTATTTTTCAGAATACGCATGCGTTCCTTGTCTTCAGGTGTTTGAAACGCATGGAGGAAACGTGCATATTCTTCAATCCATTCCAGAATTTCTTCCGGGGTTTTCTTTTGGTGCTCCCGGATTTGCTCCATGGTAACGTGGTACCTGAAACCAACATTTTCGTTTTCTTTTTTGGGTGCCTGACTCATAGAAACTTTTCAGGAAAAATCTTTTTGAGTGAGGCAATATCCAAAATATCCTGCTCTCTGTTTGAATAGGTTTTTAAGGCAATCAGGTCTTCAACTGAAACCAGTAATACTTCGGTGATTTTTGTTTTCCGGATTTGTTTCCTTTGCCAAAGTTCATTAAAACTGAATGGCATATCCATTAAAATATCCAAGGTAACAAACTGATAAATAGTACTATAAAAAGAAAATGCAATCAGGTTTCTTTCCTGAACCATCATTTTTCTTTTGTTTTCATCTGCAAATTCCAGCAATGAAACCGGCAATGCATTCTGATAACCAAAGGTAGAAATGGCTTTTAAAAATAAAGCAATGTTATCTTCGGTCAATTCAAGGATTATATCCATGTCTGCTGTCGATCTTGGCACTCCATACATATTGATGGCCAGACCACCACAAAGTAAATATCGAACTTTGTGGTCCTGAAGAGACTTATATAATTCAATAAGGTGCATTCCGCAAAATCTTAATTTTAAGCAAATTAAATGAAAACTTAATTGGGATAAACCAACTAAATTTTTGATTCTTAAGAAAAATACCTGATTCTAAAACACTCACTTTTCTGAATTGCCTGCTTAAATCTCTGGTGAAAACCTTCGCTATCCATGGAAATTTCCTGTGCCACAAAAAAGAACCGCCTTTTCCGGACGGCTCTCTTTTCTTATTATTGACACGGTCATTTGCCTGTAAATGGTTTACCTCTTCACCACCTTTACCACTTTGTTAAAGTTATTTCCTTCAATCCGGAAGAAGTACGTGGCAGAAGGCATGCGGCTGAGTTCAACCTGCGTTTCGTTCATCTGGATTTCGGTACGTAGAATTTCGCGACCCAACATATCGGTAACACGTAGATGACTGCCCTCCAATCCTGCAGTGCGCACATGGAAGATGTCTTTGCCCGGGTTTGGATAAACCAACACACTGGCTTCTTCTGTTGGCTCCTCTCCTAAGCGACAAGCAGCGAGTGCAACGGCATAGGTTCTGGCCGTGGCATTGGTTCCGCAGGCATTCACTGATTTTACGCTGACAGATCCAGCAATTGTTCCCCATTTAACTATAATGGAACTTGTGCCCGTTCCTGCTGTGATGCTGGCTCCGGTTGGAACTGTCCATGCATAAGAAGTGGCGCCCGTTACCGCAGGTGTACTGAAAATTAATCCAGATGCGGATGGACAAACTGAAGCTGGTCCGGTAATGGATGCTGGTGTTGCCGGTGCGCCGAGTAAGGCTAAAGTGCGGGAAACACTTGCCCCACAGGCATTGTTGGCCACAACGGACAAAGTTCCACTCACAAATCCTGCTGGTACAACAAGGCTCACCGAAGTTCCGGTGCTTGAGCCAGAGAAGCTGCATCCTGCTGGGGCTGTCCACGTGTAGGATGTGGCACCGGTTACGGCCGCAATGCTGTAAGTGAAAGAGCCACCGGCACAAAGATTGGTTGTTGTGCCGGTGATGGTTCCGGGTTGGGCTGTCGTGGATGCAATGCTAAGAGATTTAGCGGTCGAAGATCCGCAGACGGAGTTTGCCGTTACGCTTACAGTGCCCGAAGCAAAGGTAGCCGGGAAAGTAACCGAAACGGAGTTTGTCCCCTGACCACTGTTGATCACGGCTCCGGCTGGAACAGCCCAGGTATAGGATGTGGCATTGGCCATGGCCGTACAGGAATAGGTCTGAGTACTGCTGGCACAAACTGCGGCAGCCGGACCGGTAATGGTGGTTGGGGTTGACGGAATCTTGCTGAGAGCCAAAGTTTTGGCAGCGCCAGTTCCGCAGGCATTGACGGCAGCCACAGAAACGGAACCTGTCGTAAAGCTGGCTGGATTCACTGCCACAGTAATGGTGTTGGTGCTGGACGTTCCGGTCAGGCCTGATGGAAGTACCCATGCATAACCGGTAGCGCCCGTAACCGCAGTGGCAGTGTAGGTGGCACTTGTAAGTCCGCATATGGAAGCCGGACCGCTGAGCGTGGTAACAGCCGCCAGTACTTTGGTAAGCGCCAGTGTTTTGGCTCCCGAACTTGCGCAGCTGTTAACGGCCTGCACGCTCACACTTCCGCTGGTGTAAAGCGATGGATTCACCGCTACTGTAATGCTGTTGGTGGTGGAAGTACCGGTTAAGCCAGCTGGCAATACCCAGTTGTAAGATGTGGCGCCGGTCATGGCCGTGCAGGTGTAGGTGGCAGTTGTTAATCCACAAATCTGTGCCGGACCGGTAATGGTAGTTGGTGTGAATGGCGCCTTGCTCAATGTGAGAGATTTGGCTGCAGATGAACCACAGGCATTGTTGGCTTTCGCTGTAATGCTGCCGGATACGAATACCGAATTGTCGATGCTCACGGTAATCACATTGGTGGTGGAAGTTCCGGTAATGCCGGCAGGAAGGGTCCAGGTGTAGGAACTCACATTACTGCCGGTGGCGGCGGTATATGTCGCCGTTGTGAGACCGCAGGTTATCGTTGGACCGGAAATACTGGAAGGTACAAAAGGCACCTTGCTTACCGAAAGCGATTTAGCCCCGGAGATGCCGCAGATATTGCCGGCTTTTACAGTAATGCTGCCGCTGGTGAACACGCTGTTGTTAATGCTGGTGTTGATGCTGTTGGTGGCAGATGTTCCGCTGTATCCGGTTGGAAGTGTCCAGCTGTAATAGGTTGCACCGATGGAGGTAGAAGAAGTGTAAGAACCGGTAGTAATGCCGCAGGTTACGGTTGGGCTGCCGGTAAGCGAGGACGGTGTCGCCGGAACCTTCGCAATAGTGAGTGATTTGGCAGCCGAGGTGCAAAACGCCGTGTTGGCTTTTACCGTAACCGCACCGCTGGTAAAGGCAAGATCGTTAATGGCCACCGCAATGCTGTTGGTCGTAGAAGTTCCGGTTAATCCGGAAGGCAGCGTCCAGCTGTAGGAAACAGCGCCCGTTACGGTCGAGGCCGTATAAGTTCCAGAAGTGAGGGTACAAATCATGGTTGGACCGGTAAGGGTGCTTGGCGTTGCCGGGATGGCATTCAGGGTAACCACCGAGGATGAAGAAGTTGTGGCACAACCGGCGGCCGAGGTAACCGTTACCGAGTAAGAACCGGCGGCACTTGCGGTATAAGAATTGGATGTTGCACCGGTAATGGCCGTGCCGTTGTTCCTCCACACATAGGTCTGGCCGGAAACTGCCGGGGTGCTGAGTGTAACCGAACCACCCGTACAAATGTTAAGCGTGCCGGAGGCGGAAACCGTGGCCGAAGGTGGTGTATTTACAGTTACTACGGTTGAGGGAGATGTGGCAGAACAGTTGCCAGCTTTGGTAACCGTTACAGAGTAAGAACCAGCCGTTGACGCAGTGTAGCTTGCTGATGTGGCGCCTGAAATGGCAGCACCGTTTAATCTCCATACATAGGTTAAGCCGGTACCTGTATTGGCATTCAGAACAACCGAACCTCCTGTGCAGAAACTGGTAGAAGTTGCTGCCGTGATGTTAGCTGTTGGAGGTGTATTAACCGTTACAACCGTTGCCAAAGAAGTTGCAGAACAGGCACTTGCATTGGTAACCGTTACCGAATAAGACCCAGCTGCGCTGGCCGTATAACTCGCTGAAGTAGCGCCGGTAATGGCAGTACCGTTTAACCTCCAGACATAGGTTAAGCCGGTACCCGTATTGGCATTGAGCACAACAGAACCTCCGGTACAGAAACTGGTGGAAGTAGCGGGTGTGATGGTGGCCGTTGGTGCAGCGTTGGCTGTAAGGATTCTGGAAACAGAGACGCTACAACCCGATCCATTGCTGATGGTGCAGGTATAAGTACCAGCTACGGTCAGATTTGGAATGGCGGCTGTACTTGCTGTAAAGCCATTTGGGCCTGTCCAGCTGTAGGTGGTGGTAGCTAAAATTCCGCTGGCGGCTGTGGCAGTGAAAGAGGTATTTCCTCCGGTGCAGATGGCATTGGTGCCGGTGACGGAAGGGGTAACCGGTGCGGTGCAGGCCACCACGGCAGGCTGCTGAAAACCTTGCGTGAGCATGGCATTTCCGTTGACCAGGGTTTGGGTGAATGTTTCGCCGAGTGTCCAGGAAACCTGAAGGCTGGCGCCCGAATAATTGCCACCAGCCGAGGCTATGACCGAAGGCTTAAGGCTTTGCGCCTGCAGCAAACCAATTGCTGAAAAGGCAAAAAGAAAGAGGAAGAACTTTTTCATGGTTACTTAATTAGATTTTTAATTTTATGTTGATTTGATTTTAAGGATTAGTCTTTTAGGCAGCGGACGGAGAAGCCGCTCTTTTTGAGATTTGCTCCTCTATTAGAACCAGCTGAGTCATAATAAAGCGATCTTAACCAGGAATCTGTTGAAGAAAATGAAGTAGAAGACCACCAATAACCATTTGAACCGAGGATTGTGTAAACCCCCTGATCATTCCGATTTCCACCAGGAATTGCTCCAAATCCACTCAAATTAGTTGCGCCCGTATTAGGGCTTAACCAAGCAGTTGATACAGCTTTTAACTGCCCTCCTGCATTAATGCCACGAGTTCCTATTGAAGTAGGATTAGAAATCGATGGTTCAAGATATTTTTCAAGCGTAAACCATTCCGGATCCGACGGCACATGCCATCCTGTTGGACATAATCCTCTTAAATCAGAGACAGAAAACCAATTATATAACTTCCCATAAATTACATTATTGGCCTGATCATTATTATAAACTGAATAAGCTCCGCTTGCTGTGCTGCTCCACTGAATATCGGTTAAGCCTGTTGGAATAGGATTACTATTCCTGTATTTACTAACCTTCAAATTCTCTGCCATCCAAACTTGTGTTCCAATGCGAACAGTTTGATAGACATTTCCATCGATGTCGGTTACAGGTGCTTCGGGTTGGTTCAAAATCGGATTTGCTGCCGATAAGCCAGGAATAATCAGGTAATTCCCATTACCAGTAAACAGTGTATCCCCAATAGCGCTGGTTTTCATTTTAATACCATTCGCCTGCAACGCATACGGCACACTCATCATCTGGGTAGTTCCCAAATCGGTATAGGTTGTACCACCCGCCGGATCCATTTCTACCTGCAAAAACTTGGCATTCTTGCCCCAGTTGATGCCGGAGAAGGTTCCACTTACCACCGTGCCCATGCCCACATTGACCGAAAACAAACCCAGCGCCGAGGTGGTTGGGTTGTGGGTTTCCTGGTATTTGATGGCGCCGGTGGCGATGCTGTCCCGGATGGAGAAACGCACCTTCACAGGCGTGCTGGCAATGGCCTGTCCGCTTGCATTTCGGGCGATGGCCTGGTAGGGGATGCCTTGAGGGGCTTGGGCGAAAAGTAAAAAGGAAGAAGTAAAAAGTAAAAAGGAGAAGAGAAAGAGCTTTTTCATTTTGTAGAAAGGTAAAGTAATGTGGTATTTTTTTAAGATTGATGAAGGATTAGTCTTTGAGGCAGCGGACGGAGAAGCCTCCTTTATTGGAGAATCCATTACGGTTTGAAGCTGCGTTGGCAGTATGACTGAAATGAAACCATCCCAAGTTTGAAGAATACGGTGATGAAGTCCACCAATAACTTCCAGAATTAAGGTCGAAATAGGAAGATGTTTCGGCTCTGGCACCTCCGGGAAGACCTGAAAAACCTAGGCTATTCGAAGCACCTGAATTAGGAGAAGCCCATAAAGAAGTTAGGCTTTTCAGTTTACCGCCAGCAACAAGATAGCCCCCCAAATAATCTTCCAGGCTTGACCATTCCGGATCTGTAGGAACATGCCATCCAGCTGGGCAGAGACCCCGTGAATCTGAAACCGCATACCAATTGTACAGCTTACCGAAGGTGGAATTATTGGTTGCATTGTTGCCGTAAATGGCATAAGCACCAATCGTAGCATTTTGCCATTCTAAATCAGTAAAGTTCGTCGTTATGGCGGTACCGTTTCGATATTTGCTTACTTTCAAATTCTCCGCCATCCAGGTTTGATTGCCTATTGTGATAGTTTTATAGCTATTTCCTTCCACATCGCTTATCGTGCTATAAGTTAAATTTGGATTGAATACACCTAAATTTAAGATGGAAACTCCGGGAATAATTAAATAATTTCCACCACCAGTGTAAAGGGTATCACCAGTTGCGCTGGTTTTCATTTTAATCCCATTCGCCTGCAACGCATACGGCACACTCATCATCTGCGTCGTGCCCAAATCGGTGTAAGTGGTACCTCCAGTGGTGTTCAGTTCCACCTGCAGAAACTTGGCATTTTTACCCCAGTTGATGCCGGAGAAAGTGCCGCTTACCGCTGTGCCCATGCCCACATTTACCGAGAACAACCCGAGCACCGAGGTGGTGGGGTTGTGGGTTTCCTGGTATTTGATGGCGCCAGTGGCGATGCTGTCCCGAATGGAGAAACGTACTTTTACTGCGGTATTAGAAATGGCCACTCCGCTGGCATTTCGTGCGATGGCCTGGTAAGGGATGCCTTGGGGAGCTTGGGCAATGCAAGTAGTTGGTGCAAAGTAGTTAGTAATTAGTGTGATGGCTAAAGCGCTGAGGATATGATTTTTCATTAGTGAAATTTGAAATATTATCGGACACAAATTGCTGGAAGACTGGATGGGGCTTGGCCTCCCGGATGGGTAATCCATGCAGCACTATTTAATGTAGTAAAGGTTGAAGCACCAACTCCATTGCCAAAACCTAATACTTGTTGTTCTGAGGATTTTGTCCAATAATCAAATGACAACTTTAAACCAACGATATCTCTCAAATATTCAACTTCTTGAATTGAAGGAATCCTCCAATCTGAATAACCACTTTCAACTAGGTTGAAACAATAATTAACAGCTTCAGTGTAGAAAAAAGTGGCTCCTTGCGAAGGCTGACTGTAAATGGAGGGTTTAGTATAATAATTACTTTCTGAAGCACCTGCAACAGTATTTCCAGCATACAGAGCATACGGCACACTCATCATCTGCGTTGTTCCCAAATCAGTGAAGGTCGTGCCTCCCGTGGTATTCAATTCCACCTGCAAAAACTTAGCATTTTTACCCCAGTTGATGCCGGAAAAGGTGCCGCTTACCACCGTACCCATACCCACATTCACCGAGAACAAACCTAGGGCCGATGTGGTTGGGTTGTGGGTTTCCTGGTATTTGATGGCGCCGATGGCGATGCTGTCCCGGATCGAGAAGCGCACCATCACAGGCGTGCTGGCAATGGCTACGCCGCTTGCGTTGCGGGCGATGGCCTGGTAGGGGATGCCTTGTGGGGCCTGGGCTTTTATAAAGAAGTCAAAAGTAAGAAGTTGAGTGGCGCAAAGCGCTACGAAATGGCGACGAAAGCGCCAGCAAAAGAAAAACAGGAGTGATTGCCTGGGTATTTGATTTTTCATGAGAACAATATCGGATTATCTTATACTTTAATTAATTTTCTTGTAATGGTAAATTGGCTTTGGCCATAGCAGGGGATACTTCTGCAACTCTTAAGGACACGTGAGCATATGAACCGGGACGGGGGATGTTGATTTTCATGTAGTAGTGTGGTTTTATGCGGTAAAATTATACATTATGCTTTCATAAAAATAGTTCCTTTCTGTTCTAGTGTGCATTTTTGTCTGCAGCTTCCAATCTTCGCTTTTTAAAATAAGCAATCAGCTCTTCAAAACTCATGTCCTGAATATCTATTGAAATTCTGTCCCGAACCTCACGCATGTATTTCACTGCCCGGAAACCTTCCGGTACAGCATCCTGTTTTTTATTGGTCATCATAGTTGATAAGTTCTTTTGGCGATCTTATATCAAGGGTCTTATATCCAAACTTCAAATTAACCATATTGTATCCTCGGA
The DNA here is from genome assembly GCA_027485575.1 of Cytophagaceae bacterium. Classification (GTDB taxonomy): domain Bacteria; phylum Bacteroidota; class Bacteroidia; order Cytophagales; family Flexibacteraceae; genus CAMDMI01. Next base: position 44,883 of record JAIXQU010000079.1, read on the forward strand.
TCCGAAAAATATTCACGATGTGTTTGAAGTTCCAGCTTACCAGCACATCTGCATGATGCAGGGTGGCCAGCGCAATGTGCAGACAATCTTCCCGGCTGGTTTTTCCAACAACTTTTTCAGCAATGTAGGCATCCGCAAGAAGGACAGCCTCCCTGCTTAATTCAACCCTGATTTTAAGGTTATCGGGGATTTGGCCAAGAAGCTCTTGGACTTGCTGCGGGGCATTAAGCAGCTCATCTTCTGTTACCGATGAATACATGACCACAAAATTCGAATGGTGAAGGTTATCGAGCAGCAACCTCGTCTCAGTCAGAAATTCCTGATCGAAATATCCACCAATTACAGAAGTATCAATGTAAAGAGTTGTTTTCTTTATTTCCATGCTATTGAACCGAACTATTTGTCAGGTGAAATACAATAAAGACGCGAGGCATCCAGCGCCGAGGTGGTTGGGTTGTGGGTTTCCTGATATTTCACCGGCCCGGTGGCAATGCTGTCCCGGATAGAGAAGCGCACTTTTACTGCGGTATTAGAGATTGCCACACCGCTGGCATTCCGGGCAATGGCCTGGTAGGGGATGCCTTGGGGAGCCTGGGCCGAAGATGCAGCCGAGGCGAGGTAAAATAGAAGGTAGAATATCTTTTTCATTTGGTTGATTTTGTAGATTCTTTGTTAATTAATAATTTGGGGGATTAGTCTTTTAGGCAGCGGACTGAGTAGCCAAATTGTTTATTGTCGCCACTTATATGATTAAAATTGCTATCAAAAGAACTTGTGTATCCATAATAGGCATTGTTATCGAAATACCACCAATATCCATAATCACCCTCAAGATTAGCAGCTCCAACATCGTTTAGATAACCTCCAGGTAAACCAGAGAAACCACTTTCATTAGAGGCTCCGGCATTTGGGCTTTTCCATAAAGCAGAGACTAATCTCATTTTACCTCCAGCAATCGAAGTACCTCCAAGATAGGAGGTCAAAACAATCCATTCATTTTTACTAGGAACATGCCATCCGTTAGGACATAACCCTCTAGAATCTTTTACTGCATACCAATTATATAATTTGCCATAAGTGACATTATTTCCGTTGTAATTATTATAAACTCCAAATGCGCCTGAGGTAGTGCTCTGCCAAACACCTCCCGAAAGACCAGTTGGGACATTATCGCCATTCTTATATTTTGAAACTTTCAAATTCTCTTTCATCCAAACCTGGTTTCCGATTCGGACGGTTTGATATACATTTCCATCTATATCTGTAACGGGCAATTCATATTGTTGATTGGAAGCAGAAATTCCCGGAATTATCAGAAAATTCCCTCCACCGGAATAAAGGGTATCACCACTAAAGCTTGTTATAAATTTAATTGCATTCGCATGCAATGCATAAGGTACACTCATCATCTGCGTTGTACCCAAATTGGTATAAGCTGTGCCTCCCGCCGGATCCAGTTCCACCTGCAAAAACTTGGCATTTTTACCCCAGTTGATGCCGGAGAACGTACCGCTTACAATTGTGCCCAAGCCCACATTGACCGAAAACAAACCCAGCGTCGAGGTGGTCGGGTTGTGGGTTTCCTGATATTTTATGGCGCCTGTGGCGATGCTATCACGGATGGAGAAACGCACTTTTACCGCCGTGCTGGCAATGGCCTGTCCACTGGCATTTCGGGCGACGGCCTGGTACGGAATGCCTTGCGGCGCTTGCGCAAGAAGTAAAAAGTCAGAAGTTAGAAGCAGGCAAAAAGTGTATAGGGTTTTCATAGTTAGGGGATGATATTGTATTCGATGACATTCAAGGAAATTATTGCTCCTGTAACTGGATTGGGCACATAAGCTTTCAACTGGTAATCACCAGATGAAAGCCAGTATGGAAGATTTGTTATACTTTCCATTCCACTACCAACTGATTTTAATGCTGAATTGCCAAGGAGAATCGAGAAAATTCCAAACTCACCAGAGGATCCGTTTGAAATAAAGCTTGCTGCCTCAATTTTCCAGATTTTCCCAACCGGAACAATTAATGATTTAACCACATTTGGACCGTTGGTAATTGTTGCTGGAGCAGATTCCAATGTGAATACCCGATTAAATTGTAAATTTCCCTGCGCCCGCAAGCCAATTGAAATTAGTAAAAAAGGAATGATAAGGAGTAGCTTTTTCATGGGATGATGTTGTATTCGATTATCGATATGAGCCATGTGCCATCTAAACGATAAGTGGATTGTGAAGCGTAATAATAGCCATAATTCTGGTAGGCAATAGTATCACCTGATTTTAGCCAAATGGGGCTTGAATCTGCATCAATTTCCATTGGAGTTCCATTAATTACTGGTGCCAAATAAGGGTATCCTGTACCATTCCTAAACTTAGATTTAGTCAGATATTCAATTTTCCAAACCTTTCCTACTGGTACTGTATAGGTTGTTGAAAACTCAGGGCTTCCTATTATGAATTCTCCTTTAAATGTCAAAACCTGATTAAACTGCAAATTTCCTTGCCCAAATCCCTCAAATCCAATGAGTAGAAAGGCTATAATACAGACATATTTTTTCATTTTTAAAATCCGGTGGAAAGGTATAATAGACTGGTAAGATTCTTTATTGTGCTTTCTCCAACAACCGGGTCAACGCTTCCAGCCCGGATTGCGTAGGGAACCGATAACATTTGCTGTGTGCCCAGGTCAACGTAGTTGGCTCCTCCGGCGGCATCCATTTCCACCTGCAGAAACTTGGCATTTTTGCCCCAGTTGATGCCGGAGAAGGTACCGCTTACCACCATGCCCATACCCACATTTACCGAAAACAAACCCAGCGCCGAGGTGGTCGGGTTGTGGGTTTCCTGGTAACGCACCGGCCCGTTGGCTATGCTGTCCCGGATGGAGAAGCGCACTTTCACTGCCGTGTTGGCAATGGCTACCCCGCTGGCATTCCGGGCGATGGCCTGATAAGGGATGCCCTGGGGGGCTTGGGCGAAAACTGCAGCCGAAACGAGGCATAAAAGGAGTAAGAGTATCTTTTCCATATTGATGATTAAAGTTCTGAGTTGATTTATTGTTGAATGGATTTTGGGTATTAGTCTTTTAGGCAGAAATCAGAGATATTCTTTTATCGGTATTTTTCAACATAAACTAAAAATAATCTTCCAATAGAAATCAATTCACCCCCATTTGCCCATAATGGCAATTGAAGACTTGAATATCCACTAGAAATGTAACCCGGCCAAGGTTTTACAATATAAGGCGGACATTCACTACAATTAGTGGCGGACTGACTGTAACCAGGCGAAATCTTTTCAGAATACTGTACTTGACCGATTTTTATACTAAATAAATACGAATTTGCTTCATACAAACAGTTTGCCGAAGTTGAAGAAATAGTATTACATCCCGTTTTATTAATTCTAAATTCAGTAGAGTTAACTTCTTTTGGAACAGTAATGGAAACAATCTTCCAAGTTTCATTTGCTGGAACTGCATAGCTTCCTTCAGGCAATTTAGTAACTCCCACTAATGTCAAAACCGAATCAGCAGAGGGAGTGTAACTTGGATTTATTTGACTAGAACTCCCTGCGACGCCCGCATACATCGCATACGGCACACTCATCATCTGCGTGGTTCCCAAATCAGTATAAGTAGTTCCTCCTGTTGTATTCAATTCCACCTGCAGAAACTTGCCGTTCTTGCCCCAGTTGATGCCAGAGAACGTTCCGCTTAACACCGTTCCCATACCCACATTTACCGAAAACAAACCCAAGGCCGAGGTCGTGGCATTATGGGTTTCCTGGTATTTGATGGCGCCTGTTACGATGCTGTCCCGGATGGAGAAGCGCACGTTTACCGCCGTGCTGGCAATGACTACGCCGCTTGCGTTACGGGCAATGGCCTGGTAGGGGATGCCTTGGGGGGCCTGGGCGAGAAGTAAAAAGTCAAAACTTAGAAGGCAAAATAAAATAAATGTTTTGAGGAAATTAGTAATCATACCATTAAGTATCTATTGTAAAAAATATTCTCATAAAAAAATTGAAATTTATCTTACACATTTGATCTGATTATTCCCTCCTGAGGACGATCCGTTTGTAATTCCGTCATTAATCATCCACCATTGGTTAGAATAGCCAACTTGTGTAAGTGTGAAGCCATAGTAACGTGGACTACCATCAGCTAACGTAGTACCATTAAGTGTAAAATCTGTTTTTATCTCTTCAAGAGTGGGCAACCTCCAGTCACTGTACCCACCCTCAACTAGATTATAACAATAATCAATTGACTCTTTTAAATTATAATATGATAAGGTCTGATTTACAATTTTTGGTGGAGAAAAGTTTGAAATCATTGTAAACCCATTGCCTAGATTATTTCCAGCAAGTGAAGTTGCGGCCTGCCCGGCAAACAATGCATACGGCACACTCATCATCTGCGTAGTACCCAAATCGGTATAAGTTGTGCCACCTGTTGTATTCAATTCCACCTGCAAAAACTTGGCATTCTTACCCCAATTGATGCCGGAGAACGTACCACTTACCACCGTGCCCATGCCCACATTCACCGAAAACAAACCCAGCGCCGACGTGGTGGCACTATGGGTTTCCTGGTATTTGATGGCGCCGGTGGCGATGCTGTCCCGGATGGAGAAACGTACTTTTACCGCTGTGTTGGCTATGGCTACCCCGCTGGCATTCCGGGCGATGGCCTGATAAGGAATGCCTTGGGGGGCCTGGGCGAAAAGTAAAAAGTCAAAAGTTAGAAGACAAAAGGCAAATAGGAAGATTTTTTTCATTGGTTCTTGGTTTTCCCTGCACTGTCCCTCTGCAGAGTGGGCTTAAAAAAAATCAGTGTAAGACAGTAGTTTGTTTTTGCCCAGGAGGTTGGTATACACAAGAAATGAAATAAACCAATGCCAACACATATTGTGGGTATCTAAGTTTTTTCTTTTTTGTTTATAAAATTACCAGTTTTAAGAAGCAGGAATAAACTAACGCTGATTATATTATTTCAGACATTAAGAATGTTGTGGTCTATGTCATTGGTTTTTTTTCGCTGGCAAAAGTAAATTAAATTATGAAAATGCAAACATAAACCCATAAGATTTTATAAATCGTTGAGGTTTATTGCAATCTAAAGTCAAGGTTAAATCAAATTTTAAAATTAAAAATCAAGAAAGACTTCTTAAACCCGGATTACTCATTTGAAACTTTAAAGCTTCGCAATGCCTTGATTCCGTTTTTTTTATACCCCAAACCCCGGAGGTGTTTTTTTATTGTGATTCCTGGCATTAAAAACCTATTGGATAATCCGTATGAAAATGTTCAATAAACATTCTTAAATTTTTTATTAACCAGGTTCCTTTCCCGAAACCGCCATCTGCCGCCAAAGTCACCACTTCGCTGAAGTTTTTGCAGGTGAAAATATGAACAATGGCTTGCATTCTGGTATCAGCTTCAGCAAACACATTTAATTGGGTTTTCCGGATTTTAACGCTGAATTGCCGTTAAGAAATACATGGCTGCCAACAGGCGGTTTTGCCGGGTCTAAACTAAGGCCAGAGAAAAAAGCTGGGGAGGAAATTTTCTATCGGGTCTGACCACCAAGCCAATGGGTTGCCCTGAAATATCCAGATTTTGACATTCCAGATTTTGTGACCTGCAGCAACATTGTTTTGCTTTGACCCCAGCGGGGTAAAAAATCAATAGCTCGAAGAAATACCATAAAAAGCTTCAGAGAAGCGATATGATTTATTTACCAACTAAAATATCTAACACCCCATTTACAAACCCTTTGTTCATTTTGTTTTCGCTGTTTAAAGGGAGGCAACGCCATTCACGCTGAATGAAATGCCTGACCAGGTTCATATTCTGGTTGGAATCAAACCCGACAAATACTGGTCTGGTTCGGGATTTAACATCACAGGCATCATAATTAATTAGGGGCCACTGAAAAAGTACAACATGGCCCTCAATTGTTCGCCGTAGATTTTTTAAGTGCGCATGTTATTAACTATCAAGCCCATCTCCTCTGGAGAGGGGTTGGGGTGAGGTTAGGATAGGAAAAGAGAAACGAAAATTTAAAATACAAGTGCAATACTTTTGGCTGTTTCGGTGTAAAATCATGCACTTGATTATAAAAAAGATCCATATAATATTTAAAATAAGCTACTTGTAACTTTTTCAGCAGGCCCTAATTAATAATAAGCCCATTATGTGACGCTCCTCCGGAGCTTTGTCCGGTCTTTTTTCTATTTCTAATTACATTGGGCACCCCTGGTGCCGGAAATGCAGATTTCTGTTGTTTTCGGACCGAAGCTCCACCCGGAAATTGATTCCCTAAACCTGATTTTTCCCTTCGATTGGCTTATTTTCATTCTCTCCTGGTTGGGCTTTCAGTTTTCCAATTTATAGAAATTTCTTCCAAAAACTGGAAACTATTTCATTCTCCACACAAAAACAAAGTGTACGAATTTTGTTAAATGCTGTACTCATAGGGAATTCAAACAACTAATTTACAGTCACTTCCGGAATTTATACAAGAATAAAACCTTGGTCGATTTCTAACTGGCCCAGTCTTTGCTCTTTATTCTCTGAGTAGTGTTTCAAAATTTCGAAAATCATTTGCTTGCCGAGGCCAGCCGATTGTTACAAACATTTGTGGCAAATTCTAAGGCATTCCTCATTTCTTCATTCAAAACCAATGGCTGGCCATTGGTGGCTGGCCTGATTTTACTTTTCATTTTCTCCAAAGAAGTAATGGTGGTGGCAGGAAGCCCAAAATTTGAATCCTATCATTCCATCCTTAAAGAGATTTTGGTTTTGTTCACCTGCATTTTTGTGGGAAATCCCGTTCGTGTGGCCATTCGGATGGGAATCCTAAATCAAACTACATTCATAGTTTTTGTACTTGCATTCGCTTTCAGCATGCTCATTTTCAGATTTTTACATGGGCATTTTCAGTTCTGGGGTATTTTAACAGGTTTGGTGATTAATCAACTTTTCATGCTGACTTGCTGGAACAAAACCTTGGTCAGCAAGCAAATTATTTTATGGAAATAATACATATCGTAATTGGTAAAGCCAAGCCCGACCGTATGACCGGGGTAAACAAAGTTGTGTATCAACTGGCCACCCGACAGGCAAAAAATGGCCAATCGGTTTCGGTATGGGGAATAGCAAAAGACCTTTCTGAGAATTATGAAGACAGAAAATTTAAAACAAAACTCTTCAAAGCTTCAGTCAATCCATTTTCAGTTCCTTCGGGTTTAAACGCTGCCTTACAAGAGAAAAAAGGGAAAGCCATAGTTCACATTCATGGCGGCTGGATTCCGGTTTTTGCGGCCATTTCCGGGATATTGAAAACCATTGGGATTCCCTTTGTTTTTACACCCCATGGTGCCTATAACATGGTGGCCATGAAAAGAAGCAAGCTGCTTAAAAAGCTGTATTTCAAATATTTTGAAAAAAAGCTGCTTCAAAACGCCACTAAAATCCATTGCCTTGGGTCATCTGAGATGAAAGGATTACAAACAATTTTTAAAACCGAAAAATCGGTGATTTTGCCTTATGGTTTCGAGAAGGAAGGATTTGATTTCGAGCCTGATCCTTTTGAGGACCGGAAATTCACCATAGGGTTTGTAGGAAATCTTGATGTGTACACCAAAGGACTTGATTTATTGGTAGATGCCTTTGAGAAATTCAACAAAGAACAACCCGATTCTGTCCTTTGGATAGTGGGCGATGGTCCTGAAAAAGAAAAGTTTGAAAAGGTAGTTGAATCCAAAGGACTTTGTAAAAAAGTAAAATTCTGGGGCAGCCGTTTTGGTATTGACAAGGAAAACATTCTAACCCAAATGGATATTTTTGCCCATCCCTCCCGCAGCGAAGGATTACCGGCTTCCATCCTTGAAGCTGCAGGCTATGGTTTACCCGTTTTGGTAACCGAGGCCACCAATCTTGCGGAGCTGGTTCTACAATACGATTGTGGAATTGCCGTTCCGGATAGCAATAGAGAAGCCATTGAAATTGCGCTCCAAAACCTGTATCTTCAATGGAAACAGGGGAAATTTAAAGCCATGAGCGAGCGTGCAAAAATGATGGTGCAAACTGAGTTTAACTGGAATACAATTCTTCAAAGATTCGAAAATCTTTACACAAGTCTTTAAAAAACCTAGCCAGAT